>NZ_JBAKGU010000001.1:0-501937 GCF_049065455.1 Microbacterium sp. SA156
ACCCGACCCGAACCCCGCCACGACGACCAGATCACCCCCACCCTCTACGGGCAAGGCCTCGACGCCACCGAAGGCCTCTGGGCCCGCGCCGGGTGGGCAGGACGAGGATGACACACCCGACCCATCCACTCTTTCTGGCCGATAACCCGCCCTCGAGTGACCGGGGCATGAAAAAGGCCGAGCCGCAGAAAACGCCTCTCGGCGGAAGGCCGCTCGCAGCGGCAGAATTTGGAGCCCGGGGTTACTGCGGCCCGGCCATCACAGTCTAACGGGCACCCCCTGTCGGGTATTCCCATGGGGCATTCAGCACGCGGCGACGCTCGGGCGTGCCGGGCTGGCTGGGCCTGCCGGGGCCCTGCTGCGACGTTCCCTGCCCGGCTTGCACCGGCCATCCTGCCGCCGGGGTGTGCGCCGATTCGGATCGGTGGGGCGGATGGCGTCGGCGGGGGCGGACACGCGCGCACCAGCCCCAGGCGTCCGATTCCGCGCACGGGCGGCGGGGCGAGGGCGTCTCCGGATTCGGATCGGTGGGGCGGATGGTGTCTGCTGGGGCGGACACGCGCACACCAGCCCCAGGAGTCCGATTCCGCGCACGGGCCAGCCACACGCTGCCGGCGGGGCCGGCGCGGGCGTGCCGGGCGGTGTGCGCGCACAGCGGCCCGCCGCCGTCCGCCCGCCATGCAGAAGGGCCGGCCCCGCGGAAGCGCGACCGGCCCTTCGGGCGCGGGGCGGTTCAGCCGAAGCGACCCGAGACGTAGTCCTCCGTCGCCTGCACCTGGGGCGTCGTGAAGATCTTCGTGGTGTCGTCGTACTCGATGAGCTTGCCGGGCTTGCCGGTGCCCGCGATGTTGAAGAACGCGGTCTTGTCGCTCACGCGCGACGCCTGCTGCATGTTGTGCGTGACGATGACGACCGTGTAGTCGTTCTTCAGCTCGCTGATGAGCTCCTCGATCGCGAAGGTCGAGATCGGGTCGAGGGCCGAGCAGGGCTCGTCCATGAGGATGATGTCGGGCGAGACCGCGATGGCGCGCGCGATGCACAGACGCTGCTGCTGACCGCCCGAGAGGCCCGACCCGGGCTTGTCGAGGCGGTCCTTGACCTCGTTCCAGAGGTTCGCGCCCGTGAGCGACTTCTCGACGAGGGCGTCCGCGTCGCTCTTCGAGATGCGCTTGTTGTTGAGCTTGACGCCCGCGAGCACGTTCTCGCGGATCGACATCGTGGGGAAGGGGTTCGGGCGCTGGAAGACCATGCCGACCTGGCGGCGGACGAGCACGGGGTCGACACCCGGGCCGTAGAGGTCCTGGCCGTCGACGAGCACCTGGCCCTTGACGGACGCACCCGGGATGACCTCGTGCATGCGGTTGAGCGTGCGGAGGAAGGTGGACTTGCCGCAGCCCGACGGGCCGATGAACGCCGTCACGGTGCGGGGCTGGATGTCGATCGAGACGCCCTCGACGGCGAGGAAGTCGCCGTAGTAGACGTTGAGGTCGTTGACTTCGATGCTCTTGGACACGGGGGTTCCTTCGTTGTGGTCGGAGAAGTCTCGGCTCAGCGGCCCGCGGTCTTCGGGGCGAAGACCTTCGCGATGAGACGCGCGACGAGGTTGAGCAGCATGACGATGAGGATGAGGGTGAGGGCGGCCGCCCACGCGCGCGCGACCGCGGCGTCGGGGCTCGTGCCCTGGTTCATGTACTGGTTGTACGCGAACACCGGCAGCGTCATCATCTGCCCGTCGAACAGGTTGGTGTTGAGGCTGAGCGTGTACCCCGCCGTGAGGAGGAGCGGTGCGGTCTCGCCGATGACGCGCGCGATCGCGAGCATGATCGTCGTCGTGATGCCGGCGATCGACGTGGGGAGGACGACCTTCACGATCGTGAGCCACTTCGGCACGCCGAGCGCGTACGAGGCCTCGCGCAGCTCGTTCGGGACGATGCGGAGGAGCTCCTCGCTTCCGCGGACGACGACCGGGATCATGAGCACCGCGAGGGCGAGTGCGCCCATGAAGCCCATCGAGATGCCCGGGCGGATGAAGAGCGCGAACACCGAGTAGATGAACAGACCGGCGACGATCGACGGGATGCCCGTCATGACGTCGACGAAGAAGGTGATCGCCCGCGCGAGCTTGCCGCGGCCGTACTCGACGAGGTAGATCGACGTCATCAGGCCGATCGGCACCGCGATCAGGGTCGCCATGAGCGTGATGAGGACCGTGCCCCAGATGGCGTGCACGATGCCGCCGCCCTCGCCGACGATGTTGCGCATCGAGTACGAGAAGAACTCGGCGTCGAAGCGCTGGATGCCGTTGACCACGACCGTCCAGAGGAGCGAGACGAGCGGGAGGAGCGCGATCACGAACGCGGTCGACACGAGCGCCGTCATCACCCGGTCGACGGCCTTGCGGCTGCTCTCGGCGATCGACGACGTGACCGCGATGAGCAGGATGTAGAGGATCATGCCGACGATGAGCGCGCCGGCGATGTTGAAGTCGGCCAGCTCGCCGCCGGCGGCGATGATGCCGAAGACGATGGAGGAGGCGACGAAGCAGCCGACGAGAAGGGCCCACGGGGCCCAGCCCGGAAGGCGTCCGGAGGTCAGGCGCGCGCTCTGCGCGGGGGAGGCGATGGCGGCCATGTCAGTTGGCTCCCGAGAACTCGGCGCGGCGCGCGACGATCCAGCGCGCGAACGCGTTGACCGCGAAGGTCACGATGAAGAGGATGAGGCCCGTCGCGATGAGCGTGTTGACGCCCGAGTCGTGCGCCTCCGGGAAGCGGAGGGCGATGTTCGCCGGGATGGGGGTCGGGTTCGTCGAGGTGAGCAGCTCGAAGGTGATGGCGCCGGAGGCCGACAGGACCATCGTCACGGCCATCGTCTCGCCGAGGGCGCGCCCCAGACCGAGCATCGCCGCCGACACCATGCCGCCGCGCGCGAAGGGGAGCACGGCCATCCGCACCATCTCCCAGCGGGTGGCGCCCAGCGCGAGCGCGGCCTCCTCGTGGAGCTTGGGCGTCTGCAGGAACACCTCGCGCGAGATGGCGGTCATGATCGGGATGATCATCACGGCGAGCACGAGGGAGGCCGTGAGGATGGTGCGCCCCGTCGGGGACACCTGGCCCGAGAAGAGCGGGATCCAGCCGAGGTTCTCGTTGAGCCACGCGAAGAGGCCGACGAGCATGGGCGCGAAGACGAGGCCGCCCCACAGACCGAAGACCACGGAGGGCACCGCGGCCAGGAGGTCGATGATGTAGCCGAGGACGGCGGCCAGTCGTCGAGGCGCGTAGTGCGAGATGAAGAGCGCGATGCCGATGGCGATCGGCGCGGCCACGATGAGCGCGATCAGCGACGACCAGACGGTGCCGAAGATCAGAGGCCACACGTAGGACCAGAACGACTGGCCGCGCAGCATGTGGTTGTCGGTGGTGTCCGCCTCGAAGGCGGGGATGCTCTGGACGATCAGGAAGAGCGCGACCGCGGCGAGCACGATGAGGATGATCAGTCCGGCGCCGAGGGCCGTGCCGGAGAAGATCCGGTCTCCGAGCCGCTGCTTCGCCTTGATGGGCTCGCCCGGCGCGGGCGCTGCCGGCGGCGCTTCCTCCGCCGTCTTCTCAGAGATGCTCATGTGCTCCCAGTCCTCGGGTCATCGTGGGGGTCGTCGTCTGCGGGGCTTCGCGACAGTGCCCTCGCATCCTGCCGAGGAATCCTTCCTCGGACAAGGGCGCGAGGGCACCGTCGCTCAGCTGTCCGCCGTGAGGTTGTGTCAGTCGACCTGGATGAGGTCGATGGCCGCAAGCACCTGCTCGCGGAGGCCGTCGGAGATCGGCGCGCTGCCCGCGTTCTCGGCAGCGGCCTCCTGGCCCTCGGCGCTCGCGATGTACTCGAGGTACGCCTTGATCAGAGCGGCCTGCTCCTTGTCCTCGTACTGCTCGCACGCGATGAGGTAGCTCACGAGAGCGATCGGGTACGCGCCGTCGGTGGCGGAAGCCGGGTCGACGTCGAAGACCAGGTCGGCCTCGCCGCGGCCCTCGACCAGCGGCGAGTTCTCGACGAGGAGCGAGGCGGCCTCCGCCGAGTAGGCGACGAACTCGCCGTCGACCTCGACGTGGACCTGGCCGAGGTCGCCGACCTGCGAGGCGTCGGCGAAGCCGATCGTGCCGTTGCCGCCGCTGATCGCCTGGATCACGCCGGACGTGCCCTGTGCGGCCTCGCCGCCCTCGAGCGGCCACTCGTCCGAGGGCTCGTCGGTCCACACGTCCGGAGCGGTCGCCTGGAGGTACGTCGTGAACGTCTCCTGCGTGCCCGAGGGGTCGGAGCGGTGAACGGGCGTGATCGCGAGGTCGGGCAGCTCGACGTCGGGGTTCGTCGCGGCGATCGCGTCGTCGTTCCAGTTCGTGATCTCGCCCTTGAAGATGCCGGCGATCGTCGCGGCGTCGAGGTTGAGCGTGTCGACGCCCTCGAGGTTGAAGGCGACGGCGACCGGCGAGATGTAGAGCGGGACCTCGACGATGTCGTCGGTCATGCAGGCGCCGAAGCCGCCTGCGGCGACCTCGTCGTCGTCGAACGCGCGGTCGGAGCCGATGAAGGCGCTCGCGCCGGAGAGGAAGTTCTCACGACCCGTGCCCGAGCCGGTGGGCTCGTAGTTCACGGTGACGTCGGGGTTGGCGGTCTGGAACGCGGCGACCCAGGCCTCCTGCGCGGCGGTCTGCGACGAGGCGCCCGTCGCGTCGATCGTGCCGCTGAGCGCGCTGTCGCCGCCGGTGCTGCCCTCCGTCTCGGGGGTGGCTCCACCCTCGTTCGCGGCGCAGCCCGCGAGAGTGAGGGCGGCGATGGCGCCCACGGCCGCCAGGCTCGAAAGACGAGTGATCTTCACTGTGAATCCTCATTCGGTTCAGTGTCAGGGACAGCCCCGCCGGGTCGCAGGGCACGTCGTGACGCTAGGAGTGCCCGGTGAAGAGACTGCGGTGCGCAGGTGAACGGACGGTGAACGCGCCTGGACGAATGCCGAGGACGGCCGACGGCCTGACCGGCACGGCCTCTCGCGGAGCTCTACCATGCAGGGATGGCGAAGACACCCGAGCGCGAACGCGCAGCGCACAAGGCCCTCCAGGAAGCCGCGAACGCGGTCTCGACCGCGAAGAAGGCCGCGAAGCGGCTCCCGAAGAAGGCCGCGCAGCGCCTCGAGCCCCTCATCGCCGACGCGGCCGAGATCGCCGGGACCTCGGCCAAGAGCGCATCGAAGGCGCCCAAGCGCACGGCGCGTCGGGCCGAGGAGGCCGCAGCGGCGCTGCGCTCCGCCACCGAGGACGCGGTCCGGAAGGCCGAGGAGAAGGCGGCCGCGGAGAAGCCCGCGCCGAAGAAGAGGGACGCCGCGAAGAAGGACGCGAAGCCCGCGGCGAAGAAGGACGCGGCGAAGAAGGACACCGCGAAGAAGAAGGACACGAAGCCCGCGTCGAAGGACGCCGCGAAGAAGAAGGACGCGAAGCGCGCGGATGGCGCGAAGGGCGACCGCAGGAAGGCGACCGAGAAGGAGAGGCGCGCAGCGGACGCGGCCAAGCGCACGGTCGTGCGACCTCCCGCGATCGCGCCGATCGAGCGGATCGTGGAGGAGATCGCCGCGGCGCCCGCCGCGCCCGCTCCACGGCGTGCGCGCCGTTCCGCCGCACCGGAGCCCGCGTCGGACGAGCTGGCCGGCCTCACGGTCCCGGCCCTGCGGGCTCGTGCTCGGGAGGCGGGCCTCTCGGGCTACTCGCGCCTGACGAAGGCCGCGCTGATCGATCTCCTGCGCCGCTGAGCCACGAGGCTGAGACATGCGGAGGGCGCCTCGGAATCCGAGGCGCCCTCCGCATGAGCGGTCAGAACGCGTAGTCCACGACGACCGGAGCGTGATCCGTCCAGCGCTCGGCGTACGACGCGTGACGATCGACGCGGTACGTGCTGACGCGCTCCGCGAGCGGCGGCGTCGCGAGCTGGTAGTCGATGCGCCATCCGGCGTCGTTGTCGAACGCCTGACCGCGCTGCGACCACCAGGTGTAGGGGCCCGGCACCTCGCCGTGGAAGCGGCGGCCGATGTCGACCCAGCCGAGGCCCGTGCCCGTCGTGCCGTCCGCACAGTCGACGGTCTCGCCCTCGGCGCCGAGCCAGCGGTCGAAGTAGGCGCGCTCGCGCGGCAGGAAGCCCGCCTTCTTGAGGTTGCCCTTCCAGTTCTTGATGTCGAGCTCGCGGTGGCCGACGTTGAGGTCGCCCGTCACGACCGCGAGCGCGCCGTCGGAGGCGAGCTCGGGAAGCCGGAGGTCCATCGCGTCGAGGAATGCCCACTTCTGCTCCTGCTTGGGAGTGTCGGCCTCGCCCGTGAACACGTACGCGCTGACCACCGTGAGCTTGTGACCCTCCACCTCGAAGTCGGCCTCGAGCCAGCGCCCGTTCGACTCGAGCGCGTCGTCGCCCAGGGCGATGCTCGACGCCGTCGGCTCGAGGCGGCTCGCGATCGCGACGCCCGCGCGCCCCTTCTGGAGGGCCTTGTCCTCGAGGATGTGCCATCCGGGCAGCGCCGCGTCGAGGTGCTCGCGCTCGCCGCGCACCTCCTGCAGCGTGAGGATGTCGACGTCGGCAGCATCCAGCCATCCGGCCATCCCCTTGCGGGCGGCTGCGCGGATTCCGTTGACGTTGACTGTGGCGACGCGGATCGTTCGAGACATGATCTCGACCCTACCGAGGGGGTCGGACGTTTCGACTCGCTGGCGCTCGCTCAACGACCGGGGGCGGCTCGCTGCGTTTCGACTCGCTGGCGCTCGCTCAACGACCGGGCGCGGAGCGCTGCGTTTCGACTCGCTGGCGCTCGCTCAACGACCGGGGGCGGCTCGCTGCGCTCGCTGAGTGTCGACTCGCTGGCGCTCGCTCAACGACCGGGGGCGGCTCTAGAGGACGCTGTCGCGGCCGCCCTCATGCAGGCGGCCCACGACGCCCTTGACGCGCTGCGCGTGCTCGTTCGTCGTGACGAGAAGGGCGTCGTCGGTGTCGACGACGATGAGGTTCTCGACGCCGATGACCGCGATGACGCGGTTGGTCTGCGACACGATGAGACCCGTGGACTCGTCGACGATCACCTTGTCGTTCGGCCCGAGCACGCTCATCCGCTCGCCGTCGCCGTCGGAGATGAGGTTCGACAGGCTCGCGAAGTCGCCGACGTCATCCCAGTCGAACTGGCCGGGGACGACGGCGAGGCGCCCCTTCGCGGCCGCGGGCTCCGCGACGGCGTAGTCGATCGCGATCTTCTTGAGGGTCGGCCAGACGCGTGCGACGGTCTCGTCCTTGCGCGCGGGGTCATCCCACGCCTCCGCGATCTCGACGAGGCCCTGGTGCAGCTCGGGCTCGTTGGCCTTGAGCTCGTCGAGGATGACGTCGGCGCGCGAGATGAACATGCCGGCGTTCCAGAGGAACGAGCGGTCGGCGTAGTAGCGACGGGCGGTCTCGAGGTCGGGCTTCTCGACGAACGCGTCGACCATGGCGGCCAGCGGCGCGTCGTCGATGACGAGCTCGCCGCCGGTCTTGATGTACCCGAAGCCCACGGCGGGCTCGGACGGCTGGATGCCGATCGTGCAGATGTAGCCCTCGCGCGCCACGGCGACCGCCTGGCGCACCGTGAACTCGAACACCCGCTGCCGCTTGATGACGTGGTCGGCCGCGAACGAGCCGATGATGACGTCGGGATTGCGGCGGTGCAGGATGGCCGCGGCCAGGCCGATCGCGGCGGCCGACTCGCGCGGGTCGGCTTCCACGAAGACGTTGTGCTCCGGCATGTCGGGGAGCGTGTTCTCGACCTTCGGGCCGTGCGCGCGCCCGGTCACCACGGCGATGTGCTCGCGGTCGGCCAGCGGCAGCAGCCGATCCCATGTCTCCTGGAGCAGCGAGCGGCCGGAACCGGTCAGATCGTGGAGGAACTTGGGCGTCTCCGCGCGGGACAGCGGCCACAGCCTCGAGCCCACCCCGCCTGCGGGGATGACGGCGAAGAAGTCCTTGATCGGTTCTGGCATGAGCACCAGGCTACAAGGCGTCGCCTCGGAACCCCGGGAGGCGCGGAATCACGCGGAGTAAGGGTGCCCTGACCTCTCGACGTCGAGATAGTTAGGCGATCCTCAATGGCCGCTTCGGCGCCCCTGGGAGTAGCCTGAAGGGCGATCGGCGGCAGGTCCACGAGCCGCCTCGCAGGCCCTGAGAGCAGGAGGACGATCTTGTCCGCTACCGCGCGACCGACGCCCCGGGTGTCGGAGACGACGTCGAGAACACCGAGGGGCACCCTGTACCGCGGCCGCGAGGGCATGTGGTCGTGGGTGCTGCACCGCATCACCGGCATCGCCATCTTCTTCTTCCTTCTCGTGCACGTGCTCGACACCGCGCTCATCCGCGTCTCGCCGGAGGCGTACAACGCGGTGATCGGCACGTACCAGCACCCGATCATGGGCATCGGCGAGATCGCGCTCGTCGGCGCGATCGCGTTCCACGCGTTCAACGGGCTGCGCATCATCCTCGTCGACTTCTGGTCGAAGGGCGCGAAGTACCAGCGCCAGCTCTTCTGGGGAGTCCTCGGCGTCTGGGCCGTGGTCATGGCCGGCTTCGTCCCGCGTCAGCTCATGAACGTGTTCGGCGACTTCGGAGGAGGACACTGATGACCGCCGCAGACCTCGCCGCACCCCGCTCCCCGCAGCGGCCCGCCAGCCGCGGTGTCAACCTCGAGAAGTGGGGATGGCTCTACATGCGCGTGTCGGGCGTCCTGCTCGTCGTGCTCATCTTCGGCCACCTGCTCGTGAACCTCGTGCTGCCGGAAGGCGGCGTCCACGCGCTGAACTTCGCGTTCGTCGCGGGCAAGTTCGCGTCGCCGTTCTGGCAGTGGTGGGACGTGCTCATGCTCTGGCTCGCGTTCATCCACGGCGCTAACGGCATGCGCACGATCGTCAACGACTACGTGCAGGGCAAGACCGTGCGCACCGCGCTCGTGTGGGTCATCGGCATCGTCGCCGCGCTCATGATCGTGCTCGGCACGCTCGTGGTGTTCACCTTCGACCCGTGCGCCGGCGTGTTCGGCGCGTTCGAGAACCCCGACAGCGCGCTGTTCGAGGTCTGCCAGGCTGCGGCCAACTGACAGGGATTGACGGAAGAGACGTGACGACACAGCACACCGACGCCGTGCTCAAGGACGGCGTGTACTACCACGAGTTCGACATCGTGATCGTCGGCGCCGGCGGCGCCGGCATGCGCGCGGCCATCGAGGCCGGCCCGGGCGCGAAGACCGCCGTGATCACGAAGCTGTACCCCACGCGCTCCCACACGGGAGCCGCGCAGGGCGGCATGGCCGCAGCCCTCGCGAACGTGGAGGAGGACTCCTGGGAGTGGCACACGTTCGACACGGTGAAGGGCGGCGACTACCTCGTCGACCAGGACGCCGCGGAGATCCTCGCCAAGGAGGCGATCGACGCCGTCATCGACCTCGAGAACATGGGCCTGCCGTTCAACCGCACACCCGACGGCAAGATCGACCAGCGTCGCTTCGGCGGTCACACGGCCGAGCACGGCAAGAACCCCGTGCGCCGCGCGTGCTACGCGGCCGACCGCACGGGCCACATGATCCTGCAGACGCTGTTCCAGAACTGCGTCAAGCTCGGCATCAACTTCTTCAACGAGTTCTACGCGCTCGACCTCATCACCGTGAAGGACGCGGACGGCACGACGAAGATCGCGGGCGTCGTCGCCTACGAGCTCGCCACGGGCGACCTCCACGTCTTCCACTCCAAGGCCGTCATCTTCGCGACGGGCGGCTTCGGCAAGGTCTTCAAGACGACGTCGAACGCGCACACCCTCACGGGCGACGGCGTCGGCATCGTGTGGCGCAAGGGCCTGCCGCTCGAGGACATCGAGTTCTTCCAGTTCCACCCGACCGGCCTCGCCGGCCTCGGCATCCTGCTGACCGAGGGCGCGCGCGGCGAGGGAGCCATCCTCCGGAACGCCTCGGGCGAGCGGTTCATGGAGCGCTACGCGCCGACGATCAAGGACCTCGCCCCGCGCGACATCGTCGCCCGCTGCATGGTCAAGGAGGTCCTCGAGGGCCGCGGCGCCGGACCCAACAAGGACTACGTCTACCTCGACTGCACCCACCTGGGCGCCGAGGTGCTCGAGACGAAGCTGCCCGACATCACGGAGTTCGCGCGCACATACCTCGGCGTCGACCCCGTCGTCGAGCCCGTGCCCGTGATGCCGACCGCGCACTACGCGATGGGCGGCATCCCGACGAACAACGACGCGCAGGTGCTCGCCGACAACACGACCGTCGTCCCCGGCCTGTACGCGGCGGGGGAGTGCGCGTGCGTGTCGGTCCACGGCGCGAACCGACTCGGCACGAACTCGCTGCTCGACATCAACGTCTTCGGCAAGCGAGCGGGCCGCCATGCGGTCGAGTACGTGAAGACCGGCGAGCTCGTCCCGCTGCCCGAGGACCCGGCCAAGGAGGTGCGCGAGCTCGTCGAGCGCATCCGCACCGCCAACGGCACCGAGCGCATCGCCGACATCCGCCGCACGCTGCAGGAGCAGATGGACGCGAACGCGCAGGTGTTCCGCACCGAGGAGACCCTGACGAACGTCATGGGCACCATCCACGACCTGCGCGAGCGCTACAAGAACATCTACGTCGACGACAAGGGCAAGCGGTTCAACACCGACCTGCTCGAGGCGATCGAGCTGGGCTTCCTGCTCGACCTCGCGGAGATCGTGGCCTACGCCGCCCGCAACCGCAAGGAGAGCCGCGGCGGCCACATGCGCGAGGACTACCCCGACCGCGACGACGAGAACTTCATGAAGCACACGATGGCCTATCTGACCGGCGACCCGCACTCGCCGGACCCGGAGGACCACATCAAGCTCGACTGGAAGCCCGTCGTGTTCACCAAGAACGAGAAGGGCGAGTTCAACTACCCGCCGATGGAGAGGAAGTACTGATGTCGACCGTCGCAGAGGCGCCCGCCGCCGAGACCGCCATCCAGTCGTACCTCGTCACGTTCATCGTCCGGCGCTTCGACCCGGAGACCGACAGCGAGCCCCGCTGGGTCGACTACGACGTCGAGATGTACCCGACCGATCGCGTGCTCGACGCGCTGCACAAGATCAAGTGGGAGGTCGACGGCTCGCTGACCTTCCGCCGCTCGTGCGCGCACGGCATCTGCGGGTCGGACGCCATGCGGATCAACGGGCGCAACCGTCTCGCCTGCAAGACGCTCATCAAGGACCTCGACATCTCGAAGCCGATCTACGTCGAGGCGATCAAGGGCCTGCCGCTCGAGAAGGACCTCGTCGTCGACATGGACCCGTTCTTCGCGGCGTACCGTGACGTCCAGCCGTTCCTGCAGGCGAACAGCGCGCCCGCCAAGGGCAAGGAGCGCGTGCAGTCGATCGCCGATCGCGAGCGCTTCGACGACACCACGAAGTGCATCCTCTGCGCGGCGTGCACCTCGTCGTGCCCCGTGTTCTGGACCGACGGGCAGTACTTCGGCCCCGCCGCCATCGTGAACGCGCACCGCTTCATCTTCGACTCGCGCGACGACGAGGCGCAGGTGCGTCTCGACATCCTCAACGACAAGGAGGGCGTGTGGCGCTGCCGCACGACCTTCAACTGCACCGAGGCGTGCCCGCGCGGCATCGAGGTCACGAAGGCCATCGCCGAGGTCAAGCAGGCCATCCTCAAGGGCGGCCGCTGACCTTCGCCCGCGACGGGGCCCGGGAGTTCCCGGGCCCCGTCGTCGTGTTTGTAACTATCGCGTTGCGGTCGCCCGGATCGTCGTTTCGCACGGTGTGAGCGAACTAGCGTGAGCATATTGGCCCCGGGTCGGTTCGGGGCCCGCACACTCTGGAGGACAGTGTGAAGACCACCAAGAAGGCTGCGCTCAGCGGTCTCGCGCTCACCGCTTCGGCGGTGCTGCTCGCCGGATGCGGGTCGGCGCCGGAGGAGACCACGGGCGGAACCGAGGTCGACAGCGACTTCCACCCCTGCCTCATCTCCGATGAGGGCGGCTGGAACGACCGCTCGTTCAACCAGTCCGCCAAGGAGGGCATGGACCGCGCGATCGAGGAGCTCGGCATCGAGGGCACCGAGATGGAGTCCACGAACGCGAACGACTACGCGCCGAACCTCGAGACGCTCGTCTCGGAGGGCTGCTCGCTCATCATCTCGGTCGGGTTCAACCTCTCGGCGGCGACGGTCGAGTCGGCGCTGGCGAACCCCGACGTCGACTACGCGATCATCGACGACTGGGCCGACAACGACTTCGACGGCGAGACGGACGCGCCGAACATCAAGCCGCTCGTGTTCGACACGGCGCAGGCCGCGTACCTCGGCGGCTACGCCGCCGCAGCCTGGTCGGCGCAGTCGGGCGTGAACAAGGTCGGCACCTTCGGCGGCGCGCAGATCCCCTCGGTCGCGGTCTTCATGGACGGCTACCAGCTCGGCGTCGAGAAGTACAACGAGGACAAGGGCGCGAACGTCGAGGTCGTCGGCTGGGACGTGGAGTCGCAGACGGGTTCGTTCACGGGCGGGTTCGAGGCGAACGATGTCGCACGCCAGACCGCGCAGGGCATCCTCGACCAGGGCGTGGACGTCATCCTCCCGGTCGGCGGCCCGATCTACACGAGCGCGGCGGCAGCCATCCAGGACAGCGGTGACGACGTCCTCATGATCGGCGTCGACAGCGACCTCGCGGTCAAGGAGCCGGACCTCGCCGACCTCGTCTACGTGTCGATCCAGAAGGCGATCGACCAGGCCGTGTTCGACGCCACGACGACCGCGGCGACCGGCGAGTTCGACGTCGAGCCCTACGTCGGCACGCTCGAGAACGAGGGCGTGACCCTGTCGAGCTTCCACGACTTCGAGTCGCAGCTCCCCGAGGGCCTCACCGACGAGCTGGCAGCTCTGCAGGAGCAGATCATCGCCGGCGACATCGTCGTCGAGTCGCCCAACTCGCCGTAAGGCGCATCGCTCGCATCGGGGCGGCCGGGCCCGTACCGGCCGCCCCGACGCGCGCTCAACCCACTTCTGTCCACGACCATCCGCGCACGGTAGGGTGCCCACATGAAGCTCGAGCTCCGCGGAATCACGAAGCGATTCGGCAGCCTCGTCGCCAACGACCACATCGACCTGACCGTCGAGCCGGGCGAGATCCACGCCCTCCTCGGAGAGAACGGCGCCGGCAAGTCGACGCTCATGAACGTCCTGTACGGCCTCTACCAGGCCGACGAGGGGGAGATCCTCCTCGACGACGTGCCGCAGCGGTTCCGCGGGCCCGGCGACGCGATGGCGGCGGGCATCGGCATGGTGCATCAGCACTTCATGCTCATCCCGGTGTTCACCGTCGCGGAGAACGTCGCGCTGGGGCATGAGAAGGTGCGCCGCAGCGGCGCCCTCGACCTCGACGCCGCGCGCGCGGAGGTCCGTGCGGTCGCGGACCGCTTCGGATTCCACGTCGACCCCGATGCGATCGTCGAGGACCTGCCCGTGGGCGTCCAGCAGCGGGTCGAGATCATCAAGGCGCTCGCGCGCGACGCGCGCGTGCTCGTGTTCGACGAGCCCACTGCCGTGCTCACGCCGCAGGAGACCGACGAGCTCATGGCGATGATGCGGCAGCTGCGCGACGAGGGCGTCGGCATCGTGTTCATCACGCACAAGCTGCGCGAGGTGCGCGAGGTCGCCGACCGGATCACGGTCATCCGGCGCGGCAAGGTCGTGGGGGAGGCGTCGCCCACGTCGACCAACGCCGAGCTCGCCTCGCTCATGGTCGGTCGCGCTGTCGAGCTGACGGTGCACAAGGAGCCCGCTCGACCGCGGCCGGGAGGTCTCGTCGTCGAGGGGCTGCGCGTGCTCACGCCCGAGGGCGTCGTGCTCGTCGACGACGTGAGCTTCACGGTGCAGCCGGGGGAGATCCTCGCGATCGCGGGCGTGCAGGGCAACGGACAGACCGAGCTGACCGAGGCGATCATGGGCCTCGAGACCCGGGTGACCGGCTCCATCGCGCTCGACGGTCAGGAGCTCGTCGGAGCCTCCGTGCGCGGCATCCTCGACGCGGGCGTCGGATTCGTTCCCGAGGACCGGAAGATCGACGGCCTCGTGGGCGGCATGTCGATCGCGGAGAACCTCGTGCTCGACCGCTCCGACGCACCCGAGTTCGTCACGGCGGGCACGCTGCGGCGGGGGGCGCTCGACGACTTCGCCCGCGAGCGCATCGAGGAGTTCGACATCCGCGCGCAGGGTCCGCTGACTCCGGCGGGCACGCTGTCGGGCGGAAACCAGCAGAAGGTCGTCGTGGCGCGCGAGATGAGCCGTGACCTCAAGGTGCTGCTCGCAGCCCAGCCCACGCGCGGCGTCGACGTCGGCTCGATCGAGTTCATCCACAGCCGGATCGTCGCCGCGCGCGACGCCGGGGTGGCCGTCATCGTCGTGTCGACCGAGCTCGACGAGGTCGTCGCGCTCGCCGACCGGATCGCGGTGATGTACCGAGGCAGGATCGTCGGCATCGTGCCGAGCGACACCCCACGCGACGTGCTCGGCCTCATGATGGCCGGTGCGCAGGAGGCAGCGGCATGAGCGAGACCACCCCGGCCCCGCAGGCGCCGCAGCCCCACACGGCGACCCCCGAGGTGCCCCGCGGCAACGCCGTGCTGCGCGACATCCTCCGCGGCAGCGTCGTCACGTCGATCCTCGCCCTCCTCGTCGCGATGGTGGTGGGCGGCATCCTCATCGCGCTCACGAACGAGGACGTCCGGACGGCGTCCGGCTACTTCTTCGCCCGGCCCGCCGACACCTTCCGCGCCATCTGGGACGCCGTCTACGGCGGATACGAGGCCCTCTTCCGCGGCGCGATCTACAACTCCCGCGCGGACGACTTCCTCACGGCCATCCGCCCGCTCACGAACACGCTCGGCAATGCGGCTCCGCTCATCGCGGCCGGTCTCGGCGTCGCGCTGGCCTTCCGGGTCGGGATGTTCAACATCGGCGCGCAGGGCCAGATCCTCTTCGGCGCCGCCTTCTCGGCGCTCATGACCTTCCGGCTCGACCTCCCCCTCGCACTCCAGCTGCCGCTCACCCTCATCGCGGGCCTCGTCGGCGGCGCGATCTGGGCCGGGATCGCGGGCATCCTGAAGGCGCGCACGGGCGCACACGAGGTCATCCTCACGATCATGCTGAACTACATCGCGGTCTACCTCGTGGACTGGATGGTCAGCACCGCCGGCGTGCTGCAGAAGCCGGGGTCGAACCAGCCGATCTCGGCGGCCACGCCCTCGGGTGCGCTCTTCCCCGATCTCTTCGGACCCGCGTACCCGAACCTCGACGTCGGGTTCCTGCTCGTCATCGCCGCGACGGTGTTCGTGTGGTGGCTCATCGAGCGCTCGAGCCTCGGGCTCCGCATGCGCGCGGTGGGGGAGAACCCCCACGCCGCGCGCGCAGCGGGCATCTCGGTGCAGCGGATCTACGTGTACGCGATGCTCTTCGCGGGAGGTCTCGCGGGTCTCGCGGCCATGAACCAGATCCAGGGCGCCGTCACGAGCGGCTTCGACAGCCACATCGACGCCGGCTTCGGCTTCGATGCGATCACGGTCGCGCTCCTCGGCCGCAGCCGCGCGTGGGGCACGTTCGTCGCCGGTCTGCTCTTCGGCGCGCTGAAGGCCGGCAGCTACACGATGCAGGCGTCCGAGGGGATCCCGGTCGACATCGTGCTCGTCGTGCAGGCGCTCGTCGTCCTCTTCGTCGCGGCGCCGCCGCTCATCCGCACGATGTTCTTCCTGCCGAAGGACGAATCCGAGAAGAGCGCCAGGGCACGAGCCAAGGCGGCGCGGAAGGCGGTCGCACGATGACGAACACGACAGCCCCCGCCTCCGTCGAGGCGCCCACGGTCGTCCGCGTCCGGCGCCCGAAGCTCGCGATCACGCTCGGCGTGCTCACCGTGCTGCTCGCGGCCCTGTTCATCCTCGCCGCGCGCGACGGCTGGACGACGTTCCGGCTGAGCGGCGCAGACGCCCTCATCCCGCTGGGCGAGGTGAGCATCCCGACGGCTCCGTTCGTGTGGGGGACGCTCGCGCTCCTCGTCGCGCTCACGGTGTGGGCGGTGGCCGACACGCTGGCGTATCGACGGAGCCCGCTGTGGCTCTCAATCGCCTACGGCGTCCTCGCTCTCTTCGGCTTCCTCACCTGGGCCGGCGCCGACGGGCTCGTGCCGGTCATCAGCCTGCTCTCCGGTGCGCTGTCGATCTCGGTGCCGATCGTCTTCGGCGCGCTCGGCGGCGTGATCGGCGAGCGCGTCGGCGTCGTCAACGTCGCGATCGAGGGCCAGCTCCTGTTCGGGGCGTTCAGCGCTGCGCTCCTGTCGAGCATCACGGGAAATCCGTTCGTCGGGCTCCTCGGCGCCATGATCGGCGGCGTGCTCGTCTCGCTCGTGCTCGCCGTCTTCGCGATCAAGTACCTCGTCGAGCAGGTCATCGTCGGCGTCGTGCTGAACGTGCTCGTGACCGGCCTCACGGGCTTCCTCTTCGGCATCCTGCTCGTGCCGAACGAGCTCGAGCTCAACCGCCCTGCGACGTTCGACCGCCTGCCCATCCCGGGCCTCGTCGAGATCCCGCTGCTGGGGCCGGTGCTCTTCAACCAGTCGTTCCTCGTGTACTTCATGTACTTCGCGGTCGCCGCGGTCGCCTGGGGTCTGTACCGCACGCGGTGGGGACTCCGCGTCCGCGCCGTCGGCGAGCACCCGCAGGCGGCGGACACCGTGGGCATCAGGGTCAACCCGATGCGCTTCTGGAACGTGAACCTCGCCGGCGCGATCGCCGGTGCGGGCGGCGCGTACTTCACGCTCGTCTCCGTCCCGCAGTTCAACGAGGAGATGACGGGCGGCCTCGGCTTCATCGCACTCGCCGCGGTCATCTTCGGACGCTGGGACCCGATCCGCGCGACGCTCGCGGCCCTGCTGTTCGGATTCGCCACCAACCTGCAGAACCTGCTCTCGGTGCTGGGCACGCCCATCCCGAGCCAGTTCATGCTCATGCTCCCGTACGTCGTGACGATCCTCGCGGTCGCCGGGTTCGTGGGGCAGTCGCGCGGCCCCGCCGCCGCCGGCAAGCCGTACATCAAGGGCTAGGAGAGATGACAGACATCAACTGGGACGAGCTGCGTGCCGTCGCGACCGACGCCATGACCAGGGCGTACGTGCCCTACTCGAAGTTCCCCGTGGGGGCGGCCGCCCTCGTGACGGATGGCCGGATCGTCGCGGGGTGCAACACCGAGAACGCGTCGTACGGCGTCGGACTGTGCGCCGAGTGCGGCCTCATCTCGAATCTCGCGATGACCGGCGGCGGGCAGCTCGTCGCGTTCGTGTGCGTGGATCGCGAGGGCCGCACCCTCATGCCGTGCGGGCGCTGCCGGCAGCTGCTGTTCGAGCACGCCCTGCCGGGCATGCTGCTCGAGACCGTGTCGGGCATCCGCAGCATCGAAGAGGTGCTGCCCGACGCGTTCGGACCCCGAGACCTGGAGGAGCGATGAGCCCCGAGCCGTTCGACGCGGTCGACGTCATCCGCGCCAAGCGCGACGGCGGCGCGGTCCCCGAGGACGCGCTGCGCTGGATGGTCGACGCCTACACGCGCGGGTACGTCTCCGACGCGCAGATGTCGGCGTTCACGATGGCCGTGCTGCTGAACGGCATGGAGCGGGACGAGATCCGCGTCATGACGGACGCGATGATCGCGTCGGGGGAGCGGATGTCGTTCGCGTCGCTCGACAAGCCGACTGCCGACAAGCACTCCACGGGCGGCGTGGGCGACAAGATCACGCTGCCCCTCGCCCCGCTCGTGGCGGCCTTCGGCGTCGCCGTGCCGCAGCTCTCCGGGCGGGGGCTCGGCCACACGGGCGGCACGCTCGACAAGCTCGAGTCGATTCCCGGCTGGCGCGCCGCCCTCTCGAACGAGGAGATGCTCGCCCAGCTCGCCGACGTCGGCGCCGTGATCTGCGCCGCGGGCACCGGTCTCGCCCCCGCCGACAAGAAGCTCTACGCGCTGCGCGATGTCACCGGCACGGTCGAGGCCATCCCGCTCATCGCGTCGAGCATCATGTCGAAGAAGATCGCGGAGGGCACCGACTCGCTCGTGCTCGACGTGAAGTTCGGCACGGGCGCCTTCATGAAGGACCCCGCGCGCGCACGCGAGCTCGCCGAGACGATGGTCGCGCTCGGCACGGACTCCGGCGTGAAGACCACGGCGCTCCTCACCGACATGAACACCCCGCTCGGGCTTGCGATCGGCAATGCGAACGAGGTGCGCGAGTCGGTCGAGGTGCTCGCGGGCGGCGGCCCCGCCGACGTCGTCGAGCTCACCGTCGCGCTCGCCCGTGAGATGCTCGCGCTCGCCGGACAGCCCGACGCCGACGTCGAGGCGGCGCTCGCGGACGGCCGCGCGATGGACACCTGGCGCCGCATGATCCGCGCGCAGGACGGCGACCCCGATGCGCCCCTGCCCGTCGCGCGCGAGACGCACACCGTGACGGCGAGCCGCTCCGGCGTCGTCACCCGGATGGACGCATACGACTTCGGGATCGCCGCGTGGCGGCTCGGAGCAGGGCGCGCTCGGGCCGAGGACGCGGTCGTCCACGCGGCCGGCATCGACCTGCTCGTGAAGCCGGGCGACGCGGTCGCCGAGGGGCAGGCGCTCTTCACGCTCTCGGCGGATGACGGCGCGCGCTTCGACAGGGCGCTGGACGCTCTCGACGGCGCGTACGAGATCGGGGATACTGCTCCCGAGACCGCGCCCCTCGTGCGCGAGCGCATCACCGCCTGACCGACCGACGACATCCGGACCGCGGCCATCCCGCATCCGTCCGCACCGCACGACCCTGGAGGCCGACATGGCGAAGGACAAGACCGCTGAGCCCCGCGTGCAGGGCGTCGCGCTGCGCAGCCTGCCCAAGGTCTCGCTGCACGACCACCTCGACGGCGGCCTGCGGCCGGAGACCATCCTCGAGCTCGCGGAGGGGACGGATGTCGCGCTGCCGGCGTCGGACGCCGCGTCGCTCCAGGAGTGGTTCGCCGAGCGCGCGGACTCCGGCTCGCTGGTCGAGTACCTGAAGACCTTCGAGATCACCGTGGGCGTCATGCAGACGCGCGAGGCGCTCACCCGCGTCGCGCGCGAGTTCGTCGAGGACCTCGCGGCCGACGGCGTCGTGTACGGCGAGGTGCGCTGGGCGCCCGAGCAGCACCTCGACGGGGGCCTGACGCTCGAGGAGGCCGTCGAGGCCGTGCAGGACGGCATCGAGCAGGGCGAGGACATCGTCGAGGACAGCGGGCGGAGCATCCGCGTGGGCCAGATCCTCTCCGCGATGCGCCAGGGCGACCGCGTGCAGGAGGTCGCCGAGCTCGCTGTCGCGTTCCGCCAGGACGGGGTCGTGGCGTTCGACATCGCCGGTCCTGAGGACGGCTTCCCGCCATCGCAGCACCGTGAGGCGTTCGACTACCTCGCCGGCGAGTTCTTCCCGGTCACCGTGCACGCGGGCGAGGCCGCCGGGGTCGCGTCGATCCGGTCGGCGCTCCTCGACGGACGCGCGCTGCGCCTGGGGCACGGCGTCGCGATCGCCCGGGACCTCGAGGTCGTCTCGCGCGAGGGCGAGGAGGTGCTCGTGCAGTTCGGCGACCTGGCGCGCTGGGTGCGGGATCGGGAGATCCCGCTGGAGCTGTCGCCCTCGTCGAACCTGCAGACGGGCGCCGTGGCTCACTGGGGGAGCCAGATCGAGGACCATCCGTTCGACCTGCTCTACCAGCTCGGCTTCTGCGTCACGGTGAACACCGACAACCGCCTCATGAGCCGCACGTCGCTCACGCGCGAGCTGGCCATCCTGCAGGCGGCCTTCGGCTACGACCTCGACGACATCGAGCAGTTCCAGCTCAACGCCGCGGCCGCGTCGTTCCTGCCGGTCGAGCAGCGCGAGGAGCTCATCGACCTCATCTCCGAGGGCTTCGCGCGGTAGGCGCCGCCCCCCGGGGCATGTCTCACTCGCCGCGGGATAGCCGACGGCAATCCCGCGGCGAGTGAGACATGCTGAGCAGGGCGGGGCCTATGCGGCCTGGTGCTCCGCGACGGCCGAGCGGATGGCCGGGAACAGCGGATGGCCGGGCTCGAGTCCCGTGACCTGCTGGGTGAACGCGTCGGCGTCGAGCTCGCCGAGGAGCGCCTGCAGCTGCACGGCCTGCTCGTCGCCCTCGTCGGAGAACGCGAGGGCCGCCGAGATCGCCGCGACGAGGGCGCTCGTCGACAGGCCGCGCTCGGCGGCCTCGGCGGCGGGGCCCACGAAGCGCTCGTGGCGCGACAGCTTGCGCAGCGGCTGTCGTCCGACGCGCTGGACGGTGTCGGGCAGCGCCGGATTGCGGAACCGCTCGAGGATCGTCGCGCGGTAGGTCGCGAGCTCGTCGGCGGGGAACCCGTGCTTCGCGGCGAGCAGCGCCGACGTCTCCTCGAGAGCCGCCTCGACCGACGCGGCGACGGCCGAGTCGGCCAGCGCCTCGGCGATCCGCTCGAAGCCGGCGCGGGCGCCGTGGTACGCGGTCGCCGCGTGCCCCGTGTTCACCGTGAAGAGCTTCCGCTCGATGTACGGCGCGAGGTCGTCGACGAAGTGCGCACCGGGGATGCTCGGCAGGTCGCCGTCGAACGGGCCGCGCTCGATCGCCCACTCGAAGAACGGCTCGACCGTGACGTCGATGCCGCCGTCGGCCGGCTGGCCGGGGACGATCCGGTCGACGGCCGTGTTCGCGAACACGACGCGACCCTCGAGGGCGTCCCACGTGCCACCCGCCAGCTCGACGATCTCCGCGCGGAGCTGATCGGTCGCTCCGATCGCGTTCTCGCAGGCCATGACCTGCAGCGGGGGAGCGTCGGGGTCGCGCAGCGCGATCCCGGCGAGGATGTGCGGAGCGATGAACCTCAGGATCGTCGGCCCGACGGCGGTCGTGACGACGTTCGCCGTCGCGACCTCGTCGGCCACCGCCTGCGGGTCCTCTGCGCTGTTCACCGCGCGGAACCCCGTGACCTCGCGGTCGACGCCGCCCGCGCCGAGCTCGTGGACCGTGTACGCGTCGGCGGCAGCCAGCGCGTCGACGAGGGGAGCGGCGACGTCGGAGAAGACGACCTCGTACCCTCCCTCGTGCAGCAGCAGGCCGACGAAGCCGCGGCCGATGTTCCCTGCGCCGAAGTGGACGGCCTTCATCAGTCCTCCTGGTTGACGCTCTGGAAGAGCTCGAAGAGCTCCTCGGGGGTCGCCGCGGCCTTGAGGCGCGCGATCTGCGACTCGTCGCTGAACAGCTCGGCGACGTTCGACAGGATCTTCAGATGCTCGTCGCCCTTGCCGGCGATGCCGACGACGAACGTCACCGCGTCGCCGTCCCAGTCCACCCCGCCGTCATAGCGGACGACCGAGAGCGCCGACCCGAGGATGGCGTCCTTCGCCTCGTTCGTGCCGTGCGGGATGGCCAGCTCGTTGCCCATGAAGGTCGACACGGTCTGCTCTCGGGCCAGCATCGCGTCGAAGTACGCGCCCGTGACGGCGCCTGCGCTCGCGAGGATGTCGGCGGCCTCCTGGAGCGCCTCCTCCCGCGTCGCGGAGCCGGCGTGGATGCGGACGCTGCCGCGCGTGAGGACCGCGTCGTCGGCGGGGCGCGACGTGCCGCTGCCGATCGGGCCGGTCGTCGTGGGCACGGCACGCGCCTCGCGACGCGTCGTGGGCGCGGCAGGCGCGTCGGCCTCCGCGGGGGCCGCCCCGCCCGATGCCTGCTCGCGCAGGAGCTCCACGACCTCGTCGTAGCGCGGCGAGTTCATGAAGTTGTCCACGGAGACGTGCACAGCGCTCTGCTCCCGCTGGCGGGCGCGGTCGGTCAGCTGCGCCTGCGTGATCACGAGGTCCGCCGTGCCGTCGAGCGACGCGATGGCCTTGTTCGTGACCGTGACGCCCTCGATGCCCGCCTGCTTGATCTTGTTGCGCAGGACGCTCGCTCCCATCGCCGACGACCCCATGCCGGCGTCGCACGCGAAGATGACCTTCTCGATCGGCCGGGTCGCGACGGCCGTGCCGCCGGCGAGGCCGCCCAGCACGCTGGACTTCCGGCCCTTGTTCGCCTCTGTGCGCGCGACGGCGTCGGCGAATCCGTCTGCGCCCGCCGCTTCGGCGGCGAGGTCGCGCTTGCGGCTTGCGCGCAGGATGACCGCGGCGATGAGGAACGTGACGGCCGCCGACAGCACGACCGCGAGGATGACCCCGAGGTAGCTGTCGCGCGCGGTCTGGATGAGGACGGCGATGATCGAGCCCGGCGCCGCAGGGGCCACGAGGCCCGAGCGGAAGAGCACGTTGGTCGCCACACCCGTCATGCCGCCGCCGATCACCGCGAGGATGAGGGCCGGCTTCATGAGCACGTACGGGAAGTACACCTCGTGGATGCCGCCGAAGAAGTGGATGATCGCTGCACCGGGAGCGGAGGCGCGAGCCGCGCCGACGCCGAAGAAGGTGAAGGCGAGGAGCAGGCCGAGGCCCACGCCCGGGTTCGCCTCGAGGAGGAAGAGGATCGACTTGCCGTCCTCCGTCGCCTGCGCGAGGCCGAGCGGCGTGAGCACGCCGTGGTTGATCGCGTTGTTGAGGAAGAACACCTTCGCCGGCTCGATGAGGATGCTCGTGAGCGGCAGCAGGTTGTTGTCGACGAGCCATCCCACGGCCCCGCCGAGGATGTTCATGAGGAAGTTCACGACCGGCGCGAGCACGTAGAACGCGAAGATCGCCGCGACGAAGCCGAAGATGCCGGCCGAGAACATGTTGACGAGCATCTCGAAGCCGGCCTTGACGCGGCCCTCCCAGAGCGCGTCGAGCTTCTTCATGATCCACGCGGCGAGCGGGCCCATGATCATCGCGCCGATGAACATGTGGATCGTCGGGATGGGGCTCTCGCCCGCGGGGAGGTCCGCGTTCTGCAGGCCGATGAGCCAGTCCGAGCCGGCGATCGCGCCGAAGGTCGCGATCGACGCGACGACCGCACCGCGCGTGTCGTAGATCATCCGACCGCCCTGCGCGGCGATGAGGATCGGCAGGAGGTAGTGGATCATCGGCCCGACGATCGAGTTGAGCGCCTCGTTGGGCGTCCACCCGACCTCGATGAAGAACGCGGTGAAGAGGCCCCATGCGATGAGCGCGGGGATGTTGGGCATGATCATGCCGGAGAGGAAGGTGCCGACCTTCTGCACTCCGACGCGAAGCGATCCGGGCGTCTTCGCCGCGGTGCGGGTGTCACTCATGGGTATCGGGCTTTCTGCTGTGGGGGATCTCAGGAGGAGACGGCGGCTCGGGCGGCGTCGCGCGCCGCCTCCGCGCTGCTCGCCGAGAGCGCGGCCTGCGCGATGCGCTGCGCGTCCTCGAGGGTGTGCTTCAGGAGCTCGGCGCGCACGTCGACGAGTGCGGGAGGAGACATCGACAGCGTCGTGGCGCCCAGGCCGACGAGGACGACCGCGAGGAGCGGGTCGGCCGCGGCCTGACCGCAGATGCCGACCGGCTTGCCGTGCTTCGCGCCGGCCCGGCCGATCTCGGCGATGAGGCGCAGCACGGCGGGGTGCCACGGGTCCTGGTACGACGACACCGTGCCGAGCATGCGGTCGGCCGCCATCGTGTACTGCACGAGGTCGTTCGTGCCCACCGAGCCGAAGTCGGTGACCTCGTACACCGCGTCCGCGAGGAGCGCGACCGACGGCACCTCGACCATGACGCCGGCCGTCTTGATGCCGTGCTCGCGCGCGATGCGCGTGAAGTACTCGGCCTCCTCGACCGTCGCCACCATGGGCGCCATGACCCAGAGATCGGCGTCGGTCGCCGCGTCGGCGTTCGCGAGCGCCGTGAGCTGGTCGCGGAGGACCTCCTCGTGGTGGCGCAGCGCGCGCAGACCGCGTCGGCCGAGCGCGGGGTTCTCCTCGCCCTCGTCGGTGAGGAACTTCAGCGGCTTGTCCGCACCCGCGTCGAGCGCGCGCACCACGACCTTCCTGCCGGGGAAGGCCTCGAGCAGCTTCGTGTACGACGCCGTCTGCGATTCGACGCTGGGCGCCTCGTCGGAGCTGAGGAACAGGAACTCGGTGCGGAAGAGCCCCACGCCCTCGGCGCCCAGCGCGACGGCCTCCGCCGCGCCATCCGGGTTGCCGAGGTTCGCGAGCAGCGGCACGGCCGTGCCGTCCGCGAGCGCACCGGGGGTGATCGGCGCGCTCGCCGCGGCGCGCCGCGCCTCCGCGCGCTCGGCCGCCGCCGCGCGCTGCTCGTCGGTCGGGTCGATCGTGACGACGCCGGCCGCCGCGTCGACGATCGCGACGGCGCCGTCGACGAGCGCATCGCTCTCGCCGGTCCCGACGATCGCCACGATGCCCTTGTCGCCCGCGAGGATCGCCGTGTGCGACGTCGGGCCGCCCTCCGTGGTCACGACCGCGAGGACCTTCTCGAGGTCGAGCAGGGCCGTGTCGGCCGGGGCGAGGTCGGGCGCGACGAGGACGAACGGATGGCCGGGGTCGGGCACGCCGGGAGCGGAGACACCGCGCAGGTGCGCGATGACGCGCTGCGCGACGTCGGCGAGGTCGGCGGCGCGCTCGCCGAGGTAGCCGCCCATCGCCTGGAGGGTCTCGGCGAACTCCGCGAAGGCCGCGTGCACGGCCCACTCGCCCGTGCTGCCCGCGTCGATGCGCGCGTGGACGCCCTCCTCGAGGGTCGGGTCCTCGGCCATCATGGCCTGGGCCTCGAGCACGTCGCGGGCCGCGCCGCCGGCGCGCTCGCCGCGGGCGTTGAGCTCCGCGGCGACGGCCGCGACCGCCGCGGCGACCGCGGCCTTCTCCTCGTCGGGGCTCTTCGCGCTCTTCTCGTCGCGCGGCGGCTCGAGGCGCGATGCCATGCGGGCGATCGGCCCCTGCGCGACGCCCTGGCCGATCCCGACGCCGCGGAGCTCGAGCATCACTCGGCGTCCGTGTCGGTCTCGAGCTGAGCCGTGAGCTGGTCGAGCACGGCCTCGGCGCCGTCGCCCTCGACCGTGAGGGTGACCTCGTCGCCCGTGTTGGCCCCGAGCGAGATGACACCGAGGATGCTCGCGGCGTTGACGGGCTTGCCGTCGCCCTTCGCGATCGTGACGGCGAGCCCCGAGTTCTTGGCGGCCTCGGCGAACAGCTTGGCGGGGCGCGCGTGCAGTCCGTGCGACGATGCGATCTTCACGGTGCGGGTGACAGCGGACATGGGTGCTCCTTGCGGTTCATTCGGATGCGGGCGCATCCGGGGCGGCGGCGGCCCGCACGAGCGCGAGCACGCGCGTGCCGTCGGTGTCGGTGAAGACGTCGTCCGGCAGCGGCACGACGGCGACCCCGCGCGGCGACGCCGCCCCGCGGATCGCGTCGAGCGATGTCGTGAGGTGCGGCCCCACGAGCACGATGTCCGCCGCGTCGAGATCGACCGGCAGCGACACCTGCGTGCCCGCGAAGGCCGACCAGGAGAGCCCGGCGGCGCGCGCAGCGCGGTTCACGCGATGCGCGACGAACGTGCTCGATGCCCCTGCACCGCACACAACCAGGATCCTCATCGACGCCTCCTGATCCTCATCCTCCCGAGGCGCGCTCGGCAGGACAACCACTCTTTCTTCCGCCCGGGCGGAAAGCGCGGGCGGCCCCACACGCCGCAGCGCGCCCGGGGCGTGCGCCCGCGCCCAGCGCGACGTGATTGACTGTCGGAGGAGGAGGTGCGCGTGTCGAGACAGCGTCAGGATCGTCTCGTCGCGATCCTCCTCAGGGACGGCGGATGGATGACGGCCGCGGCGCTCGCCGACCTCCTCGGCGTCACGCCGCGCAGCGTGCGCTCGTACGTGACCGCCGTGAACGCGCGCGTGCCCGACCATCCGGTCATCGCCTCTGGCCCCGCGGGGTATCGCGCGCACCCCACGGGCGCCGCGCTCCTGCGCGAGCGCGACCAGCCCCCGCAGAGCGCGCCGCGCGACCGCCTGCACCGGCTCATCCATGCGCTCATCGATGCGGACGACGGCCTCGACGTGTACGAGACCGCCGACGCGTTCCACGTGAGCGAGGCGACGCTCGAGTCCGACCTCGCGCGCGTGCGCGCTCTCGTCCGCGAAGGCGGCGAGCTCTCCCTCGACCGCAGCGGGCCGCGCATCGCGCTCGTCGGCACCGAGCTCGCGCGCCGCCGCCTGCTGTCGTCGCTCGCGCACGACGAGATGGAGGACGGCGCGTTCGACGTGGAGGCGCTCCGCCGGGTCGCGGGATCGACCTCGGTTCCCGCCGAGGCGTTCGGGCGGTTCAAGTCCGCCCTCGCGGCCGAGCTCGGCGACCTCGGCTACTTCGTGAACGAGTTCGCCGTCGCCGACGTCACGCTGCACGTGTCGATCGCCGTCGATCGCGCGAGCCAGGGCCGCGCGCTCGAGACGGTGCACGGCACGCCGCCCGCCGAGCAGGAGCGCCTGGCCGAGGTGGTCGGGCGCCTCGCGGAGGCGGCCCTCGGGGTGACCCTCGGGCGCGGCGACCGCATGCACCTCGCCTCGCTCCTCCTCACGCGCGTCGTCGTGCCCGGAGCCGGCGCCGTGGGCACCGCGGGCGTCGACCCGGTCGTGGACGCCGCCGTCCGCGCGGCGGTCGCCCGGGTGTCGAACGAGTACCTCGTCGCGCTCGGCCGCGACGAGTTCGTCGAGCGGCTCGCGCTGCACGTGCAGAACCTCGCGCACCGCGCCCGCGAGCAGGCGTGGTCGCGCAACCCGCTCACCCGATCGCTCAAGACGACGTACCCGATGATCTTCGAGGTCGCCGTCTCGATCGCGGGGGAGCTGTCCGAACGGCTCGGCATGTCGATCCGCGACGACGAGATCGCGTACATCGCGATGCACGTCGGCGGCGAGCTCGAGCGCGAGCGGCGCGCCGAGACCCGCCTCACCGCGACGATCGTGTGCCCGGGCTACTACGAGCTGCACGAGCTCCTCCGCTCGAGCATCACCCGCTCCCTCGGGCAGGCGGTCGAGGTCACCGAGGTCGTCACGCGCGTCGACCCCGACTGGAAGGCGATCGACACCGACCTCGTGCTGACGACGATCGAGCCGCCCACGCCGTCTGAGAGCACGGTCCGCATCCGCCCGTTCCTCACCGACGGCGACGTCGAGCGCGTCATGCAGGCCGCCGCCCGGATCCGCCGGGGCCGCCGCCTGTCGCGGCTGCGCGCCGAGCTCGAGCGCTACTTCGACGCCGGCGCCTTCGTCCGAGGCCTCGACGACGCCCTCGGCGAGGAGGGGATCATCCGCGCCCTCGGCGCGCTGCTCGTCGAGCGCGGGGTGATCGACGACGCCTACGTCGAGGGCGCGATCGAGCGCGAGCGGATGTCGTCGACCGCGTTCACCGACGCCCTCGCGGTTCCGCATGCGCTGCGGATGACGGCATCGCGCACGGCCATCGCGATCGGGATCGCCGACCCGTCGGTCGCATGGGGAGACGGGCGCGTGCAGGTGGTCGCCCTCGCCGCGTTCAGCGAGAGCGACCGCGAGGCGTTCCAGACGGTGTTCGAGCAGTTCGTCGAGGTGTTCGGCGAGCGTGAGAACGTGCAGCGGATCATCCGCCGCGGCACCGACTTCACCGGCTTCCTCGACGAGCTCGTCGCGATCATCGGCCAGTAATACTCTGCGAGCTCCGGGCGCTCAGCGCCCGGACGTTGAGCGAGCGCAGCGAGACGAAACGCCGTGAGCCGCCGCCGGACGGCTCAGCCCAGGTCGAGCGCCTCCCGCACCGCTGCGTCGAGCGCGGACAGGCGGGCAGCGGCGTCCTCGGGGGAGTCGCCGCGCACGTCGAGGTACGCCTTGAGCTTCGGCTCCGTCCCGCTCGGGCGCACGATGACGCGCGAGCCGTCGTCGAGCGTGTAGCGCAGGATGTCGCCCGACGGGCCGCCGTCTGCGGGGTGCAGGAGGTCCTCCGCGCGCGTCACGGCGCGCTCGCCGAACGCGCTGGGCGGCGACTGGCGGAGCGCATCCATGATCCGGCCGATGATCGAGATGTCGTCGACGCGGATCGAGACCTGGCCGCTCGCGAAGTGGCCGATCTCCGCGGCCAGCTCGTCGAGCATCCCGGAGATCGTCGTCCCGCGGCCTCGCGCCTCTGCCGCGAGGCCGAGGACGGCGACGGCCGCCGAGATGCCGTCCTTGTCGCGTACGGTCTCGGGGTTCACGAGGTAGCCCAGGGCCTCCTCGAAGCCGAACACGATGCCCGGGGCGCGCGAGATCCACTTGAACCCGGTCAGCGTCGTGTGGAAGTCCAGTCCGTGCCGCTCGGCGATCGCTCCGAGCGCCGGCGACGACACGAGCGAGCAGGCGAGCGACGCCCCCGGCGTGCCCTCGGCGGCGCGTGCGGCCCGTGCACCCAGCAGCATCCCGATCTCGTTGCCGGTCAGCCGCCGCCATCCGTCGGGGCCCGGCACGCCGACCGCGAGCCGATCGGCGTCGGGGTCGTTCGCGAGGACGAACTCGGCGTCGTGCGCGGCTGCCGTCGCGAAGGCGAGGTCCATCGCGCCCGGCTCCTCGGGGTTCGGGAACGCGACGGTCGGGAAGGCCGCGTCGGGCGCGATCTGCTCCGCGACGACGGCCGGGGCCGGATACCCGGCGCGCGCCAGGATGCGCTCGAGCGTCTCCCACCCGACGCCGTGCATCGCCGTATAGGCCCAGCGCATCCCGGCGGCCGATGCGGGGGCCGGCGCGACCGCGGCGGTCGCGGCGACGTAGGCCTCGACGACCTCCTCGGCGGCGAGCTCGTACGCGTCGGAGCGCGGCAGGTCGGGAACGCGGACCTCGTCGGCGACGCGCTGGATGTGCGCGGCGATCTCCCGGTCGGCGGGCGAGACGATCTGCGCGCCCTCATCGGCCCCGCCGAGATAGACCTTGTACCCGTTGTCGTCGGGCGGGTTGTGGCTCGCAGTGACCATGACGCCCGCGTCGGCGCCGAGGTGGCGCACCGCGAACGCGAGGACGGGCGTCGGCAGAAGGCGGGGAAGGAGGATGGCGGTCAGCCCGGCCCCCGCGAAGATCTCCGCCGAGTCGCGCGCGAACACGTCGGAGTTGCGGCGTCCGTCGTACCCGATGACGACGCGGGGCCGGGCGCCATCCGCTGCGCGCTCGGACAGGTACGCCGCGAAGCCGGCGGCCGCCTGCGCCACGAGCACGCGGTTCATCCGCATGGGGCCCGCCCCGAGCTCTCCGCGCAGGCCGGCCGTGCCGAACGCGAGGCGCCCCGCGAAGCGGGAGGCGAGGTCCGCCGAGGCCGCGGCATCACCGCCCTCCGCGCGCGCGATGAGCCCGGACAGCTCCTCGCGGGTGACCGGGTCCGGGTCCTGCGCGAGCCAGTCGCGCGCGTGCGACAGGACGTCCATCAGAGCTTCCCCACGACCTCGGCGAGCAGAGCCGAGATCCGGCCCTCGGCCATCCGCCCCGCCTCGATGACCTCCTCGTGGCTGAGCGGATCGGGCGAGATCCCCGCGGCGAGGTTGGTGATGAGGGAGAACCCGAGGACCTCCATGCCGGCCTGGCGCGCGGCGATGGCCTCGAGGGCGGTCGACATGCCGACGATGTCGCCGCCGATCGCCTTCGCCATCTGCACCTCGGCGGGCGTCTCGTAGTGAGGGCCCCGGAACTGGCAGTAGACGCCGCTGTCGAGCGTCGGGTCGACCGAGAGCGCGATGTCGCGCAGGCGCGTGGCGTACAGGTCGGTGAGGTCGATGAACGTCGCGCCCTCGAGCGGCGAGTCGGCCGTGAGGTTGATGTGGTCGCTGATGAGCACGGGCTGGCCCGCGCTCCAGGTCTCCTTGATGCCGCCCGCGCCGTTGGTGAGCACCATGACCTTCGCACCCGTCGCCGCGGCGGTGCGGACGCTGTGCACGACCCGGCGGACGCCGTGGCCCTCGTAGTAGTGCGTGCGCGCGCCGATCACGAGCACGTGCCGGCCTGCGGGCGTGCGGACGCTGCGGAGGGTTCCGACATGCCCCTCGAGCGCGGGGCGCGAGAAGCCCGTGACCTCCGTCGCCGGGACGGTCGCGACGGTCTCGCCGATGAGCTCGGCGGCCTTGCCCCAGCCGCTGCCGAGGGTCACCGCGACGTCGTGTCGCTCGACCCCCGTGAGCCGCGCGATGTCGGCCGCGGCGGCCTGGGCGACCTCGAACGGGTCGGCGGGCGGATCGAGCGGATGTGCGCCTTCCAGAGTCATGGCATGAGCATAACGACCGGTCTCCGGCCGGGGTCGTGCCGATCTCGCAGGAAGGGGGAGAATGGAGGCATGGTCTTTGATTTCGAGCGGACGCAGCGCATCGCGATTCTGGGAGGCGGCCCCGGCGGCTACGAGGCGGCCCTGGCGGGCGCTCAGCTCGGCGCCGACGTGACCCTCGTCGAGCACACGGGCGTCGGCGGGTCGGCGGTGCTGACCGACGTCGTCCCGTCGAAGACGCTCATCGCGACGGCCGACGCGGCCCAGTCGATCGCCGACGCGGGGGAGCTCGGCGTGCAGTTCTACGCGCGCGGCGAGGACGGCAAGCCGCTCAAGCCCGAGGTCGCCATCAACCTCCTCGCGATCAACAAGCGCCTCCTCGCGCTCGCGGGGCAGCAGTCGGAGGACATGCGCGCGCAGCTCATCGAGGCCGGCGTCAAGATCATCTCCGGACACGGGCGCCTCGAGGGCGATGAGGCGATCGTCGTCTCGACGGGGCCGAAGGGCACCGACTTCGATCGCGTCGAGGCCGACACGATCATCGTGTCGGTGGGCGCGTCGCCGCGCGAGCTGCCCTCGGCCAAGCCCGACGGCAAGCGCATCCTCACGTGGAAGCAGCTGTACGACCTCGAGGCGGTGCCCGAGCACCTCATCGTCGTCGGATCCGGCGTCACGGGCGCCGAGTTCGCGTCGGCGTACATGAACCTCGGCGCGAAGGTCACGCTCGTCTCGAGCCGCGACCAGGTGCTCCCCGGCGAGGACCAGGACGCCGCGAAGGTCCTCGAGAAGGTCTTCACGCGCGGCGGCATGACGCTGCTCGCGAAGTCGCGCGCCGACAAGGTCGAGAACACGGGAGACGGCGTCACCGTCACCCTCTCCGACGGCCGCGTCGTCGAGGGCTCGCACTGCCTCATGGCGGTCGGCTCGATCCCGAACACCGCCGGCATCGGCCTCGAGGACGCGGGCGTCCAGCGCACGGAGTCGGGGCACATCCGCATCAACAAGGTGGGGCGGACGTCGGTGCCCAACGTGTACGCGGTGGGCGACTGCACGACGATGATGCCGCTCGCGTCGGTCGCGTCGATGCTCGGCCGCACCGCGGTCTTCCACGCGATGGGCGATGTGGCCATCCCCTTCGACACGCACAAGATCGCCTCGAACATCTTCACGAGCCCCGAGATCGCGACCGTCGGCTGGACGCAGCCGGCCGTCGACGAGGGCGAGGTCAGCGCCGAGGTGCACAAGCTGCCGCTCGCCTCGAACGCGCGCGCGAAGATGATGGGCGTCAAGGACGGCTTCGTGAAGCTCTACGCGCGCGAGGGGTCCGGCACGATCGTCGGCGGCGTCATCGTCGCGCCCCGCGCGTCGGAGCTCATCTACCCGATCTCGATCGCGGTCGAGCGCCGTCTCACGGTGGACCAGATCGCGCGCGTGTTCGCGGCGTACCCGTCGCTCGCCGGCTCGATCACCGACGCCGCGCGCGCCCTGCACCACGTCGACCGCCGGAGCTAGCGACCTCAGGCGCCGGCGCGGCGCGCGGAAGAGCCGGCCCCGGGATCGTCCCGGGCCGACTCTTCGCATGCCGCTCTCGTGCACGCGGCTCTTCGCATGCCGCCCTCCCGCATGCCGCCCTCGTGCATGTCTCACTCGTCGTGGGTTTCGGGGTCCCATAACGACGATAAGTGAGACATGCAGAGCCGGAGGGGCGGCGAGGAGTGAGCAATCTGCGGACTTCTGACGGATGTCATTGCTCGGTCTGCTGGGTCGGCGTAGCGTGAGCGGTGTCCGGACCAGGACGGCAATGACGCCCACAAGGCGCAGCGCGAACGAGGAGGTTCCGCGATGTCGATCGCCATTCCCGCACCCCGCAGCGAGCTGGTCGAGGGGCTCGACACCCCGCTCGGCGTCCTCGCCCCCGACGGCTCCCGACGCGCGTGCCGCACGCTCGACGAGCACCTGGCCGACCTCGACGAGACCGCGCTCACCGACCTCTTCGTCGACATGTCCCTCGTGCGCCGCGTCGACGAGGAGGCGTTCGCCCTGACCCGTCAGGGCGAGCTCGTGCTGTGGCCGCCGCTGCGCGGACAGGAGGCGGCGCAGGTCGGGGCCGCGCACGCCCTCCGCGAGACGGACTTCGTCTTCGGCTCGTACCGCGAGCACGCCCTCGCCGTGCTGCGGGGCGTCGACCTCGGCGACCTGCTGCGCGTGTGGCAGGGCCACGCGCTCTCGGGCTGGGATCCCCTCGCGCATCGGATGGCCACGCCCCAGATCATCATCGGCGCGCAGACCCTGCACGCGACGGGATACGCGATGGCGGTGCGCCGCGACGGCGGCGACGACATCGCGGTCGCGTGCTTCGGCGACGGCGCGACGAGCGAGGGCGACGTGAGCGAGGCGATGGTGTTCGCGAGCTCGTTCCAGGCGCCCGTGGTGTTCCTCTGCCAGAACAACCAGTACGCGATCTCCGAGCCGGTCCGCGTGCAGTCGCACGCTGCGCTCGCGCTGCGCGCGACGGGCTTCGGGATCCCGGCCATCCGCGTCGACGGCAACGACGTGCTCGCGGTCCTCGCCGCGATGCGCGCGGCGGCCGACCGCGCGCGTCGGGGAGAGGGGCCGACGTTCGTCGAGGCGGTCACGTACCGGATGGGCCCGCACACGACGACGGACGACCCCGGCCGCTATCGGGACGCCGACGAGGTCGACGCCTGGCGCGCGAAGGACCCGATCGACCGGCTCGAGCGCCACCTCGCCTCCGTCGGGGCGCCGATCGAGCACATCCGGGAGGAGGCGCGGATCCGCTGCGACGCGATCGCCAAGGAGATGCGCGCGGCCGTCGTGAAGGGCGAGGCACCCGCCCCGGAGAGCCTCTTCGACCACGTGACCGTCACGCCCACGCGTCGGATCCGGCGCCAGCGAGCCGAGCACCTCGCATTCGCGGCGAGCATCCAGGAGGAGCGATGACGGTCGAGACCCTCAGCCTGGGCGCGGCCGTCGGGCGCGCCCTCGCGGACGCGCTCGAGGGCGATCCCGACGTCGTCCTCATGGGCGAGGACATCGGGCGGCTCGGCGGCGTCTTCCGCGTGACGGACGGACTGCAGGCGCGCTTCGGCGCGGAGCGCGTGATCGACGCGCCGCTCGCCGAGTCCGCGATCGTCGGAACCGCGGTCGGCATGGCCTACCGCGGCGCGCGACCGGTCGTCGAGATCCAGTTCGACGGCTTCGTCTTCCCCGCACTCGACCAGATCGTCACGCAGCTGTCGCGCCTGCACTACCGCACGCACGGTCGGCTGCGGATGCCCGTCACGATCCGCGTGCCGTTCGGCGGCGGGATCGGCTCGGTCGAGCACCACGCCGAGTCGCCCGAGGCGTACTTCGCGCACACGCCGGGCCTGCGCGTCGTCACGGCGTGGAGCCCGCAGGAGGCCTACTCGACGCTGCGTGCCGCGATCGCGAGCGACGACCCCGTCGTGTTCCTCGAGCCCAAGGCGCGGTACTGGTCCAAGGGGGAGGTCGACACGGCGCTCGTGCGCGACCTCGACACCGCCGAGGTGCTCGTCCGCGGACGCGACGTCACGCTCGCGGCGTACGGGGCGGTCGTGCAGACGGCGCTCGACGCCGCCCTCGCCGCCCGCGACGAGGGGATCGAGATCGAGGTCATCGACCTGCGCTCCATCTCGCCGCTCGACGTCGACACGGTCGTGGCGAGCGTCGAGCGGACCGGGCGCCTCGTCGTCGCCCACGAGGCGCCCGCCGAGGTGTCGGTGTCGAGCGAGCTCATCGCGAGCGTCGTCGAGCGGGCGTTCGGGGCGCTCGAGGCGACCCCCGAGCGCGTGACCGGATACGACACGCCCTACCCGCCATCCGCTCTCGAGTCCCATTACCTGCCGAGCCTCGACCGCATCCTCGACGCGGTCGACCGCTCGCTCGGGCGCCGCTCGTCGCGGACGGGGCTCGTCCTCGAGGGGAGCGCGCGATGACCGCCGTCTTCCGCCTGCCCGACCTCGGGGAGGGCCTCACCGAGAGCGAGATCGTCGCGTGGAAGGTCTCCGAGGGCGACTCCGTCGCGCTCAACCAGGTCATCGCCGAGGTCGAGACGGCGAAGGCCGTCATCGACCTGCCGAGCCCCTACGCGGGCGTGATCCGCCGCCTGCACGCGAGCGAGGGCGAGACCGTCGAGGTCGGCGCCCCGCTCGTCGAGTACGACCTCGAGGACGCCGCAGAGGCGGCCGACCCCGAGCCCGCAGAGCCCGCAGAGCCCGCGGACGCCCCGCCCGCGCCATCCGCGGACGCCCCGCCCGCGGAGCCCGAGCCCTCCGCGGACGCCCCGCCCGAGCAATCCGAGCCGTCCGAGGAGCGGGTCGCCATGCTCGTCGGGTCGGTGCGGATGGACGGCGCGCGGCGCCCCACGCGCAGACCGCGCACGTTCGCGCAGACGCCGTTCGTGCGCGCGGAGGGGTCGCCCGCGCGCGCGTTCCCGCCGGTCCGCCAGCTCGCGAAGCAGCGGGGGATCGACCTCGCCGCGGTCACCGCGACCGGCGAGGGCGGCGTCGTCACACGCGCCGACCTCGATCGCGCGGCCGCCCACCCCGCTCCGCCGACCTCGCACCGCGAGCGCCTGAGCGGGCTGCGCCGGGAGACGGCCAAGGCGATGACGGCGTCGGCGCTCTCGGTCCCGCACGCCGCGTGCTTCCTGCAGGTCGACGTCACGGAGACCCTGCGCCTCGCTCGCGACCTCGCCGCAGAGGGCGGGGCGAGCCCGACGCTCCTCTCGCTCGCCTCGCGCGCCATCGTGCTCGCGGCTCGACGCACGCCCGGCGTCAACGCGCGCTTCGACGCCGACGCGGGGGAGATCGAGTTCCATCATCGCGTGAACCTGGGCATCGCGGTGGCGACCGACCGCGGTCTCGTCGTCGCGAGCGTCGACGACGCCGAGCGTCTCGACGCCATCGCGCTCGCCGGCGCCATCGCCGAGCGCGCGGCCGCCGCGCGCGACGGCTCGATCGGGCTCGCCGCGCTCACGTCGTCGACGCTCACCGTGTCGAACGTCGGCGTCTTCGGCGTCGACGGCGGCATCCCGATCCTCACGCCCGGACAGTCGGCGATCGTCGCCCTCGGCGCGGTGCGGCGCACGCCCTGGGAGCACGACGGCGACATCGCGCTGCGCGACGTCATGACGATCACGGTGTCGTTCGACCACCGGGTGATCGACGGCAGGGAGGCGAGCGCCTTCCTCGTCGACGTCGGGGAGATGCTCGAGCGACCGGGGCTCGCGCTCGCACGGGGGTGAGGATGGCCATGGAGCGGCTGACGACGACGGTGGACGCGGGCGGCGCGGAGGGCGCGGCGCGCGACGCGCGGATGCGCGAGCTCGTCGCCGACCTGCGCGCTCGGCTGGAGTCCGCGGCGCTCGGCGGCAGTGCCCGTGCGCGCGAGCGGCACGTCGCGCGCGGCAAGCTGCTGCCGCGCGAGCGCGTCGACCGGCTGCTCGATCCGGGCAGCCCGTTCCTCGAGCTGTCGCCGCTCGCGGCGAACGGCCTGTATGACGACGAGGCGCCCGCGGCCGGTCTCATCACCGGCATCGGCACGGTGTCGGGCCGCCGCTGCGTCGTCATCGCCAACGACGCGACGGTCAAGGGCGGCACGTACTTCCCGCTCACGGTCAAGAAGCACCTCCGCGCGCAGGAGGTCGCGCGAGAGAACCGGCTGCCGTGCATCAGCCTCGTCGACTCCGGCGGCGCATTCCTCCCGATGCAGGACGAGGTCTTCCCCGACCGCGAGCACTTCGGCCGCATCTTCTACAACCAGGCCACGATGAGCGCTGCGGGCATCCCGCAGATCGCGTGCGTCATGGGCTCCTCGACCGCGGGAGGCGCCTACGTGCCCGCCATGAGCGACGAGACCGTCATCGTGGCCGAGCAGGGGACGATTTTCCTCGGCGGCCCGCCGCTCGTCAAGGCGGCCACCGGCGAGGTCGTCTCGGCCGAGGACCTCGGCGGCGGCGAGCTGCACACGACGGTGTCGGGCGTGGCGGATCACCTCGCCGACTCCGACGAGCACGCGCTGCGCATCGTGCGCGACATCGTCGCGACGCTCCCGCCCGACCCGGCGCCGCCGTGGGAGATCGCCCCGCCCCGCGAGCCGGTCGTCGAACCCGAGACGCTCTATGCCGCCATCCCCGAGGATCTCCAGACGCCGTACGACGTGCGTGAGATCATCGCCCGCCTCGTCGACGCGAGCGCGTTCCACGAGTTCAAGGCGGGCTACGGCACGACGCTCGTGACCGGGTTCGCGCGCATCCTCGGCCACCCCGTCGGCATCGTCGCGAACCAGGGCGTTCTCTTCTCGGAGAGCGCGCTCAAGGGTGCGCACTTCGTCGAGCTGTGCGACCAGCGCGGCATCCCGCTCGTCTTCCTCCAGAACATCACGGGCTTCATGGTCGGCGCGGAGTACGAGCGCGGCGGGATCGCGAAGAACGGCGCGAAGATGGTCACCGCGGTGTCGTGCGCGCGCGTCCCGAAGCTCACCGTCGTCGTCGGAGGGTCGTTCGGAGCCGGCACCTACTCCATGTGCGGTCGCGCGTTCGACCCGCGGTTCCTCTGGCTGTGGCCCAATGCGCGGGTCTCGGTGATGGGAGGGCCCCAGGCCGCGAGCGTGCTCGCCACGGTCAAGCGCGAGCAGATCGAGGCCGACGGCGGCACCTGGTCCGACGCCGAGCAGGCCGCGTTCGAGGAGCCCATCCGCGAGCGGTACGAGCGCCAGGGGTCGCCGTACTACTCGACCGCGCGCCTGTGGGACGACGGCGTCATCGATCCCGCCGACACGCGTCGCGTGCTCGGCCTCGCCCTGGGCATCGTCGGCCGCGCGCCCCTGCCCGACGTCCGCTACGGCGTCTTCCGGATGTGAGGGCGATGTTCGACAGGGTCCTCATCGCCAACCGCGGAGAGATCGCGCTGCGGGTCATCCGCACGCTCGATCGGCTCGGCATCGCCTCGGTCGCGGTGCACTCCGACGCCGATGCCGACGCACCCCACGTGCGCGCCGCGACCGAGGCCATCCGCATCGGCCCCGCCGATCCGCGGCGGTCGTACCTCGACATCGAGGCGGTCATCGCCGCCGCGCTCGCAGCGGGTGCGCAGGCCGTGCACCCCGGGTACGGCTTCCTGTCGGAGAACGCCGCGTTCGCGCGGGCCTGCGCGGAGGCCGGCATCGTGTTCATCGGCCCGCCGCCCGGGGCGATCGAGACGATGGGCGACAAGATCCGCGCGCGCGCCGCGGTCGAGACGCGCGGCGTGGCCACCGTGCCCGGCATCGCCGAGCCGGGGCTCGACGACGCCGCGCTCATCGCGGGGGCGGCGCGCGTCGGCTTCCCCGTGCTCGTCAAGCCGTCGGCGGGCGGGGGCGGCAAGGGGATGCACCGGGTCGACCGCCCCGAGGACCTGCCCGCGGCGCTCGCGCAGGCGCGGCGCGAGGCGGCCGGCGCGTTCGGCGACGACACCCTCTTCGTGGAGCGCTTCGTGGCCGACCCTCGGCACATCGAGGTGCAGGTGCTGGCCGACGCGCACGGCGCGATCATCCACCTGGGGGAGCGGGAGTGCTCCCTGCAGCGTCGTCACCAGAAGATCATCGAGGAGGCGCCGAGCCCGCTCCTCGACGCGGCGCAGCGCGAGGCGATCGGGCGCGCGGCGTGCGAGACGGCCCGGGCCGTCGGGTACACGGGCGCGGGGACGGTCGAGTTCATCGTGTCGGGTGCGCGCCCCGATGAGCCGTTCTTCATGGAGATGAACACGCGGCTGCAGGTCGAGCATCCCGTCACCGAGCTCGTGACCGGCGTCGACCTCGTCGAGCAGCAGCTGCGCGTCGCGGCGGGCGAGCGCCTCGCGATCGCGCAGGAGGACATGCGGATGACCGGGCACGCGATCGAGGCGCGCGTCTACGCCGAGGATCCGTCGGCCGGGTTCCTGCCGACGGGCGGGCGGCTCATCGACGTCGCATGGCCGAGCAGCGCTCGCGTCGACGCGGGTGTCGAGGCCGGGACGGTCGTCGGCGCGCACTACGACCCCCTGCTCGCGAAGATCGCGGTCCACGCGGCGACGCGCGCGGACGCCGTCGCGGGTCTGCGCGATGCGCTCGCGCAGACGCACCTGCCGGGGATCGTCACGAACCTCGGCTTCCTCCGTCGACTGCTCGAGGTGCCGGCGGTCGCGGACGGCGCCCTCGACACGGGCCTCGTCGACCGCGAGGTCGACCGCCTCGCGGCGGAGACGACGCCCGACGCGGCCTTCGCAGCGTGCGCGCTGCACGAGCTGCCGCCGACGACGGGGGCGTGGGCCGCCGACGGCTGGCGCATCGGCGGGGCGCGGGGCGCACGGCTGCGCTACGCGGACGGCGACGCCGTCGCGACCGTGTCGATCGACATCCGTGCGACGCCGTGGCGGATCTCGGTCGAACGGGATGGCGCCGCGCGCCCGGTCGCGGAGGCCGACGCCCGCGCCGTGCGGGTGCTCGAGGACCCGGGGGACCCCGCGGGCGCGCTGTGGGCGGTCGGGCCCGACGGCGACGCGCGCGTCGCCCCGTACGCCCCGCCGCGCCGGGTGCGCAGGGGAGCCGCGCCCGCCCTCGCCTCGCCCATGCCAGGGACCGTCGTGGCCGTCCACGTCGCCGACGGCGCGGAGGTCGGCGAGGGCGCGGCCGTCGCGAGCGTCGAGGCGATGAAGATGGAGCACGTCCTGCGCGCGCCGGTCGCCGGGATGGTGCGCCTCGACGTCGCGGTCGGCGAGACCGTGTCGCGCGGCCAGCAGGTCGCGCGGATCCTGCTCCCTGCGGGGGCGTCAGACGAGGAGGGGACGCCGTGAGCGCCGAGCGCCGCATCACCCAGCGCGGGCTGTGGTTCGACGAGTTCGAGACGGGAGTCGTCTACGAGCACCGGCCGGGCCGCACGATCACCGAGGCCGACGACGTGCTGTTCACCACCATGACGATGAACACGCAGGCCCTGCACCTCGACGCGCACTGGGCGGCGCAGACGGAGTTCGGCGAGCGACTCGTCAACTCGATGCTCACCCTCGCGACGATCGTCGGGATGTCGACGGGCCAGCTCACGAACGGGACGATCGTCGCGAACCTCGGGTTCACGAGCGTCGAGTTCCCCGCCCCCATGCGGCACGGGGACACCCTCTACGGCGAGACGCGCGTGCAGGAGACGCGGCCCTCGCGCTCCCGACCCGGCCAGGGGATCGTGACCCTCGAGCACATCGGCCGCAACCAGGACGGCGTCGTCGTGGCCCGCGCGGTCCGTACGGTGCTCATGCAGGGGAGGCCGCGATGAGCGTCGCGCTCGGTCCCGCTCTGCTCTTCTGCCCCGCCGACCGCGCCGACCGGTTCGCGAAGGCGGCCGAGCGAGCCGACGCGGTGGTCCTCGACCTCGAGGATGCCGTCGCGCCCGACGCGAAGGACGCCGCTCGTCGCGCGGTGGTGGAGTCCGCGCTCGACCCCGCCCGCACTCTCGTGCGGGTCAACGACGCCCGAAGCGGACAGCTCGCCGCCGACCTCGACGCCGTGCGCCGGTCGTCGTATCGCGCCGTGATGCTCGCGAAGACGGAGGCCGCCGCAGACGTCGACGCGCTCGGCGACCTCGAGGTCGTCGCGCTGTGCGAGACGGCGGCGGGCGTCGTGCGCGCCGCGGAGATCGCGGCGCACCCGCGCGTCACGGCGCTCATGTGGGGCGCGGAGGACCTCGTCGCGTCGATCGGCGGAACCTCCAGCCGCACGCAGGACGGCGCCTACCGCGCCGTCGCGATGCACGCGCGCTCGGCCATCCTGCTCGCCGCGGGAGCCTTCGGGAAGGCGGCCGTCGACGCGGTGCACCTGGACATCGGCGACCTGGACGGCTGCCGCGCCGAGGCCGAGGACGCGGCCGCGAGCGGGTTCGCCGCGAAGGCCGCCATCCATCCGTCGCACGTCGCGGCCATCCGGGCGGCGTTCGCGCCCTCGGATGCCGACGCCGCCTGGGCGCGCCGCCTGATCGCGGAGTCCTCCGCGCACGGCGGCGTCTTCCGGTTCGAGGGCCGCATGGTCGACGAGCCGGTTCTCCGACACGCGCGCGCCATCCTCGCGCGCACCGCACGCGGGGCCACGAGCCCCGCCCCCTGAAGGGAGACGACGATGTCGCTCATCACGCCCACCCGCACCCCCGTCGACGGCACCGAGATGCTCGAGCCGGATCTGCAGGAGCTCGCGCGCACCGTGCGCGCGTTCGCCGACGACGTGGTCGCGCCCGCCGCGTACACCTACGACACCGAGCGCCGCCTCCCGCTCGAGATCATCGCCGAGATGGGGCGGATGGGGCTGTTCGGCCTGCCGCTGCCCGAGGAGTACGGCGGGCAGGGCAAGTCGTACCTGCACCTGTGCGTCGCGGTCGAGCAGCTCGCGCGCGTGGACCAGTCCATCGCGGTCACGCTCGAGGCGGGTCTCGGGCTCGGCGCGATGCCGATCTACCGCTTCGGCACCGAGGAGCAGCGCCGCGCGCACCTGCCCGCCCTCGCACGCGGCGAGGCGCTCGCCGCCTTCGGCCTCACCGAGGCCGAGGCGGGCTCCGACGCGGGGGCGACGAAGACGACCGCCACGCTCTCGGACGGCTGGTGGACGATCAACGGATCCAAGCAGTTCATCACCAACTCGGGTACGCCCATCACGAGCGTCGTGACGGTGACCGCCGTGACCGGCGAGCGCGTCGGGCGCGACGGACGGCGAGGGCCCGAGCTGTCGACGATCATCGTGCCGGTCCCGACGCCCGGGTTCACCGCGCTGCCCGCATACGACAAGGTCGGGTGGCACACGTCCGACACGCATCCGCTCGTGTTCGACGGTGTCCGCGTGCCCGAGGAGAACCTGCTGGGGGAGCGCGGCCGCGGCTTCTCGAACTTCCTCAGCGTGCTCGACGAGGGCAGGGTCGCGTTCGCGGCGCTCTGCGTCGGCGCGGCGCAGGGGTGCCTCGAGCAGGCCGTGCTGCACGCCAAGCGCCGCGTCGTCTTCGGGCGCCCGATCGGCGACAACCAGCACATCGCGTTCACGATCGCGCGGATGCAGGCCCGTGTCGCGGCGGCCCGCGCGGTCATGCACGACGCGGCTCGCCGCATCGACGCGGGGGCGCCGTTCACGACCCAGGCCTCGCTCGCGAAGCTCATCGGATCGGAGGCGGCGGTCGCCAATGCGTCGGACGCGACCCAGATCTGGGGCGGGTACGGGTTCATGAACGAGAACCCGGTCGCGCGGCACTACCGCGACGCGCGCATCCTCACGCTCGGGGAGGGCTCGACCGAGGTCCAGCTGGGGATCATCGCCCGCAGCCTCGGCTTCGACCGCGCCTTCGGCTGACCCGCCCACGCATGTCCCACGTGTTCCGGGTTCCGGGGGCGGATGGCCGGAACACGTGGGACATGCCCGGGGGAGATCAGCCGATCAGGAGGAGCTGGTGGCCCGCACCGACGGTGGCGCCGGGCGTCGCGTCGATCGAGCCGATCGTGCCGTCCTTGTGGGCGTGCAGCGGCTGCTCCATCTTCATCGCCTCGAGCACGACGACGAGGTCGCCCTTGACGACCTGCTGGCCCTCCTCGACGGCCACCTTGACGACCGTCGCCTGCATGGGCGACTTGAGGGCATCGCCCGAGGCGCCCGCGGTCGCGGTGCCGCCGCCGTGCTTGCGGCGGGACGAGGGGACGGCCGCGGGGCGGCCGGTCGCGCCGGGAGCCGTCACGACGCGGTCGGGCAGGCTGACCTCGAGCCGCTTGCCGTTCACCTCGACGACGACCGTGTGCCGGCTCTCGGCCGCGCGCGGCGCCTCGAGCTCGCCGTCCCACGCGGGGATGTCGTTCTCGAACTCGGTCTCGATCCAGCGCGTGTACACGCCGAAGACGCCGTCCTCCGCCGTGAAGGCGGGGTCGCGCACGACCTTGCGGTGGAACGGGAGCACCGTGGGCAGGCCCGCGACCTCGAACTCGTCGAGGGCGCGGCGCGAGCGCTCGAGCGCCTCCTCGCGCGTCCGGCCGGTGACGATGATCTTCGCCAGGAGCGAGTCGAACGCGCCCGAGACCTCGTCGCCCGCGGTGACGCCCGAGTCGAGGCGGATGCCCGGGCCGCCGAAGGTCTTGAACACGTGGATCGGGCCGGGCTGGGGCAGGAAGCCGCGACCGGGGTCCTCACCGTTGATGCGGAACTCGATCGAGTGGCCCTGCGGAGCCGGGTCGTCGTAGTCGATGGTGCCGCCGGCCGCGATGCGGAACTGCTCGCGGACGAGGTCGATGCCGGTGACCTCCTCGGAGACCGGATGCTCGACCTGCAGGCGGGTGTTCACCTCGAGGAACGAGATGGTGCCGTCGGCGCCCACGAGGAACTCGCACGTGCCGGCGCCCGTGTAGCCGACCTCGCGCAGGATGGCCTTGGAAGCGGCGTAGAGGATGGCGTTCTGCTCGTCCGTGAGGAACGGAGCGGGGGCCTCCTCGACGAGCTTCTGGTGACGGCGCTGCAGCGAGCAGTCGCGCGTCGACACGACGACGACGTTGCCCTCGGCGTCGGCGAGGCACTGCGTCTCGACGTGGCGGGGCTTGTCGAGGTACTTCTCGACGAAGCACTCGCCGCGGCCGAAGGCCGCGATCGCCTCGCGCGTGGCCGACTCGAACATCTCCGGCACCTCGTCGAGGGTGCGCGCGACCTTGAGTCCGCGGCCGCCGCCGCCGTAGGCCGCCTTGATCGCGATCGGGAGGCCGGCCTTCTCGGCGAACGCGACGACCTCCTCGGCCGTGTCGACGGGGCCGGGCGTGCCGGGCGCGAGCGGCGCGCCGACCTTCTCGGCCACGTGGCGCGCGGTGACCTTGTCGCCGAGCGCCTCGATCGCCTCGGGCGACGGCCCGATCCAGATGAGGCCGGCGGCCTGCACGGCGCGCGCGAACGCGGCGTTCTCCGCGAGGAAGCCGTAGCCCGGGTGCACGGCGTCCGCACCGGAGCGACGGGCGACCGAGAGGATCTTCTCGATCTGCAGGTAGGTCTCGGCGCTCGTGGCGCCCTCGAGGGCATAGGCCTCGTCGGCGAGGCGCGCGTGCAGCGCATCGCGGTCCTGGTCGGCGTAGACGGCGACCGAGGCGATCCCCGAGTCGCGGGCTGCGCGGATGATGCGGACGGCGATCTCGCCGCGGTTCGCGATGAGCACCTTGGCGATATCAGGCATGCGTTCCAGACTAGTCACGGTCGGACGCCGCCTTTTGAGTGACCCTCACAAAGTGCGCGCCGAAAGGTGTGCCGTTCCCTACGACGGCAGGCGGTTCCAGAGCGACGTCCACTCGACGCCGAGCTCTCGGACGAGACGGCGGACGGTCGAGAGCGACATGCCGACGACGGTCGACGGGTCGCCCTCCACACGCTCGATGAACGCACCGCCCAGGCTGTCGACCGTGAACGCGCCGGCCACGAGGAGAGGCTCGCCGGTCGCGACGTACGCGGCGATCTCGTCGTCGCTCACGTCCGCGGCGAACGACACCGAGGCCCGCGCGGTCGCGTGCGCCTCGACCGGCTCGGTCTCCGCGCGGACGCGGATGACCGCGTGGCCCGAGTGCAGGACGCCGGTGCGGCCGCGCATGCCCTGCCAGCGCGCCGTCGCCGCCTCGGGCGTATAGGGCTTGCCGTAGATCTCCCCGTCGAGCTCGAACATGGAGTCCCCGCCGATCACGACGCCGTCGAAGCCGGGGTGGACCTGCAGGACGCGCGCGGCGACATCCGCCGCCTTGCGGCGTGCGAGGACGAGGACGTGCTCGTCGGGCGGCAGCACCCGGCCCTCGCGCTCCTCGAGCTCGGCGATCGCCGCCTCCTCGTCGACGGCGGGGGCGATCGCGAGCGGCTCGATGCCGGCCTGGTTCAGGAGCATGAGGCGCGCGGGAGACGTCGAGGCGAGGCAGACCTGCATGGCTCCACGCTAGGCGATCCGCCAGGGGCGAGGTGCGACGATGGGAGCATGCAGACGGGAGACGTCGTCGACCTCGAGGTCACGGACATCGCGCACGGAGGCGTCTTCGTGGCGCGGCACGAGGGCAGGGTCGTCTTCGTGCCCGACGCCGTCCCCGGGGAGCGCGTCCGCGCGCGGGTCGCGGAGGTCAAGAAGAGCTTCGCGCGAGCCGAGGCGCTCGAGGTGCTCGACGCGTCGGAGCATCGCCAGCCGCACATCTGGGCCGAGGCCGACATCGCCCGCGACCCCGCCGACCGGGTCGGCGGCGCCGACCTCGGTCACATCGCGCTCGCGCACCAGCGTGAGCTCAAGGCGCATGTCCTCCGCGACGCGTTCGCGCGCTTCGCGGACGAGAAGGTCGACGTGGTCGTCGCGCCCGCCGCGGACGGCGACGAGACCGAGTCGGCGGATGGCACGGGCTGGCGCACGCGCGTCGGGCTCCATGTCGACGCGGATGGCCGGATCGGCCCGTTCGCCTCGCGCAGCCATCGCGTCATCGAGGTGGCGCACCACCCGCTCGCTGTCGCGGAGATCGAGAGCGCCGCCCTCGCGCTCCAGCGCGAGAAGCCCGGCCGGGTCGACCTCGTCCGGCCGGCCGACGGGCGCGTCCGGGTCATCCGCCGCCCGGATCGCCGGCGCACGCGGGGCGCGCAGCCGGCCCCCGCCCCCGAGGTCGTGGTCGAGCGCGTCGGCGACCGCGGCTTCCAGGTCGATGCGGGCGGATTCTGGCAGGTGCACCGCCTCGCGGCGCGGACGCTGCACGCGGCGGTCGCCCGTGCCCTCGACGACATCGCGCCGCACGGCCTCGACGCCGACGCGTGGCACCTCGACCTCTACGGCGGGGTGGGGCTCTTCGCCGATGCGCTCGCGTCCGCCGCGGACGGCGACGCCCGTCTCACGTCCGTCGAGTCCACGCCCCGCGCGACCGCGCACGCGCGCGAGAACCTCGAGCGCCATCCGCGCGCCGAGGCCGTGACCGCACGCGTCGAGCGCTGGCTCGGCGCGCTCGCCGCGGACGCGGAGCCCGCGGACCGCGACGCGCTGCGTCGGGGCGTGACCCTGCTCGACCCTCCGCGTGCGGGGGCGGGCCGCGAGGTCGTCGACGCGGTCGCCGCGCTCGAGCCGTCCGCCGTCGTCTACGTCGCCTGCGACCCGGTCGCGCTCGCGCGCGACGTGGGGCTGTTCCGCGCCCACGGCTACGCGCCCGAGCGCCTGGAGGCGTTCGATCTCTTCCCGAACTCGCACCATGTGGAGGCGCTCGCGGTCCTGCGCCGCGCGTGAGCCAGCGTCGTCTGGCGATAGGCTTCTCGCCATGACACGCGTGGCCCTGATCGACGATCACGAGTCGGTTCGTCTCGGGCTCGAGGCGGCGCTGCAGCGCGACGGCCAGGAGGTCGTCTACAGCGGCGTCTCGGTCTCGGCGTATCTCGCGTGGCGGGCCGAGACGAAGGCGCCGCCCGTCGACGTCGTGCTGCTGGACCTCACCCTCGGCGACGGCGCGACCGTCACCGAGAACGTCCTGCGGCTCGCGGGCGAGTCCTCCGTGATCATCCACTCCGTCGCCGATCGTCCTGCGGCGGTCCGCGAGGCGCTCGCGGCCGGCGCGGCCGGCGTCGTGAGCAAGTCGTCGCCCCTCGAGGACGTGCTGAGCGCCGTCCACACGACCGCGGGCGGCGAGCCCCTCAACAACGTCGAGTGGGCCAGCGCCGTCGAGGGCGACCGCGAGTTCGCCGACGCGCAGCTCGCCACGCGCGAGCGCGAGGTGCTCCGGCTGTACGCGGCGGGGCTCCCGCTCAAGGCCGTCGCCGACCGCCTCGGCATCGCGTACTCGACGGCCAAGGAGAACATCACGCGCATCCGCGTGAAGTACACCGAGGTCGGGCGCCCCGCCCCGACGAAGGTGGATCTGCTGCGGCGGGCGATCGAGGACGGCATCGTCGAAGCGCCCGCGGAGGGGTGATGTCCGCGGGCGGCACGCGCGGGATCCCCTCGGGACAGGAGGCGATCGCCGAGGCCTGGACGCACGTGCTGCCGCGCCGCACGGCGACCGCCGTCGAGATCGAGCGCGGCTTCACCTCCGCACGCATCGAGCGGGTCCTGCAGATCGCCGTGGCCCTCGCGTCGGCCCTCCTCGGCGTCCAGTCGTTCCTGACCGCCATGGGGTCCGACCTCGACCCGCTCCCGCGCACGCTGCTCACGGCCACCGTGTTCGCGTCGCTCGCGGCGATGATCGCCGCGTGTCTCGCGGGCCGGTGGGCGCGCCCCGCGGCCACGGTGTTCGCCTTCCTCTTCCCGCTCTCGCTGCTGCTGTTCTGGGCGCTCCCCGAGCCGCGGTACGAGCCAGCGGGAGGCCCCTGGGTCTTCTTCCTCCTCAATGTCGCGCCGGCGGCGGCCGCCCTCGTCTTCCCCGTGTCCTGGCAGCTCGTGTGGGTCGTCGTCGTCCCGCTGCTGTTCGCGATCGTCCGGCTCTCGCGCGGCGAGTTCTCGGCCGAGCACTGGCTGACGTCGGTCTACGACGTCTCCCTCTCGCTCATCGTCGGGGGAACCGCGGTCGCGCTCATCTGGATGTTCCGCAGTCTCGCCGCGGGTGTCGACGCCGCGCGCGCCGCCGCGATCGACCAGTACTCCCGCGCCGCCTCGGCCGAGGCCGCTGAGCAGGAGCGCGTCGAGGTCGCGGCCCTCATGCACGACAGCGTGCTCGCCGCCCTCATCGCCGCGGGCCGCGCGCAGTCGGATCGCGAGCGCCAGCTCGCCGTGTCGATGGCGCGCGAGGCGCTCACGCGCCTCGCGAACGCCGAGTCCGACGAGCCGGAGGGCAGCGACGCTCCCGTGACCTCCGCCTGGATCGCCTCGGAGCTCCAGGCGCAGGCGCGAGGGCTCGGCGTCGTGCTCGCCGTGGCGGGCGACGAGCTGCCCATGCCGGGCATCCCCGGCCGCGTCGCGCGCGCGCTCGTCCTCGCGGCCACGCAGGCCGTCGCGAACTCCATCCAGCACGCGGATGGCCGCGGCCTCGCCGTGCGCCTCACCGCGCGTCACGGGCGCATCCGGATCGTCGTGTCGGATGCGGGCCGCGGCATCGATCTCGCGTCGATCCCCGCCGACCGCCTCGGCATCCGGGCGTCGATCTTCGCGCGCGTGGCCGCGGTCGGCGGCGGAGCGGCCATCGAATCCGACGAGCGCGGCACGGTCGTGACGATCACCTGGCCCGCGGGCGACGACGACAGCCTCTACCGGCGCGAGGCGGAGGAGGCCCCGTGAAGGTCCGCAAGGTCCTCACGATCCTCGCCGCCGCGTTCTCGGGGTACCTCGCCGCGCGCGGCGTCTTCCCGACGCAGCCGGTCGACCGGCCCGGATTCCTCATCGCGGGCGTCGTGCTCTACCTCGGCGCGACCATCCTCGTGCTCGCCGTGCGCTCGGTCGACTCCGCGCGCCGCGACGTCGCGCGCCTGCCCGTGTGGGCGACCGCGTGCGCTCTCGCCGTGTCGGCCGCGATGCCGTGGGTCGTGACGGCCTGCGCGGACGAGAGCGCGCGGATGGCGCCGCACGTCACCTGGTACGTCGGGGGAGCGGGTGCTCTCATGACGATCGTCATGGTGCGCCGCCGCCCGATCTCGGCGTGGACGGGGATCGCGCTCCTCGGCGTGAGCAGCTCCATCCTCATGGGCATCGGGAACGCGCTCGCCTTCGGCCTCGTCGGGTCGTTCCTCTGGGTCGGGGTCGGCCAGCTCATGCAGATCTCGACCGACCGGGCGTACTCCGACACCGTGAAGCTCGCGAGCCTGCAGCAGGCGTCGGCGGCATGGCAGTCCGCGCAGCTCGTGCGCCGCCGCGAGCGGCGCGAGCGCGTGCAGTACGCCCTGCAGGTCGCCGCGCCCGTGCTCACCCAGGTGATCGCGTCGGGAGGCGCCCTCACCGACGAGCAGCGCGCTGCCGCCTGGCTCGCGGAGGGCGCGCTGCGCGACGAGCTGCGCGGGGCCCGGCTCCTCGACGACGACGTCCGGCGCGTCATCGCGACGCTCCGCGAGGGCGGCGCCGCCGTCACGGTCCTCGACGAGGGCGGACTCGACGACCTCGGCGACGACGCGCTGTCGGCCATCCGCGCCGAGCTCGCGCAGACGCTCGCGTCCGCGGATGCCGGCCGCATCATCATCCGCACCGCGCCGCATCCCGACATCGCCGTGACGGTCGTGGGGCGCGCGGCCGCGGGCGGTCACTCCGACGAGGACGCGGTCGCGCTGTGGCACGAGATCCGTCGGCCCGCGGCATCCTGAGGCGGGGAAAAGGAAAGGGCCGGGGGTGATCCTTCACCCCCGGCCGTGCGGACGGTTACCCGAAAACCGTCCGCGGTGTGCCGACTCGCCATCTGCTTACCCTGGAGCGGATGGGGCGGCCAACGCACAAGCGTTTCCATATCCAGTATGGAAAACCCGCAAGCCCGTGTCTGTAGGTATTTCGGGGGACAAGAACCGGCCCCCTGAGCGGTCTCAGCCGCCGAAGCGGCCCCAGCCGCCGCGTGCGAGCGGACGGCGGAGACGGCGCGACCTCGTCCACGCGTCGAACGACGGCGTGTCGTCGACGACGGCCGATGCCGCCTCCTGCGTGTAGGCCTCGGACACGACCGCGACGATGGCCGCGAGCTCCTCGTCGGTCGGGTTCCCGCGCACGACGTCGACGCGGGGGATGTCGTTCTGCTCGGACATGCGCCGTCTCCCGCTAGAGCGGGATGTTCCCGTGCTTCTTGGGCGGCAGCTCCGCGCGCTTGCCGCGGAGCGAGCGCAGCGCCTTCGCGATCGCCACGCGCGTCGCGGCCGGCTCGATGATGCCGTCGAGCTCGCCGCGCTCGGCCGCGAGGAACGGGCTCGCGACGTTGTAGGTGTACTCGTTCGCGAGGCGCGTGCGGACGGCGGCGACATCCTCGCCCGCCTCCTCGGCCTTCTTGAGCTCGCCGCGGTAGAGGATGTTCACCGCGCCCTGGCCGCCCATGACCGCGATCTCGGCGGTCGGCCAGGCGAGGTTGATGTCGGCGCCGAGCTGCTTCGAGCCCATGACGATGTAGGCGCCGCCGTAGGCCTTGCGCAGGATGACCGTGACGAGCGGGACGGTGGCCTCGGCGTAGGCGTAGAGCAGCTTCGCGCCGCGGCGGATGACGCCGGTCCACTCCTGATCCGTGCCGGGCAGGTAGCCGGGCACGTCGACGAGGGTGACGATCGGGATGGAGAACGCGTCGCAGAAGCGCACGAAGCGCGACGCCTTCTCGCCCGCGTCGATGTTGAGCGTGCCCGCCATCTGCGATGGCTGGTTCGCGATGATGCCGACCGTGCGACCCTCGACGCGGCCGAAGCCGATGACGATGTTCGGCGCGAACAGCGGCTGCACCTCGAGGAACTCGCCATCGTCGACCGTGCGCGAGATGACCTCGTGGATGTCGTACGGCTGGTTCGGCGAGTCGGGGATGAGGGTGTTCAGCTGCCGGTCGGCGTCGGTCGTCTCGAACTCGAACGCCGACTCGTACGCCGGCGCATCCGCCATGTTGTTGTCGGGCAGGAAGCCGAGGAGGGTGCGCGCGTAGTCGAGCGCGTCGTCCTCGTCCTCGGCGAGGTAGTGGGCCACGCCCGAGCGCGTGTTGTGCGTGTAGGCGCCGCCGAGGTCCTCCATGCCGACGTCCTCGCCGGTCACGGTCTTGATGACGTCGGGGCCCGTGACGAACATCTGGCTCGTCTTGTCGACCATGATGACGAAGTCCGTGAGCGCGGGGGAGTACACCGCGCCGCCCGCCGCGGGGCCCATGATGATCGAGATCTGCGGGATGACGCCCGACGCGGCGGTGTTCAGGCGGAAGATCTCCCCGTACTTGCCGAGGGCGACGACGCCCTCCTGGATGCGCGCGCCGCCCGAGTCGAGGATGCCCACGATGGGCATCCCGCCGCGCAGCGCGAACTCCATGATCTTGATGATCTTCTCGCCCGCGACCTCGCCGAGGGAGCCGCCGAAGGTCGAGAAGTCCTGCGCGTAGACGGCGACCGTGCGACCGTGGATCGTGCCGACGCCGGTCACGACCGAGTCGCCGTACGGCCGCGACCTCTCCATCCCGAACGCGGTCGTGCGGTGGCGCACGTACTCGTCGAACTCGACGAACGAGCCGTGGTCGACGAGCAGCTCGATGCGCTCGCGCGCCGTCAGCTTGTTCTTGGCGTGCTGCTTCTCCTGCGCCTTCGCCTCGGCCTGGACGACGGCCTCGTCGTAGCGGGCGCGCAGGTCGGCGATCTTGCCCTGGGTCGTGGACATGTCGGGTTCGGTCACGCGTTCCACCCTAGTCGCGGCCGCCGCGCGCGACTTGGAGGGCACACACAACGCCCGTCGTGAAGCTGTGTGGTGCGGCGACACCGCCCTCGGAGACCCGCGCGGATCAGTCGAAGAAGGCGGCAGCCGCGCGCGCCTCGTACGCGGCGTCGTCGAGCTCATCGGCGGCGACGTTGACGTGCCCGACCTTGCGACCGGGGCGCGGCTCCTTGCCGTAGGTGTGGATCTTGGCGAGCGGATGCGCCGCCATGGCCGCGGCGAAGCGGTCGGTGAGCTGCTCGCCCTGCGGGCCGCCGAGGATGTTCACCATGACGACCGCGCCCGCGGCGACGTCGGGAGCGCCGAGCGGGAGGTCGAGGACCGCGCGCAGGTGCTGCTCGAACTGACTCGTCACGGCGCCGTCCTGCGTCCAGTGCCCGCTGTTGTGCGGGCGCATCGCGAGCTCGTTGACGAGGATGCGGTCGTCGACGGTCTCGAAGAGCTCGACCGCGAGCATGCCCGTGACGCGCAGCCCCTCGGCGATCGACTTGCCGAGGCGCGCGGCGACCTCCATGAGCTTCTCGCTTGCGTCAGGCGCGGGCGCGAGCACCTCGGCGCACACGCCGCCGCGCTGCACGGTCTCGACGACGGGGTAGGCGACCATCCCGCCGCTCGGGCGACGCGCCACCTGCTGCGCGAGCTCGCGGCGGAAGTCGACGAGCTCCTCCACGAGCAGCGCCTCGCCGTCGAAGTCGGCGAACCAGTCGGCGACGTCCTCCGGGCGGGAGACGACCTTCACGCCCTTGCCGTCGTAGCCGCCCCGCGGCGTCTTCACGACCGCGCGCCCGCCGTGGTCGTCGAGGAACGCCTGCAGCTCGGACGGCTCGGCGACGGCGGCCCAGTCGGGCTGCGGCGCGCCGAGCTCGGCCAGGCGGCGGCGCATCACGAGCTTGTCCTGTGCGAAGCGCAGCGCGTCGGGGCCCGGGTGCACCGCGACGCCCGCGTCGACGAGCGCGTGCAGGACGTCCTGCGGCACGTGCTCGTGGTCGAACGTGATGACGTCGACGTCCTTCGCGAACGCGAGCACGGTCTGGGCATCCCGGTAGTCGCCCACGGCGGCCTGGGCGAGTGCAGCCGACATGCCCTCCTGCTCGGCGAGCACGCTCAGCTCGATGCCCATCTCGACCGCGGGAGCGATCATCATCCTCGCGAGCTGGCCGCCGCCGATCACACCCACACGCATCGTCATGCGTCCATTTTGACGCATCGGCGGACCCGCGAACGATCAGCCGCGGGGCGCGGGCAGCTGGTGCCCGAACGAGAAGCCCTGCGATTCGCGGTGCGCCTGGATCTGGCTCATCTCGACCTGGTCGGCGAGCACCTCGTGCACGAGGCCGGCGTCGGGCACGTCCCGCAGCACGAGCGGCGCCGTGACGCCGTCGGACAGCACGAGCGTGCCCGCTCCCCACATCCGCTGCAGCACCCCGCGGCGGAGTCGGATGGAGTAGCCGCGCGTGTGCGAGAGCTCGCTGTGGTCGCGGGCGAGGAGGCCGCGCTTCGCGATCACGCGCCGGGTCGTGATCGTGTACGTGCGGGTGAGCCATGCGAGCAGCGGCAGGACGGCGCCGAGCAGGACGACGGCGCCCGCCGCGGCCAGCAGCATCCAGTCCTCGAAGGGAGCCGGCAGGTTGCCGAGCAGGAAGCCCGTCGCGCCCGCGGTGGCGATGACGAGCAGCGCCGACCAGGTGAGCCGCCTGGCGTGGCCGTGCAGGCGCGCCACGAGCAGCTCGGGCGCGGGGGCGACCGGCGGCGTGGCGGGCCGACCCGCGAATCCAGGCGTGCTCATGCCCCCATTGTCCGCGACGCGGGCAGGACTCCGCCGCGCCGCGCCGGGCCGCTCAGCGGACGTGCACGACGTCGCCGGCCGAGACCGCCACGCGGTCGCCGTCCGCGACGACGATGAGGCGCCCGTCGGGAGCGAGCTCGGTCGCGCGCCCCCGCAGCGTCATCCCATCGGGGAGGGACACGGCGACGTCGCGGCCGAGCGTCGTGCACACGGCGGTCGCCGCGGCGTGCGCTCCGGACGCGACGGCGTCGCCGCCCGCCGGGGCGAGACCGCGGAGCAGGTCGTCGAGCGCCGTGAGGTAGTCCGCGACGAGGGCGTCCTCGTCGCACTCAAGGCCCAGCGCGGGGAACGACGTCGCCGTCGGCACGGGGAGGTCGATCGGCTGCAGGCGCGTGTTGACCCCCGTGCCGACGATCACGGCGTCGGGGTCGGCGGTGCCCTCGGCCAGCACGCCGCAGATCTTCCGGAGCTCGTCGCCCTCGTGTGCGACGAGCACGTCGTTCGGCCATTTCAGGCCGACCCGGATGCCCGGGGTCTGCGCCGCGACCGCACGCTGCATCGCGACTCCCGCGACGAGGGGGATCCAGCCGCGCCCGGCGAGGGGGAGATCGGGCACCCGCACGACGACCGACAGGGCGAGCGCGGCGCCCGGAGGCGCGACCCAGCGTCGGTCGAGACGCCCGCGCCCCGCCTGCTGGTCGTGCGTGAGGAGCACCCCGAGGTGCGGCCACTCCTCGCCCTGCGCGATCGCGCGCGCGAGGTCGGCGTTCGTCGACCCCGTCTGCGCGACCTCGGCCATCCGCCCTGCCACCGTGCGCGTCCGCTCCCAGCTCACCCGTCGACCCTAGCCGGATGGCCCTGGTCGGCGTCGCAGCGGGGCGTTCCGCCCCGGCGACAGCAGGAGGATCCGCCGAGTTCAGGGGCGCACGGCCGAATCCGTCCTGCTCTCGGCGGATTCTCCTGCGGCGGGCGATGGCGACGCGGGGCGGGCCCCACGGGGCAGCCGGGGCGCCGACACCCTGTGCACAGCCGCGTGCGCCGCCGCGGGTCCGTCCACAGCGCGAAGGAGTGGCGCTCGCCGGACGCTCCGCGGGGGCCAGGCTCTCCGCATGTCCCTGCGCGCACTCCTCTCCGCCCACGGCGGGTACCGCCACCGCCGCGATCTCCTCGAGTCGGGGTGGTCGCCCGATCGCCTGCGCCGTGCGGCCCGCGCCGAGGGCATCGCGCTGCTGCGCCGCTCCTGGCTCGTCCTTCCCGAGGCGCCGGCAGAGGTCCACGCCGCGGCGCGGCTCGGCGGGCGCATCACCTGCCGAAGCGCGCTCGAGCAGCACGGGCTCTGGTGCCCGCCTGGTTCGGCCGATGCGATCCACATCGCGCTCGCACCGAATGCGCGCGCCGGCGAACCCGGCGTGCGCGCGCACTGGGCGTCGCCCGTCGTCGCCGTCGCACCCCGGACCCTGCTCGATCCGATCGAGAACGTCCTTGCGTGCATCGCGGTGTGCGCGGACGGCGAAGCGGCGTTCGCCGTGTGGGAGTCGGCACTCGCGCGGACCCGGATCTCCGCCGACGCCATGGCGCGGACGAAGTGGGGCAGCGTCGCGGCCCGTGCGCTCGCCGCGGAGGCGGGAGTCCGATCCGACTCGGGCGTGGAGTCGCGGTTCGCGTACCGCTGCCGCCGCGCGGGCATCCCCTTCCGGCAGCAGGTGTGGCTCGCCGGTCGCCCCGTGGACGCCCTCATCGGCCGTCGGCTCGTCGTGCAGCTCGACGGCTTCGCCTTCCACAGCGACGCGCGTCAGCGGCGCGCCGACATCGCGCACGGCCGGGCGCTCCGCCTCCTGGGCTTCACCGTCTTCCGCTTCGACTACTTCGAGGTGATGCACGACTGGGACCATGTCGAGTCTTCGCTGCGCTCGGCGATGGCGCAGGGGCTGCACCTCTGACCGCTGCGAGGGAAGGAGATCCGCGTGAGCGCAGGACGATGCCCCCGCAGTGGTCCTGCTCTCGGCGGATTCTCCTGCGCTCGCGCGGACGCCGAGGGGATGGCGGATGGCGCGGGCCGGGGGAGCGAGGCGATGTCGCTCCCGGCGATTTCCAGGGTCTCGCCCTAGCCTTGTCGGGTGCTGAACTCGTCCGAAACGCCCCTCGTCGGCGTCGTCATGGGCTCCGACTCCGACTGGCGCGTCATGGTCGACGCCTCGACCGCTCTCACCGAGCTCGGCATCCCGCACGAGGTCGAGGTGGTCTCGGCGCACCGCACGGTGGACAAGCTCATCCGCTACGGCCGTGAGGCGCGCGGCCGCGGACTCCAGGCGATCATCGCGGGAGCCGGCGGCGCGGCCCACCTGCCCGGCATGCTCGCGTCGGTCACGGCGCTTCCCGTGATCGGCGTCCCCGTGCAGCTGAAGACGCTCGACGGACTCGACTCCCTCCTGTCGATCGTCCAGATGCCGGCGGGGATCCCCGTCGCCACGGTGTCGATCAACGGCGCCAAGAACGCCGGCCTCCTCGCCGCGCGCATCCTCGGCACCGCCGATGCCGCGATCGCCGACCGCATCGAGGAGTACGCCCGCGACCTCGAGCGCCAGGTCGAGGAGAAGAACGCACGTCTGAAGGGCTCTCTGTGACGGTTGCCGCCATGGCACGCACCCGGACGCCGCTGCGATCGAGCGCTCTCGTCGAGACGCGCCCGATGCGGCACCCCGACGCGGCCGATGCGGCGCTCATGACGCGCCGCGGATGGTGGCTCGTCCTGCTCGGCTGGGTCATCCCCGGGTCCGCGCAGGTGCTCGCCGGCAGCCGTCGACTGGGCCGCTTCGGCCTGGGGGCGACCCTCCTGTCCTGGGTGCTCGTCGCGGTCGGCGCGCTCGCGCTCCTGCTCTGGCGCGACGGCGCCATGACCATCCTCCTCAACCCGCTCGTGCTGCTCGCTCTCGCGGCGATCGTCGTCGCGTACGGCGTGCTCTGGATCGTCCTGTCGATCGACACCCTGCGGCTCGTCCGGCTCGTCCGGACGCAGAGCCCCGCGCGCTTCGGCATCGCGGCGCTCGCGATCCTGCTCATGGTCGTCACGGGCGGCACGGTGGCCTACGCCGCGCCGCGCCTCGTCGCGGCCTCCAACGCGCTCGGCTCGATCTTCGCCGCGAGCGCGCCGGTCGTGCCGCCGAGCGAGGGCTACTACAACATCCTCCTGCTCGGCGCGGACTCGGGCGACGGCCGCGACTCCATGCGGTTCGACAGCATCTCGGTCGTCTCCATCAACGCATCGACCGGCGCCGTGACGATCACCGGCATCCCGCGCGAGCTGGGCGCCGCGCCGTTCAGCGACGGCAGCCCCATGCAGGCGCTCTACCCGAACGGGTTCGAGGGGCACGCCGATCCGTCGTGCGGCTGGGACGACTGGATGAACCACATCCGCCAGGCCGCCGAGATCTGCCGCGAGGACCAGGGCGCCTCGCTCTACCCCGACGCCGAGCGCCACGGCTCGTCGCCGGGCGTGGAGGCCACGAAGGACGCGGCCGAGGGCGTGACCGGCCTCGAGATCCCGTACTACGCGTTCATCGACATGAACGGCTTCGCGGCGCTCGTCGACGCGCTCGGGGGCGTCGACATCGAGGTGTCGCAGCGCCTGCCGAAGGGCGGGGGGCCCGCGTACGAGGGCCAGCCGGCCGAGGACTGGGCGATCGGATGGATCGAGCCGGGCGCGCAGCACATGGACGGCGACACCGCGCAGTGGTACGCGCGCTCCCGCTACACGACAAGCGACTGGGACCGCATGCAGCGGCAGCGGCAGCTGCAGGAGGCGATCCTCGCGCAGTTCACGCCGGAGAACGTGCTCACGCGCTTCCAGGACGTCGCACGCGCCGGCACCGCGATCGTCGAGACCGACATCCCCCAGTCGCTCCTGCCGACCTTCCTCGACCTTGCGGTCGAGGCGAAGAGCCAGGCGGTGACCTCCGTCGAGCTGACGCCCGAGGGGCCGATCGCGGTCGACCAGGAGTCGCCCGACTTCGCGGCCATCCACGCCTACCTCGAGAGCGTCCTGCACCCCGAGGAGTCGTCGGGATGACGGTGCGGCTGCGAGTCGTCCTCGACCAGCTCGCGGCACCCACCGACCCCGATCTCTCCGCGGCCGCGCGCGACCTCGCGCGCATGCTCATCGAGTCGGCGCCCTCGGGATGCGTCGTCGACGCGATCGCGCCGGCCGGAGAGCCGCTGCGCCTGGACGGCATCTCGAGCGAGAAGCGCCTCGCTCTCGCGCGCCGGGAGCTCGTCGCGGCCTGGCGGATGGGCGTGGCCGCGGGCGCCGAGGGCGGCCTCATCCACGCGCCCACGCTCCTCGCGCCCCTCGTCCGGCATGACCGGGCGAAGGACCACGCGCAGACCGTCGTCACGCTGTGGGATCTGCGCGCGTGGGAGGCGCCGGGCGAGCTGCCCCGTGCGGCGGCCGCGCTCGAGCAGGCGCTCCTGAAGCGCGCGCAGAAGCACGCCGATGCGATCGTCGTGCCGACGCATGCGATCGCCGACCGCCTCGCCGAGCATGCCGCGTTCGGTCCGCGCGTCCGGGTCGTCGCCGGTGCGCCGCCCGAGGGCTTCTCGATCCCCAGCGACGTCGACGCGCGTCGCCGCGACCTCGCGCTGCCCGCCCGCTACATCGCGGCGTCCGGAGGAGCTGCGGCGTCCGACGGCCTCGCCCGCGCGCTCGCGGCCGCCCGCGCCGTCGACGCGGACGTCGTCGTCATCGACGTGCCGGAGGGGCAGGACGGCGCGGTGCGGGAGATCGCGGACGCCGTCGGCGCCGATCCGCAGCGCGTTCGGACGCACGGCTCGCTCGATCGGGGAGACCGCGCCGCGGTTCTCGCGCACGCCGCGGCGTTCGCGGCCGGGTCGACGCGGGCCGCGTGGCCCTGGCGCGTCGTCGAGGCGATGGCCCTCGGCACCCCCGTCGTGGCCGCCGACTGCGACGGACACCGCGAGGTCGTCCTCGACGGTGGCGCGGTCGTCGACGGCGCCGAGATGGGCGACGCGCTCGCGGCGGCGATCGACGACGAGCGGATGGCGCTGCGCGCGCGGGATCGGTCGCGCGCGTTCTCGTGGCACAGCGCGGCGGAGAAGGTCTGGCAGCTGCATGCCGAGCTGTGACGCCGCGCGCTCGGGGCTGGCCTCCAGGTTGCCCGCGGGTGCGGCGATAGGATCGCGTGTGGCTTTTTCCCGATTGACGAGGCAGGGCGCGCACCAGTGACGACGATCGATCTGTCGGAATACGACGTCCCCGGCCGAGGTCGCGGACTGGCGGATGTGTTCCGCTGGCGGTATCTGCTCCGCCTCCTCGTGCGCAAGGGCACGGCGACGCGCTACCGCAACTCGGTGCTCGGCTGGACGTGGTCGTACGTCAAGCCCGGCATCCAGTTCCTCATGTACTTCCTCGTCGTCGGCTTCATCTTCGACGGCAACCGGGGCATCACGAACTTCCCGATCTACCTCTTCGCCGGTCTCGTCGCCGTGAACTTCTTCAACGAGGCGTTCGGCAACGCGACGACGGCCATCGTGGACAACCGCGCCCTCGTGAAGAAGATCTACCTGCCGCGCGAGCTCTTCCCGATCTCCGCGATCATCGTGGCGTTCATTCACTTCCTGCCGCAGCTGGCCATCCTCCTCGTGGTCAGCCTCATCTACGGCTGGCTGCCCACGTTCGCGGGCCTCGGTGCGATGCTCCTCGGGATGGTGCTCATCGCCGCGCTCGCGCTCGGCCTCGGCCTTTTCTTCGCGGGCATCAACGTGCGCTACCGCGACGCGCAGAACTTCGTCGAGATCATCCGCATGGTCTCGACGTGGGCGTCGCCCGTGCTCTACGCGTGGACGCTCGTGGAGGAGAAGGCCACGGGCTGGATCCTCCACCTCTACATGTCGAACCCCGTGACCATCGCGGTCGAGCTGTTCCACTGGACGTTCTGGGAGCCCACCGTCCCGACGAACGCGGACGAACAGCCGCACGGGTTCCCCGAGCACTTCCTCGTGTACCTCGGGATCGCCGTCGCGCTGTGCGCGGTCATCCTCGTCATCGGCCAGCTGACGTTCCGCCGCTTCGAGCGCACCTTCGCCCAGGATCTGTGATGTCGAACACCCTCACCGTCACGTCGGCCACGAAGCCGGCGATCGTCATCGACCACGTGTCGAAGCTCTTCCTCAAGCGCAACACGCACTCCTTCAAGGAGGCGTTCATCGGCTGGATCCAGCGCAAGAAGGTCCGCAGCGACGTCTTCACGGCGCTCGACGACGTGAGCTTCCAGATCGGCGAGGGCGAGTCGGTCGCCGTCCTCGGCTTCAACGGATCCGGGAAGTCGACGACGCTCAAGCTCGTGTCGGGCGTGCTCGAACCCGACAAGGGACGCGTCTTCACGCGCGGCCGGGTCGCGGGCCTCATCGAGGTCGGCGCCGGCTTCCACCCCGAGCTCTCGGGGCGCGAGAACGTCTACCTCAACGCGGCCATCCTCGGCATGAAGCAGGACGAGATCGAGGCGCGCTTCGACGACATCGTCGCGTTCAGCGAGATCGGCGACTTCATCGACACCGAGGTGAAGCACTACTCCTCGGGCATGTTCATGCGGCTCGCCTTCGCGGTCGCGATCCACGTCGACCTCGACGTGCTCCTCGTGGACGAGGTGCTGTCGGTCGGCGACGCGCCGTTCCGCCAGAAGTGCTACGCGAAGATCGAGGAGCTCACGGCGAAGGGCGTCACGATGCTCGTCGTGAGCCACGACATGGGCACTGTGAAGCGCCTGTGCTCGCGCGGGATCTTCATCCACGAGCACAAGGTGCTCTTCGACGGCCCGATCGACGAGGCCGTCGAGCTCGTCCGCACGACGCCGCACTGATCGCGCGCGACGCCGTGCGGCCGGTCAGCGGGCGAGGCGGCGCCGCACCTTGTCGTAGCCGCGCTGGAGGACGTTGAGGCGGCCCACCTCGCGGCGCACCTCGTCGCGGATGCCGTTCTCGACCTCGACGAAGCGCCGGTCGATGAACTTCGTCAGGTAGAGCACGAGGCCGAGCCCGTGCTCGTCGACGTACGCGCGCAGCGCCTCATCGCGGATGAGCGCATCGTGCTTCTCATGATCCCCGCGCGACTCGATCACGCTGTTGCCCGCTGCGCCGTCGGCGCCGGTGCGCTGGTGCCAGTACGCGTACGGCTCGTCGGCGAGGTACTCGAGGGGACCGCGCGCGAGCACGCGCAGGTTGAAGTCCCAGTCGCCGACGACGGGGAGCCGGTCGTCGTACAGGCCCAGCTCCTCGTGGAGGCTGCGGCGGTACACGAAGCCGATCGGCACGTACCGGTTGAACAGGAGCGTGTCGGCGAGGGTCGGCACCGCGAGCTGCGGCTGGAACACCTCGCGGCGGACGGCGACGAGGCGGTCGCCCTGCTGCTCCTCCCACACGATCTCGATGCGGGACACCACGCCGCCGCGCTCGGGGTGGGCGTCGAGGTAGGCGGATGCCCGCTCGAGGAACTCGGGATGCCATGTGTCGTCGTCGTCGTGCAGGACGAGGAGCGGCGCAGAGGTCGCGAGGACCCCCGCGTTCGCGCTCACCCAGCGCCCGCGCGACGTCTCCGAGTGCACCGCGCGCACACGCGCGCGGTGCTCGTCGGGGAGCGCCGCGATGAGCGCGTCGACGACCGCGGGCTCGCCGCCGTCGTTGACGATCACGGCCTCCCACGCCGTCAGCGTCTGGCCCGTGATGCTCCGCAGCGCCCTGCGCAGGAAGTCGGGGCGGTCCTTGGTGCGGACGACGATGGCGACGCGGGGGGTCATGTCAGCGGCCCATGCCGTGGTAGGTCCAGCCGGCGTCGCGCCAGGTGGTGGGGGTGAGGATGTTGCGGCCGTCGATGATGACGGGGCGGGCGACCTTGTCGCGGGTGGTGTGGGGGTCGAGGTCGCGGAAGGCTTTCCATTCGGTGGCGATGACGACGGTCTCGGCGCCGGTGAGGGCGTCGTCGAGGGTGTCGGCGTAGGCGAGCTGGGGGTGGGCGCGGCGGGCGTTGGGGATCGCTTCGGGGTCGTAGGCGATGACGTCGGCGCCGAGGCCCTTGAGGCGGACGGCGACGTCGAGGGCGGGGGAGTCGCGGGTGTCGTCGCTGTCGGGCTTGAATGCGAGGCCGAGGACGGCGACGCGGTGGCCGTTGATGTGGTCGGGGAAGCTGTCCACGGCGAGGTCGACCACGCGCTGGCGGCGGCGGAGGTTGATCTCGTCGACGTGCTTGAGGAACGCGACGGATTCGCCCTTGCCGAGTTCCTCGGCGCGGGCGGTGAAGGCGCGGATGTCCTTGGGCAGGCAGCCGCCGCCGAATCCGACGCCGGCGTTGAGGAAGCGGCGTCCGATGCGGTTGTCGTGTCCGATCGCGTCGGCGAGCTGGGTGACGTCGGCGCCGACGGTCTCGGCGATCTCGGCCATCGCGTTGATGAAGCTGATCTTGGTGGCCAGGAAGCTGTTGGCGGCGACCTTGACGAGCTCGGCGGTGGCGTATCCGGTGACCAGGCGGGGGGTGCCCGCGGCGATCGCGGTGTGGTAGACGGCGTCGAGGGTGGCGGTGTCGTCGGTGCCGGTGGTGTCGGAGACGCCGTACACGAGCCGGTCGGGCTCGATGGTGTCCTTGACCGCGAAGCCCTCGCGGAGGAACTCGGGGTTCCAGGCCAGGTGCGCGCCGGTGGGGGCGATCAGCTCGGCCAGGCGGCTGGCGGTGCCGACCGGGACGGTCGACTTGCCCGCGACGAGGTCGCCGGGGCGCAGGTGGGGCAGGAGGGACTCGACGGACGCGTTGACGTAGGTCATGTCCGCGCCCGTGCCGTCGTGGCGCTGCGGGGTGCCCACGGCGATGAAGTGGACCTGCGCGCCCGCGGCGGCGGACATGTCGGTCGTGAACGACAGGCGACCCGATTCCAGCCCCTGGGTGAGGATCTCCCCGAGCCCGGGCTCGAAGAACGGCGTCTCGCCCGCGGCGAGCTTGGCGATCTTGGCCTCATCGACATCGATCCCGACGACCTCGTGCCCCAGCGACGCCATCGCCGCCGCATGCACCGCACCCAGATACCCGCAACCGATCACACTCAACTTCATGACGCCTGAAACCTCTCTGGCCGACTCGAACGCGCCGGGCCGGGGACCGGGCCGTGCGACGCAACCCGTCAATCCTCCCATGGACCCGCCCGGCCACCCTCGGAGCGACATGGACGCGGCCCGCGCGGCAGGCCCGGCGCCATCCGCCCCTTCTCAGAGCTTTCACATCTGTCACACTGTTCACATGCGTGCACCCTCTCGCACGTCGGCGCACGCGCGCGGACGTCTCGCTCTGTCGACCCTCGCGGTCGTCTCGCTCCTCGCGGGCGTCCTCTCCGCTGCGAGCCCGGCCCTCGCCGCGGCGCCCGACGCGGATGACGAGCCCGTCATCTCGGCGACGACGGCCCCCGGCGTGCTGCCGAGCGCGCCGCCGCTCCCGTCCGCGACGCCGAGTGCGTCGCCGACCCCGAGTGCCGCACCCACGCCGAGCGCGACGCCGACGCCCTCGCCCACCCCCGGAGCGCTCACCGACGAGGAGATGGACCGCGTCGCGCAGGACACGACGCTCGACGCCGCGGTCGTCGAGGAGGGCGCGGAGCTGCGCGCGAGCGCGGTGAGCCTGGTCGGGTTCGACCCGGGCAACATCATCAGCGACGCCGTGTTCTACGACAGCGGGTCGATGAGCGCCGCCCAGATCCAGGACTTCCTGAAGCGCAAGGTGCCGACCTGCCAGTCGGGGTACACCTGCCTCAAGGACTTCCGCGCGAGCACGACGTCGCGCAAGGCCGACGCGTACTGCACGAAGCCCTATCAGGGCGCCTCGAGCGAGTCCGCCGCGACGATCATCGCGAAGGTCGCGCAGGCGTGCGGCATCAGCCCCAAGGTGCTCCTCGTGATGCTGCAGAAGGAGCAGGGACTCGTCACGCACACGTGGCCGAGCTCGTGGCGGTACACGATCGCGATGGGCATGGCCTGCCCCGATACGTCGGCCTGCGACACCCGCTACTACGGCTTCCAGAACCAGGTCTACGGCGCGGCACGGCAGTACCAGATCTACGCGAAGTCCAGCTGGTTCGACTGGTTCCCGGTCGGGAAGGTGTCGCAGGTCCGGTATCACCCGAACGCGTCGTGCGGCTCGGGACCGGTCACGATCCGGAACAAGGCCACGGCGAGCCTCTACTACTACACGCCGTATCAGCCCAACGCCGCGGCGCTGCGTGCCGGGTACGGCACGGGCGACGCGTGCTCCGCCTACGGGAACCGGAACTTCTACAACTACTTCACCGACTGGTTCGGGGCGACGCGCGGGCCGACGTCGGGTCTCATCCGGACGCCGAACGGAGACATCTTCCTCCTCAACGGCGCGAGCAAGGTCCACGTCGCGAGAGAGCTGCTCTCGGCATACGAGGCCGCCTTCGGCTCGTGGCGCTCGGTCTCGGCGGACGAGGCGGCGCGATACCCGACGAAGGGCACGTCCTCGCGCTTCATCCGCAACGCGTCGACCGGCGACATCTCGCTCCTGCAGGGCGGCCAGCGCCACCGCTTCACGACCTGCACGCAGGTCTGGCAGTGGGGCGGCAGGTGCGGCACGGAGCTCGCCCTCACGGCCGGCACGTACACGGCGGTCAAGCAGGGCGCGACGATGACGAACGTCGCGCGCCGCACGTGGAGCGGCACGACGCTCCACCTCATCAGCGGCTCGAAGCTGCACCCGCTCTACGACGCCGCCGCCGCGGCGGCACTCGCGGGATCGTCGAAGCCGTTCGCGGCTGTCATGCCGCCGTCGGGCCTCTCGCGCTACACGATCGGCGAGGTCCGGTTCGCGCCCGGCTCGTGGGTCAAGCGGACCTCGTCCGCCCGGGTGTACCTCGCGACCTCCGACCGCCGCCTCGTGTACCTCCCGAGCTGGGGCTTCGCCGACGAGTACGGCCTCGGTCGCGGCGTCGACGCGCACGTCCCGGGCGCGACGCTCACGGGGTACGCCGACAAGGGGAGCCTGAGCCTCTTCGCCCGCTGCGGCGGCACGACGTACTTCGCCGCCGGCGGCAGGCTGCGTGCCGTGACCACGACGGCGGGCTTCGCGGTGACGACGCTCGACACGGCGACGTGCCGCGTGCTCGACCTCTCCGGCGGGCGCGTGCCCGGCCGCATCTTCGTGAAGTCGGCCACGAGCGATCGCGTCTATGTGCTCGACGGCGGGCGCCTGCGCCATGTGACGTCGGTCGCGGCCGTGCGGCGCCTCAACGGGGGAGCGTGGCCGACCATCCTCACCCTCACGGCGCAGACCGTGGACTTCCTGCCGAAGGGCTCGGCGGTCCGCTGATGCGCGCGGATAGGATCGGGTGGTGACTGAGCGCCCGGTCCTGTCCGTCGTGATCCCCACGCACGATGTCGCCCCGTGGATCCGCGAGACGCTCGAGACGGTCCTCGCCCAGCGCGTCGCGGGCATGGAGGTCCTCGTCGTCGACGACGCCTCGACGGATGGCACGGCCGACCTCGTCGCGGAGGTCGCGGAGCGCGACAGTCGGGTGCGGCTCATCCCCTCGGCCGGTCGGGGCGGCGGCACGGCGCGCAACACGGGGATGGATGCGGCCCGAGGGCGGTTCCTCGTCTTCTGCGACGGCGACGACCTCGTGCCCGACGGCGCCTATGTCGCCCTCGTCGACAGCCTCGCCCGCAGCGGCTCGGATATCGCGTTCGGCGACTACCTCAAGTTCCGTCCCGCCGACACGTGGCGGCCGACCGACGTGATGCCGGCGTTCGACCGTCCCGCGCGCGGCACGGCCCTGCGCGACGAGCCCACGCTGCTCTTCAGCCGCCCCTGCTGGAACAAGGCGTTCGCGCTCGACTGGCTGCGCAGCACGGGCATCCGCTTCCCCGACGTCCCGCGGTCCAACGACATCGTGCCGATGGTCAGCGCCTACCTGCGCGCGCGCCGGGTCGACGTCGTCTCCGACGTCGTCTATCTCTACCGCGAGCGGCCGGGCGGCAGCTCGATGTCGGCGCGCGCCGACTCGGCGGCGTCGCTGCTCAGCTATCTGGACCAGGAGCTCACCTGCGCGCGCCTTGTCGCCGACGCGGGCGACGAGCGGCTCTCGACGGTGTACGCGGATCTCGTGCGCGAGCGGGACGGGTTCGTGCACGTCGCGCGCTGGGCGGCGCGCGACGCCGCAGACGGAGCGGACGATGAGCGTGTGCGCGACGCGCTGCGGGAGCTTCTCGAGGCGACGCCGCCGTTCGCCGGCGACCCGCTCCGCGCGCTCGTGCTGCGGATGGCCGCGGCAGGCAGGCGCGCCGCCATCCGTCCGCTCGCGCGATGGATGACGGGGCTCGGCCCGCAGCCCGTCGCGGACTGGCACGCGGCACTGGACGCCCTGGACGCCGTCGCGGCGCTGTCTCCCGAGGAGCGCGAGGCGCTCATCACGCCGCTCACCTCGTCGCTGCGGTCGGATGACGAGGACGTCGATGCCTGGCACCGGCTCGTCGAGGCCGTGCGCCGCGTGCTCGGCGAGCGCGCCCTCATGCTCGTCCCCGAGGCGCGCGTCGCCGAGCGCGACCTCGGGCGGGCGCTCGCGGCACGTCGTGAGCTCGACGGACGGGTCACGCACGTCGCGCGCATCGGAGGATCGCTCGTCGTGGAGGGACGCAGCGCCCGCGGACAGGACGCGTGCGTCCCCGTGCTCCACGACGGGGAGTTCGCGGGCCGCCCGCCTGTCCCCGCCGCGGAGACGACGTGGCGCGCGGACGTCCGCGGCGGGTGGCGATGGCGCGCGGTGTTCCCGGCGGGCGCGCTGCCGCTGCACCGACCCCTCACCCCGGCGCTTCTCGTCGCCCGGGAGGGCGTCGCGGTGGCCGTCGACGGGGAGGGGGAGCTGCCCGTGTACGACCCGCGGGATCCGTTCCTCTACGCGCGCGTCGACGGCGTGACCGTCGTGCGGCGCCGGCGGCACTGGGCGCCGCGGGCGGTCCGGCGAGCGCTTATCGTGGCGCGAGAGCGGGCGAGGGCGCTGCGCTGAGCTCGTCGAGCAGCCGGCGGTAGGCGCTCGCCGTGCGCCACGGCGAGATCCCGGCCGTGAAGCGCGCGAAGTCGCGCTCGCCGACGCCCGCGAACAGCTCGCGGTCGCGGAGCAGCTCGGCGATGGATGCCGCCGGCCGCGCGGTGTCGAAGAACGCCACCCAGCGCTCGTCCCCGAACTGCTCGCGCAGGTGCGGCTCATCCGGCAGCACGGCCGGCACCCGGAAGGTGGCGGCGAGGTGCACGCTGCCCGAGTTGAGGATCGCGCGGTACGGGAACACCGCGACGTCGGCCGCGCGGAACCAGCGCGCGAGATCCCCGTCGGGCACGAAGGAGAACTGCGTGTGCGCGCGGAGCCCGTCGGGAAGGAGCGCGGCGACCTCCTCCTCCGACTGCTCCTTGACGACGCCGGCGAGGAGGAGGACGATGTCGTCGCCCGCGGCGGTCGCGGCCTCGACGAGCGCGTCGACGCCCTTGTAGGGCCGGATCTGCCCGAGGAAGAGCACCGCGCGATCGCGCTCCGCGAGGTCGAACGACGCCCGTGCGGCGGTGCGGCCGACGCCCGCGTCGTAGATCCCCTCGTAGCTGGGATGAGGGATGACGCGGATCCGGGCCGGATCGAGCGCGACGACGTCGGCGACGACCGCTGCCGTGTCGGGCGCCATCACGTGCACGACGTCGGCGAGGTCGGCGAGGCCCCGGTAGAGGGCGATCTCTGCCTCCCGGAAGCGCAGCTCGTGGGGCAGTCGGTTGTGCAGCGTCCAGATGATCCGCACACCACGGCGGCGGGCGTCGCGGAGCGCCGCGAGGAGGCGGCGCAGACGGTCGCGGGCGTCGGCCTCGTCGGCGGCCTCCTGCACGAGCGGGGTCGTCCAGTGCACGTGCACGACGCCGCCCCGGGGCAGGGCCGGCAGGGCGTGCAGCAGCTCGGCATGCGTCGTCGCGCCCCGGAAGCGGTAGCCGGCCGCACGCGCCGCCAGCTCGAGGAGGTTGAGGTAGGGGTTCTCCGGCCACGTGGGGAACACGAGCACGGTTCCGGCGTTCTTCATCGACTCCTCCTCGGGGTGGGCGACGGCTCGACGCCGATCGCCGCGCTCACACGCTCGGCGAGATAGCCGCCGAGTGTCGTGCTGAACGACCCCGTGATGTGGTGGAGGTCGCGGTACACGAGCACGCCTCCCAGCATCATGGGGCACGCGTCGGCCGTGCAGTACGCGTCGGACAGATCCACGAGCGGCGCGTCGAGAGACGCCGCGGTCGCGCGGAGCGGATCGCTCTCGAGCGCCGCGTCGGCGCGCGGGATCGCGCAGGTCGCCTCGGTCAGCACATCCGCGGTGGCCACGCAGTCCTGGGCGGCTGCGGGCACACGCGGGTTGTCGGCGAGCACGACCACGCGCGTCCCCGCCTCCTGCGCCGACCGCCACGCCTCGGCGTAGCGGTCGGCGACCGCGGCCTGCGCGGCCGCGTCGCGCTCGGCGGAGTTGACCGCGGTGACGAGCAGCACGTCGTACGCCCCGTCGGCGAGACGGCTCTCGAGCCGTGCGTTCCGCTCGGCGCACGCGGCGCTCGCGGGCTCCTGCCAGACGCAGCCCCGCCCCACGAACGTCTCGACGCGCCATCCGCGCTCGTCGGCGACCTCCCGCAGGGCGGGGATGAGCATCGCGGCATGCGAGTCCCCGTGCAGCGCCACCCGGACCGCGCCGGGCGCCTCGGAGCCGAACGTGCACGACACCGGCTCCCCGCCTGCGCCGGGATCGAAGTCGTAGCAGTCGAAGGCGCCCGCCGTGTCGTCGCGGAGGCCAGCCAGGGCGGGCACGACATCCGCGATCGGATGCCGTTCGTCCGCGCGGCCGGCGCAGCCCGGCTCGAGGAGGGCTGCCGCACCGCGGCACTGGGCGGGATCTCGCAGGCTCGCCTCGGCCTGTGCGCGCTGCTCGGCTGCCGCGGTCGCTCCGTGCCACATCGGCAGGGCGGCGACGGCCACGACCACCGCCATCCCGACTGCGGTGAGGGCGAGGATCCGGGAGGGCCGGGCCGTGCGGGGGCGCGCGCCGAAGCGGATCGGATCCTCCACGAGCCGCTTCGACGCCGCGGCGAGCACGAAGGTCGTCGCGAGCAGCAGCAGGTTCTCAGGGAGGTCGGGCGCACGGCCGAGCACGTGCGGCGCGATCACCACGAGGGGCCAATGCCAGAGATACACGCCGTACGACTGATCGCCCACCCACTGCACGGGGCGCCATGCGACGAGCCGCTCGAACGCGTGCGAGGGCGCGGTCGGCCCGATCGCGATGAGGAGCGCGGTCGCCGCGGTCGGCACGAGCGCCCAGGGGCCGGGGAAAGCCGTCGCGGCGTCGAACACGAGCATCGCCATCACCAGCGCGGCGACCGCGGCGACCCAGATGGCCAGGCGGACGGATGCCCTCAGCGCGAGCGGGGGCAGGAGCGCGACGATCGCGCCGAGCGCGAACTCCCACAGGCGACTCGCGGTCGAGAAGTAGCCGTACGGATAGCTCGCGCCCGTGAGCCACACGCTCACCGCGAAGCCGACGACCGCGACCGCCACGACGCCGGCGACGAGCACCCGTCGCCCCCGCAGGCGGCGCGCGGTGGCGGCGAGGACGAGCAGGGGCCACAGGAGGTAGAACTGCTCCTCGACGGCGAGCGACCAGTAGTGCTGGGCGATCGGCGGAGCCGCGTCGTGCGCGAGGTAGTCGACCCCGTCGGCCGCGAGCTGCCAGTTCACGACATACAGCGCGCTCGCGACGATCGAGCGCAGGTCGTGGGCCTGCTGGGGCGCGGGCGTCCACACGACCACGAGCACGACGCTCGCGAGCAGCACGAGCAGGCTCGCGGGCAGCAGGCGGCGGGCGCGGGTGGCCCAGAACGCTCCCAGTCTCAGCGTTCCGCGCTCGCGTGCGCGGACGAGCTGGCCCGTGATGAGGAAGCCGGAGATGACGAAGAAGACGTCGACGCCCGCGTAGCCGCCCGGCAGGGCTCGCGGCCAGATGTGGAACAGGACGACGCCGAGCACCGCGAGGGCGCGGAGGGCCTGGATGTCGGCGCGCGCGGGGGTGCGCGTGGTCACTGCGGGGTGAGGTAGGCGGCGAGGCGGTCGGTGTGGTCGGCGGGGGTGTAGCCGGTGGCGGTGATCTTGGCGAGGTCGAGGACGCTGTTGCGGGGGCGGGGGGCGATGGGGCCGGTCGCGGTGGCGTAGTAGGCGTCGGTGGTGACGGGGGTGATGCGGGCGGGGTCGTGGCCGGTGAGGGCGAAGACGCTCTGGGCGATCTGGGCCCAGGTGGCGGGCTGTCCGCTGCCGGTGAGGTTGTAGGTGCCGTAGGGGGCGCGGGTGGTGAGGAGGTGGTGGATGCCGGCGGCGAGGTCGTCGGTGAAGGTGAGGCGTCCGGTCTGGTCGGCGACGACGGAGGGGTCGATGCCGCGTTCGGCGAGGGAGGCCATGGTGGTGACGAAGTTGCGGCCGTCGCCGATGACCCAGCTGGTGCGGATGAGGTAGTGGCGGGGGACGGTCTGCACGATCGCGTCGCCGGCGGCCTTGGTCTGCCCGTAGACGCCGAGGGGCGAGAGGGGGGCGTCTTCGGGGTAGGGGGCGTCGGATGTGCCGTCGAAGACGTAGTCGCTGGAGATGTGGACGAGGGTGCAGCGGTGCTCGGTCGCGATGCGGGCGAGCGCGGCGACGCCGGTGGCGTTCGCGGCCCAGGCCTGGGTGCGGCCCTCGGGGGTCTCGGCGTGGTCGACGGCGGTGTGGGCGGCGGCGTTGACGATGACGTCGTAGTCGCGCCAGGGTCGTGCGGTGTCGAGGTCGGGGGAGGCGAGGTCGAGGTCGGCGCGGGTGGCGTACTCGATGTCGGGGCGGTCGCCGAGGAGGGCGCGCAGGGCGCGGCCGAGCTGGCCGTTCGCGCCGAGCACGAGGGTCTTGCGCGGCGGGATCGGCACGACGTCGGCCAGGCGCGGGTGGGTGCGGTCCTTGTCGCTGATCTCGACGTCGGAGAGCGGGATGGGCCAGTCGATCGCGACGGTCTCGTCGGCGAGATTGAGGAAGGAGTAGGCCGCGTCGGGGGACCAGTGGTCGTTGACGAGGTAGACGTAGGCGGTGTCGGGCTCGAGGGTCTGGTAGCTGTTGCCGACACCGCGGGGCACGAAGATCGCCTTCGACGGGTCGAGCTCGGCGGTGAACACGGCCCCGAAGGTGGGGCCCTCGCGCAGGTCGACCCAGGCGCCGAAGATGCGCCCGGTCGCGACGGAGACGTACTTGTCCCACGGTTCGGCGTGGATGCCGCGGGTGGTGCCGGGCTTGTCGTTGAAGGAGATGTTGTTCTGCACGGGCCCGAAGTCGGGCAGCCCGAGCGCGGTCATCTTCTCCCGCTGCCAGTTCTCCTTGAACCAGCCGCGGGCGTCGCCGTGGACGGGCAGGTCGAGCACGACGAGCCCCGGGATCGGGGTGTCGGTGACGGCGAGGGTCTTGCCGAACGTCGTCACTGCGGGTCACTGTCCTTTCGAGGCGTAGAAGGCTTCGACGTGGTCTTTGGCGGGTGCCCACCAGGTCTCGTTCTCGCGGTACCAGTCGATGGTCGCGGCGAGTCCGGCTTCGAAGTCCTGGTAGCGGGGGGTCCAGCCGAGTTCGGTGCGGAGCTTGGTGGAGTCGATCGCGTAGCGCAGGTCGTGGCCGGGGCGGTCGGCGACGTGGTCGTAGGCGTCTCGGGGTTGGCCCATGAGGGCGAGGATGAGCTCGACGACGTCCTTGTTGTTCTTCTCGCCGTCGGCGCCGATGAGGTAGGTCTGCCCGATCTGGCCGTGCTCGAGGATGGTGAGCACGGCGGAGGAGTGGTCGTCGGCGTGGATCCAGTCGCGCACGTTCTGCCCGGCGCCGTAGAGCTTGGGGCGGATGCCGCGGATGATGTTCGTGATCTGGCGGGGGATGAACTTCTCCACGTGCTGGTAGGGGCCGTAGTTGTTGGAGCAGTTCGAGATGGTCGCGGCGATCCCGAACGAGCGCACCCACGCGCGCACGAGCAGGTCGGAGCCGGCCTTCGTCGAGGAGTACGGGGAGGAGGGGTTGTAGGGGGTGGTCTCGGTGAACCGGGCCGGGTCGTCGAGCTCGAGGTCGCCGTAGACCTCGTCGGTGGAGATGTGGTGGAAGCGGGTGCCGTGGCGGCGGGCGGCTTCCAGCAGCGTGTAGGTGCCGACGATGTTGGTGTCCAGGAACGGGCGGGGGTCGTTGAGGGAGTTGTCGTTGTGGGACTCCGCGGCGTAGTGCACGACCGCGTCGGCGCGGGCGAACAGGGAGTCGACGAGGTCCGCGTCGGCGATGTCGCCCACGACGAGCTCGACGCGGTCCTCGGGCAGCCCGGCCAGGGAGGCGGGGTTGCCGGCGTAGGTGAGCTTGTCCAGCACGATCACCCGGTGGTCGGTGTGCGCGATGACGTGGTGGACGAAGTTCGATCCGATGAAACCGGCCCCGCCGGTGACGACAAGAGTGCCCACGATGCTCACTTACCCCGTTCCAGGACCTCGAGGAGGTACGCCCCGTACCCCGACTTCACCAGCTTCTGCGCCCGCTGACGCAGGTCGTCGTCGGACAGGAACCCCTGCCGCCACCCGATCTCCTCCGGAGACCCGATCTTCAACCCCGTGCGCCGCTCGATCGTGCGCACGTAGTCTCCCGCGTCGGCCATCTGATCGAACGTGCCCGTGTCCAGCCACGCCGTCCCGCGCGGCAGCACCTCCACCCGCAGCTTCCCCCGTCGCAGGTACGCGGCGTTCACGTCCGTGATCTCCAGCTCCCCCCGCGGGGAGGGCCGAAGCCCGCGGGCGATGTCGACGACGTCGTTGTCGTAGAAGTACAGGCCGGGGATGGCGTAGTTCGACTTCGGGTGCGCCGGCTTCTCCTCCAGCGACACCGCCCGCCCCGACCCGTCGAACTCGACCACCCCGTACGCCGACGGCTCCGCGACCCAGTACGCGAACACCGCCGCCCCGTCCACATCCGCGAACCGCTTCAGCTGCGTGCCCAGCCCCGGCCCGTACAGCAGGTTGTCACCCAGCACGAGGGCGACCTTGTCATCGCCGATGAAATCCGCCCCGATCGTGAACGCCTGCGCCAGCCCATCCGGCGACGGCTGCACCGCGAACGAGATCGACACCCCGAACTGCGACCCATCGCCCAGCAGACGCTCGAACGAGGCCGCATCATGCGGCGTCGTGATCACCAGGATCTCCCGGATCCCCGCCAGCATCAGCGTCGACAGCGGGTAGTACACCATCGGCTTGTCATACACCGGCACCAGCTGCTTCGACGTGCCCAACGTCACCGGATGCAGACGCGTCCCCGACCCACCCGCCAGAATGATGCCCTTCACACAGCCCATCGTGACACAGGAGACCCCGTGACCCCTGGCGGACGCCGTCGCCCGCACCGCCCGCCGACGCCCGAGTTGTCGCGATTGAAACGTTCCATTACGATGGAAAACGCTTACCCACGTTCGGGTCGGCGAGTCAGTGCGGACAGGAGAGTGACGGCATGAGCGCAGCGAAGCAGGCCGAAGCCGACAGCGGGATCGTTCGGGAGCCGAAGAAGGCGGCCCTCAGCGCATGGGTGGGCAGCGCCCTCGAGTACTACGACTTCGCGCTGTACTCGCAGGCCGCGGCGCTCGTCTTCCCGGTCGTGTTCTTCCCGACCGGCGACCCGACGGTGGGCATCATCTCGTCCCTCGCGACCTACGCGGTCGGCTACGTCGCGCGCCCTGTCGGCGCCGTGCTGCTGGGCGCCTGGGGCGACCGGCGCGGGCGCAAGAACGTCCTCATCCTCGCGATGCTGCTCATGGGCTTCTCGACCCTGCTCGTCGGCCTCCTCCCGACGTACGCGCAGGTGGGCGTCCTCGCGCCGATCCTCCTCGTCATCCTGCGCCTCGTGCAGGGATTCGCCGTCGCGGGAGAGCTGGGCGGCGCCGGGGCGATGGTCGTCGAGCACTCGCCCGACGCGCGACGGGGCTTCTTCACGAGCTTCACGCTGCAGGGCACCCAGATCGGCTCCATCCTCGCCACCGGTGTGATGCTCCCGCTCGCGGCCGTGCTCAGCGAGGAGGACTTCGCCGCGTGGGGATGGCGCATCCCGTTCCTCCTCAGCGCCGTCGTCATCATCGCGGGATACCTCATCCGCCGCGGCGTGCACGAGACGCCCGTCTTCTCCGCGGAGAGCGCCGTCGAGGTCCGTCGCCGGTTCCCCGTCGTGGAGCTCCTGCGCTCGTACCCGTGGGTCATGATCCGCTGCATCCTCATGACGTTCACGAACGTGATCGGGATGGCCACGCTCGTCTTCGGCGTGTCGTATGCGACGCAGGAGGGGTACGGGATCGGGTTCTCGACGAGCGACTTCCTCTGGGTCACGCTCGTGGCCAATCTCACCGCGGCCCTCACCATCCCGATCTTCGGCGGCCTGTCCGACCGGTTCGGACGCCGTGGCTTCATGGTCGCGGGCGGGCTCGGCGGAGGCCTCCTCACGGTCGCGTACCTGTGGGCCGTGGAGCAGCGCAGCCTCGTGCTCGTGTTCGTCTTCGTCGTCATCGTGCAGAGCATCTTCTTCCAGATGTGGAACGCGACCTTCGCGACCTTCTTCCAGGAGCAGTTCCCCGCGCGCATCCGCGTGACCGGCTTCGCCGTGTCGCAGAACATCGGGCTCATGCTGGCGGCGTTCTTCCCGTCGCTGTTCACGGCGATCGCCCCTCCTGGGACGGAGAACGTGCCGCTCACGATCGGCGCCGTGACGTTCGCCATCTGCGCGGTGTCGGCGCTCGCGACGCTCCTCACCCGCGAGACCCGCGGCCGCACGCTCGAGGAGCTCGAGGGCCCGGCGCGCTGATCGCGGGGTCCGCCCGGCTGCTCGCACTACCATCGAGTCTGGCCCGCCGCGCGGCGGGCGAGCAGCGGAGGACAGATGACGGCGGACGGCACGAATCGGGCACGGCGGCGCGCGCAGCGGGTGGGCTGGCCCCTTCTCACCGTCCTGGCGACCCTCGCTCTCGCGGCCGCACGGCTCCTCGTGACCCCGCGGTTCTACTTCTCCGACGACACCGAGCGCGGCTCGGCGGGGCAGTGGTGGCAGCTCGGCGACCAGCTCCTGCAGGGGCGCCTGCCGATGCTCGATCCCTCGGCCTGGCAGGCCGGCAACTACTGGGCCGAAGGCCAGTGGGGCCTCCTCAACCCCATGACGTGGCTCATCGCCGTCACGGCGCGGCTCAGCGAGAGTCCGGTCGCGCACGCGACCGGCGTGAAGCTCGCGTTCCTCGTCGTGCTCGCTCTGGGCGTGTACCTGCTCGCGCGCCAGTTCGGCGCGCACCGTCCGTGGGCGGCGCTCGCGGGCGTGCTCGTGCCGTCGTCCGGCTTCGTCGTCTACATGGACGCCGCATCCTGGTCGACCGACCTCATCAACGTCGCGCTGTTCCCGTGGGTGTGGTGGGCGCTGCGGCGCACGGTCGAGCACCGCCGCTCGCCGCTGCCGTACCTCGTCGCGAGCTACCTGCTCATCACGGTCGGCTACGTGTTCGGCGTCATGATGCTCGTCGTCGTGCTCGTCGAGTCGCTCGTGCGCCATGCGGTGCGCCGCGACGGCCCCCGGGTGCTGCGGACCCTGCTCGCCTCGGCGTGGGGCGCGCTGCTCACGATCGTCGTGTACCTGCCCGCTGTCCTCACCGCGCCCGTGACGGAGCGCGGGAACGCGCCGTTCGAGAACCTCGGGTTCCTCAACGCCGATCTCACGGACCTCGCGTCGGCGGGGAATCCCTGGGTGAGCGCGACCATCCGCTCCTGGTTCGGCGACATCACGCCCGGTCCGCTCGTCTACATCGCGTGGGTGCTCCTGCTCTTCCCGCTCGCGCTGCCGCTCGCGCGCTCGGCCGTGCAGCGGGCCATCCCGCTCTTCGTGCTCGGCGGCCTCGTGCTCGCGCTCGTGCTGGGGCCGAGCCACATGGGGCCGATCCGTTGGCCGCTGCGCCTCATCCCGTATCTCGCGATCGTGCTCATCGTGCTCTTCGCGGTGGGGATCTCGCGCCGCTTCCCCGCGGGGGCGACGCGCCGCGCCTTCTGGCTCTCGGCGCTCGTCATCGCCGTGACCTCGGTCCTGACCTGGGGAAACGGGCCGTACGCGTGGAAGGCCATCGGAGCCGCCGCGCTCGTCTCCCTCGCGGCGCTCGTCGCGCTGCGATGGGTCGCGCGCTCGCCCCGCGTGCGACGGCGCACGACCGTCGCGGTGGTCGGGGCGATGATCGTGACGGCCGTCTTCGCCGCGGGGCAGATGCGCTTCCTGCCCGAGTCGCCGCTGCCGAGCCGCAGCGCGCCCGACAGCGCGACGGCCCTGCAGGCCGTCCTCCCGGACGCGCACGGCGACGCGATCGTCGTCGGCGACGCGGAGGACGGATGGCAGGACCGCGACAGCTGGTCGGAGCGGCTGCTCGCCAACCTCTGGTACTTCAGCCCGACGGAGGTGAGCAGCCTCTACACCGTCCTGCCGTTCGAGACGTTCGGCGACGACCTCTGCATCGACCTGCGCGGGCAGACCTGCGAGGACGCCCTCGAGACGCTGTGGTCGGTCGACGAGGAGACGGGCCTGCGCGTGGCCGACCTCATGAGCGTGAGCACGATCGTCGCGATGAAGGAAACGTACCCCGAGCAGCCGGAGGCGCCCGAGGGATGGACGCTCGCGGCCGACGGCGAGTACACCTGGCTCTTCGAGCGCGATGAGGCGCTGCCGAGCGCGGGCGGCGTCGTGTGGACGGCTCCCGACACGCGCGTCACGGTGACCGCGCAGGACGACACGTCGGTGTCCTTCGAGGTCGACGAGGCCGGCGAGGACGGGCGCGTGGTGCTGAGCCGTCTGCCGTACCCGGGCTACGCCGTCACGGGCGCGGCGGAGGCAGAGCCGCTGCGGGGCTGGCTTCTCACGGTCGACGCGACGGACGTGGCGCCCGGCGAGACGGTGACCGTGTCGTTCCGCCCGCCCGCGTGGCCGCTGCTCATGGGCGCCTATGGCCTCGCGATGGCGATCGGCCTCGGCTGGCTCATCGGGCGCAGGGTGGCGCGCCTCCGTCAGCGCGCGGGCGGGGGCCCGGCCTCGGCGACCGCGAAGGCGTAGAGCGGGCGGCCCTGCACCTCGACGTAGATGCGGCCGAGGTAGCTGCCGAGCACCCCCAGCATGAGCATCTGCACGCCGCCGAGGAGGAACATCCCGGCCGCGAGGTAGGTCCAGCCCTCGATGACCGACTCCGGGTTCACGAGACGCGCGATGACGAGGTAGATCGTCCACAGGAGCGCGAGGACGGCCATCGCGCCGCCCACGCGGCTGATGAGCTTGAGGGGCGCGGTCGAGAAGCCGAAGATGCCGTCGCCCGCGAGCTTGAGCATCTTCCGGAGGGGATAGCCGGTCTCGCCCGCGTGCCGCGCGTCGCGGTCGAAGAGGACGGCCTCCTGGCGGAACCCGATCGACGCGACGAGCCCCCGGATGAACCGGTTGCGCTCGGGGTGCTTGCGCAGCTCCTCGACGACCCGGCGGTCCATGAGGCGGAAGTCCCCCGTGTCGCGGGGGATGTCCACGCTCGAGAGCTTGCTCAGCAGCCAGTAGAAGCCGTGCGCCGTCGTGCGCTTGAAGAGGCCGTCGTCGCGCGTGCGCCGCTGCGCGTAGGCGACGTCGACGCCGTGCTCCCACCGCTCGATGAGCTCGAGGCTGACCTCGGGAGGGTCCTGCAGGTCGCTGTCCATGACGATCACGGCGTCGGCGTCGGCGACGTCGAGGCCCGCCGTCACGGCGATCTGGTGGCCGTAGTTGCGCGCGAGCGCGTACACGGAGACGCGAGGGTCCTGCGCGCGCAGTCCGCGCAGCAGCTCGAGCGACCGGTCGCGGCTGCCGTCGTCGACGAAGACGAACTCGACGTCGTAGCGGTCGCCGAGCGGCGCCGTGGCCGAGACGAGGCGCTCGTACAGGAGGGGGATGTTCCCCTCCTCGTTGTAGATCGGCAGCACGTAGGCGATGCGCCGGCGCAGGGTCATCCCATCCTCCTCTTGAGGACACGGTACGAGATGCGCCGGGCCTGGGCCATGAGACCGGCGCGGATGTCGCCCATGCGCCGATCCGCCTCGGTCACGATCTCGGGGTGCTCGGCGCGCAGCCATGCGTGGAAGGCGCGCGCTTCCGCGGTCTGCTCGTCGACGAGCGCGACCGACCACTGCGTGTCGCTCATCCGGAACGTCGCGCCCACCTCGGTGTCGGGCGTGAACCCGCCGCCGACGAGCACGCGGGCGTAGCTTGCGAGGTCGATCAGATAGGAGAAGCGGCCGTGCCATCCGCCGGCCGCCGCGAACGCCTCCCGGCGCATCATGACGGAGGCGGGCTCGCCGAGGAGGTTGCGGCCTGCGCGCACGGTGCGGCGGAGCGCCTCGCCGCCCGACATGGGCCGGCCGAGCCCCGTGAGGCCCCATCCGGCCATGAGGACCTTGCCCTCGGCATCGATGATGTCGCGCTTGCAGGCGGTGAGGACGGCGCCCGACCGCTCGAGCAGCCGCGCCTGGCGTGCGAGCACGCCGGGCCGCAGGACGTCGTCGCCGCACACGAGCTTGAGGTAGGCGCCCGTCGCGGCGTCCGTCACGCGGTTCCAGTTGCGCGCGGCGCCGCCGCCGGCCTCGGTGCGCAGCAGGGTCACGCGCGGGTCGGCGGCGAAGCCCTGCATGACGTCCCACGTGTCGTCCGACGATGCGTGATCGGCGACGACGAGCTCGAGCCCGTCGACCTGCTGGTCGAGCACGGATCGCATCGTCTCGCCGAGCGTGCGGCCGTTGTTGTACGCGGGGATGACCACGCTGATGCGCGGAGCGGTCACGCGTCCTCCTTCTTGCGGTGGAACGAGAAGCGGCTGTGGCCGAACCAGCTGGCGAACGCGATCACGACCGTGAACAGGAGCTGCGCGACGATCTCATGCCAGCCGAGCCAGAGCTTGAGCGGCGGAACGACGACGAAGTTGAGGATGAACGTCCCCAGGTACACGAGCTGGAACCGGACGAAGTCGAGCCACACGTGGCCGCGCACCCGGAAGACGAGCTTCCGGTAGAAGACGAACGCGCTGAGCGTGCTCATGATCTGCGCGCACAGGATGACCGCGAAGACGGTCCAGGCGGCGCCCGGCCATCCGGCCTCGAACAGACGCGAGAAGAGCACGAACCACGCGAAGCCGATCGCGGTGTTGACGGCCCCGACGAACAGGAAGGCGACGCGACGGTCGCGGAAGAGGCGCAGCAGCGGGCCATCCGGCCCGCTCATCCCGGCGATGGCCTCGGTCTCGGCGGGGGATTCTTCGTTGCTCATGTGCGGCATCAGGATACGCGAGGGGCATGCACATAGACTCGGGGAGGCCGCGACAGCGTGCCAGGGCCCTTCCCCTTGAGAGAAAGAGCACCACGGATGGATCTCCTCGTCGTCGGCTCCGGTTTCTTCGGACTCACCATCGCGGAGCGCGCGGCAGCAGCCGGGCGCAAGGTCACGGTCATCGACCGCCGCCACCACATCGGCGGGAACGCGTACAGCGAGAACGAGGCCACGACGGGCATCGAGGTGCACCGCTACGGGGCGCACCTCTTCCACACCTCGAACGAGAAGGTGTGGGAGTACGTCAACCGCTTCACGACGTTCACGAACTACGTGCACCGTGTGTACACGAACCACAACGGCGTCGTGTACCCGCTGCCGGTGAACCTCGGCACCATCAACCAGTTCTTCCAGGCCGCGTACTCGCCCGACGAGGCGCGCGCCCTCGTGAAGGAGCAGGCGGGCGAGTTCGACGTCAAGACGGCCCGCAACTTCGAGGAGAAGGGCATCGCCCTCGTCGGCCGCCCGCTGTTCGAGGCGTTCTTCCGCGACTACACCGCGAAGCAGTGGCAGACCGACCCGCAGAAGCTGTCGGGCGACATCATCAGCCGCCTGCCCGTGCGCTACAACTACGACAACCGCTACTTCAACGACACGCACGAGGGCCTGCCGACCGACGGCTACACCGCGTGGCTCGAGCGGATGGCCGACCACCCGAACATCGAGGTCAAGCTGAACGTCGACTTCTTCGACGAGTCGCAGCCGCTCAACAAGAAGGCGCTCGTCGGCCAGGTGCCGATCGTCTACACGGGCCCGGTCGACCGCTACTTCGACGACGTCGAGGGCGCGCTGAGCTGGCGCACGCTCGACTTCGAGGAGGAGGTCCTCGACATCGGAGACTTCCAGGGGACGAGCGTCATGAACTACCCGGATGCCGACGTGCCCTTCACGCGCATCCACGAGTTCAAGCACTTCCACCCCGAGCGCGCCGACGTGTACCCGACCGACAAGACGGTCATCATGCGCGAGTACTCGCGCTTCGCCGAGCGCGCCGACGAGCCGTACTACCCGGTCAACACCGATGAGGACCGCGCGCGTCTGCTCGCCTACCGCGAGCTCGCGAAGGGCGAGAAGGACGTGTTCTTCGGCGGCCGTCTCGGCACGTACCAGTACCTCGACATGCACATGGCCATCGGGTCGGCGCTGTCGATGTGGCAGAACCAGCTGAACGGCTGACCCGCGCCCGCCTGACGGCAGGAGTCCGATGAGCTGGGTCGTCGTCGCGCCGGCCCTCGTGTCGGCGCTCCTCGCCGTGCTCGCACCCGGGCTCATCGCGACCGCGCCCCTGCGCATGGGCGCGGTCGCGCGCGTCGCGGTGGCGTCGCTCGCGAGCGTGTGCTGCACGGGCGTCGCGGCGGCGGTGTTCGGCGCGCTCGGGGCGCCGTTCCATGTCGTGCAGGTGCTCGCCGTCGCGCTCGTCGGGCTCGCGGCATCCCTCCTCGTCCGGCGCGCGCATCCCGACCTCGTCGTGACGGGCGCGGCCATCCCGCCGCGCGCGCTCGCCGCGGTGTGGGCCCTCGCCGCCGCGATCGTCGGCGTCGTCGCGTTCGCGGGAGTGCCGGACCCGTCTCGGATCTCGCAGACCTACGACAACGTCTTCCACCTCTCGGCCGTGTCGGCCATCCTGGACGGGTTCTCCGCCTCGCCCCTCACGCTGCGCTCGCTCATCGAGACGGGCGCGACGGGGATCGCGTACTACCCGTCGGCGTGGCACGCGCTCGTCGTGATGACGGTGCAGGGGAGCGGCGTGCCGGTTCCCGTCGCGTTCAACGCCGCATGGCTCGCCGTGCAGGCGCTCGTCTGGCTGCCCGGGGTCGCCTGGCTCGCCCAGGTCGCGCTCCCAGGGCGCTCCACGGGAACCGTCGCCCTCGTCGCGCTCCCGCTCGGCGCCGCCTTCGGCGCGTTCCCCTACGCGCTGCTCTCGTGGGGCACGATCTACCCCACGGGCCTCGCGCACGCGCTGCTCCCCGCGGCGGTCGCGCTGTCGGTCCTCGCCGTCCGGGGTGTCGCGCTCGCGCGACCCGGGAACCGCGGACGCGCCGTCGTGCTCGCGGCGCTGTCGGGCTGCCTGTCCGTCGGGGCGCTCGCCGTGGCTCATCCGCGGGTCCTCCCGACGTGGGCGCTCATCGGCATCCCGTTCGTCGCGTGGGTTCTCGGCGGCGCGTTCGCGCGCGCCCGTCGACGCGGCGGGCGCGAGCGCCGCCGCGCGGTCATCGTGCTCGTCGCGGGCGTCGTCGGCGGCGTCGCGCTGTCGGCGGCGGCGCTCGCGATCGCCGTCCTGCGGTTCGGGCTCCTCGACGAGCCGATCGAGAGCCGTCTCTCCGGCCCGCAGGCGCAGGCGGTGCAGGGCATCTGGGAGGGCGTCGTGCAGGTTCTCACGCTGCAGGCGATGACGGGGGAGGGCGGCGCAGTGACGACGGTCGCGCCCTTCCTCGCGTTCCTCGTCATCGTCGGCGCCGGGGTCGCGCTCCGCACCAGGCGCACGCGGTGGCTCGTCGTCGCCTTCGTGCTCGTCGCTGCCCTGTTCGTTCTCGCCGCCGGTTCGGACGGCGTCATCGCGAAGCTCGCGACGGGGGTCTGGTACAAGGACCGCTTCCGCCTCGCGGCCGCGCTGCCCGTCGTCGCCGTCCCTCTCGCGACGCTCGGCGCGCTCGCGCTCGCGCGACGTGCCCTCCCGGCCGAGCGCGCCATCCGGTCGGGCGGATCCCGTCGAGCGCTCCCGCGTCTCGCCGCGCCGCTCGCGCTGGCCGTCGCCGTGGTGTCGGCTGCGGGGCTCGCCCTCACCGGAACGACGTCGGCGATCGCGGCCGTGTTCGCGATGCCCGACGAGCGGGCGCAGTGGGAGGTCGTGTCGCAGAAGCAGATCGACTTCATGGACCACGAGGTGGCCGAGGAGGTGCCCGCGAGCGAGCGTGTGCTCGGCGACCCGTGGGACGGCTCGGCGCTGACCCAGCTGTACGCCGGACGCGAGCCGGTCTTCCCGCACGTCAACGGCCAGTGGGATCCGCTGCGTCAGACGCTCGCGTGGGGCCTCATGGACATCGACAGCGACCCGGCGGTGTGCCGCGCGCTCGATGCCCTCCGCGTGCGGCACGTGCTCTACAACCCGCACGAGTTCGGGGGAGGAGACCCGGCGGGCAACCACTTCCCCGGACCGCACGCCGCGGTGGAGGCGGGACTCTTCACGGAGGTCGCGACGGACGGCGAGTCGACGCTCTACCGCATCGACCGCTGCGGCCCGCTGCCGGCGGAGTAGCTGCGGGGCAGGTCAGCCGCGTCCCCCGGCGCCGCTATGCTCACACGCTCCTGCATGTCTCACTCGCGGCGCGTTTCCGCCCCGGATTCCCTCGTCGAGTGAGACACGTGAGGGTCGGCGTGTCTCGTTCGCGGCGGGATTGGGCGGTGGATTCCGGCGGGGAGTGAGACATGCGACCCCCTGGCGCGCGATCGTGACCCGCTACGGGCGCGGGGCGGGGGAGGGCTCCTCGTGCGGGAACACGAACCGGTCGTACGTGAGGAAGCGGAACGCGGTCGCGAGGGTCTGCCCGATCAGGGTTCCCGAGATGTTGTCGGCGACGACGTCGTCGAGACCCAGCACGTAGCGCGAGAACGCGAGGCAGCCGAGTTGGAGGCCGATCGCGATGAGGTTGCACAGCACGAAGATCGCGTAGCGCGAGAAGCGGTGCGGCAGATGCCGGTCGGAGAAGGTCCAGTACCGGTTCCCGACGTACGTCACGAGGGACGCCACGACGATCGAGATGATCTTGGCGGCCAGCGGCTGTCCGTGCATCGGCCCGTCGCCGGTCACCCAGAACACGAGCAGGTTGTAGACGCCCGCATCGACGAGGAACGCGAGACCGCCGATGACGAGGAAGGCCCCCGCCTGCTTGGCCTTCCGGGTCGCCGCGTTCGCGTGCATCGTGCTCCTCGTGAGGGCGGCGTGTGCCGAGGGGTTTCGGCAGAGCCGCGTGTTAGCCTGAACCGGCTCCGACGGCGGCCGTCTCGGCGCCATGCGGTCCATCGAAGATCCTACGTCGCCGAAAGTGCTCTCCATGACGTCGTCCCCTGTCATCGCCGCGATCGTCCCCTGCTACAACGAGGAGCTCGCGGTCGGGAAGGTCGTCCGCGATCTCCGCGCCGCCGTCCCGGGCATGACGGTCTACGTCTACGACAACAACAGCTCCGACCGGACGGCCGAGGTCGCGCGCGAGGCCGGCGCGATCGTGCGCCGCGAGGAGCGCAAGGGCAAGGGCAACGTCGTGCGCCGCGCCTTCGCCGACGTCGACGCCGACATCTACGTCATGATCGACGGCGACGACACGTACGACGCCGCCGCGCTGCCCGAGATGATCCGCACGCTGCAGGAGGGGCCGTACGACCACGTCCTCGGCGTACGCGACCAGAAGACCGAGACCGCGTACCGTCCCGGGCACGAGCTCGGCAACCGCGGCTTCAACTGGCTCGTCGGCGGCATCTTCGGCTCCGAGGTCAGCGACATGCTCTCGGGCTACCGGGTCATGTCGCGGCGCTTCGTGAAGAGCTTCCCCGCGGCGTCGCGCGAGTTCGAGATCGAGACCGAGCTGACGGTGCACGTCATGAGCATCCGCGTCCCGCAGACCGAGGTGCACGTCGGCTTCCGCGACCGGCCGGCCGGCAGCGAGAGCAAGCTCCGCACGTACCACGACGGATTCCGCATCCTCTCGCTCATCGTGCAGCTCATCCGCTACGAGCGGCCGCTCCTCTTCTACGGCCTTCTGGGTGCGGTCGCGATGCTCGTCGGCGTCGTCCTGGGCATCCCGCTCGTCGTGGAGTTCGCCCAGACCGGACTCGTGCCCCGCTTCCCGACCGCGGTCCTCGCTGTCGGCTTCGGCCTCGCCGGCGCCCTCGCCTGGACCGTGGGCTTCGTGCTCGACGGCGTGCTCAGGGCACGGCGCGAGCAGAGCCGCCTCATCTACCTGCAGTACAGCGCGCCCGCCGCGGCCGACACGTCGGGATCCGAGCCCCCGCTGCTCAGGGGCACCGCGTCGTGAGCTCGGGCGTCGTCGGTGCGCCGGGCACGCCGCGGCGCTACCTCCACTCGCTGTGGCTGCTCTCGGCGCGCGACCTCAAGGTGCGCTACGCGACGAGCTGGCTCGGCTACCTGTGGTCGATCCTCGATCCGCTCGTGATGAGCCTCATCTACTGGTTCGTCTTCACGCAGGTCTTCCATCGAGGCGGCCGGGTCGGCGAGGAGCCGTACATCGTGTTCCTCATGACCGCGCTGCTGCCGTGGGTCTGGTTCAACGCGGCCGTCACCGACTTCACGCGCGCCTTCAACAAGGACGCCAAGCTCGTCCGCTCGACCTCCATCCCCCGCTCGATCTGGATCAACCGCATCGTGCTGAGCAAGGGCGTCGAGTTCCTGTGCTCGCTCCCGGTCCTCGTGCTGTTCGCGGTCGCCGCGGGCGCGACGGTCGGATGGCAGCTGCTGCTCTTCCCGGTCGGGGTGCTCCTGCAGACGGTGCTGCTCGTGGGGCTCGGGCTCCTCGTCGCGCCGCTGTGCGTCCTCTTCTCCGACCTCGAGCGCACCACCCGCCTGATCCTCCGTGTGCTCTTCTACGCGTCGCCGATCATCTACGGGATCGGCGACCTGCCCGGTGCCGTGAGCGACCTCGGCGCGCTCAATCCGCTCGCGGGCATCTTCACGCTGTACCGCGTGGGCTTCTTCCCCGGCCAGTGGGACACCTTCGCGGTCGTCGCGGGAGCGCTCATGAGCCTGCTGTTCCTCGGCGTCGGCATCCTCACCTTCCGCCGCCTCGAGCGTCCGCTGCTGAAGGAGCTGTGATGAAGCGCGACGACGCCTACGCGATCGAGGTCGACGGTCTCGGCGTGCGGTTCCGGCGGAACCGGCGCGGGCGGCGCAGCATCAAGTCGATGTTCGCGAGCGCCTCGCGGCGCGCGCCCAAGGACGAGTTCTGGGCCCTGCGGGACGTCTCCTTCCGCGTGCGCCCCGGCGAGTCCATCGGCGTCGTCGGCCGCAACGGCCAGGGCAAGTCCACGCTCCTCAAGCTCGTCGCGGGGGTCCTGCTGCCCGACGAGGGATCGGTCGTCGTGCGCGGCGGGGTCGCCCCGCTCATCGAGATCACGGGAGGCTTCGTCGGCGACCTCACGGTGCGCGAGAACGTCCGCCTCACGGCGGGACTCCACGGCATGAGCCGTGCCCACATCGCGGCCCGATACGACGACATCATCGCCTTCGCGGAGCTCGAGGACTTCCAGGACACCCCCTACAAGCACCTCTCGAACGGCATGAAGGTGCGCCTCGCGTTCTCCGTCGTGTCGCAGCTCGACGAGCCCATCCTGCTCGTGGACGAGGTGCTCGCGGTCGGCGACAAGGCCTTCCGCGCCAAGTGCTACGCCCGCATCGACGAGCTGCTCGCGTCGGGGCGCACCCTGTTCTTCGTGAGCCACAGCGAACGCGACCTGCGGCGCTTCTGCACGCGCGGCCTCTACATCCGCGATCACGCGCTCGTCATGGACGCGCCGATCGACGACGTCGTCGCCGCGTACAACGCCGACAACCCGGTCTGACCGGGCACCGCCGGTAGGGTGAACGGAATGGAACCGCTCTCCGCCCGCGTCGTCTCCGACGCCGTCGTCTACCCGGTCCTGCGTCGACGCGAACCGGAGTCCGAGCACGACGTCCTCCTCATGGGGGTGTTCGATGCGAACGGCGACTACGTCGAGCGCACGGTGACCGATCGACGGTCGGGCGAGCGCGGAGCGCCGCTCCCGCGTGAAGAGCACGCCCAGACCGTGGACGACGAGCCGATCCAAGCCGTGTATGCCGGGAAGCTCCACATGCACTTCGGGCACTTCATCTTGGAGTCGGCTGCTCGGCTCTGGTGGGCCGCGGCGCACCCTGACGTCGAGATCGTCTGGACCGCGGAGCACGACTGGCAGGACGAGTCCTTCCGCCCCTGGCAGCGCGAGATCCTGGACATCCTGGGCGTCCGCAACCCGATCCGCTTCATCACCCGCCCGACGCGGTTCCGCACGCTCCACGTGCCCGACATCGGCTACCGCTACGACGACTGGATCCACCCGGATCACGCGCGTTTCCTCGCGCAGCACCGCGGCCCATCCGCCCAGCCGGGCCGCCGCCTGTGGCTCTCGCGCGGCGCGATCGACTCGGGCATCCGCGACCTCGGGTCCGACGCGGCCGAGCGGCATCTGCGGGCGGCGGGATGGACGGTCGTGAATCCCGAGCGGATGTCGGTGCGCGAGCAGCTCGACCAGATCTCGCGCGCCGAGGTGATCGGGGGAGAGGAGGGATCCGCGTTCCACGCGATCCTCCTGCTCGCGGATGTCGGCGCGCGGCGCTTCGAGGTCGTGCGTCGCCGCGGGCCCGAGCACAGGAACTTCCGCACGATCGGCGAGGCGCGCGATGTCGATCAGCGCTTCCACTCGCTCGCGGGCGAGCGGATCCTCCACGCCGAGGGGCGCGACGTCACGAAGCTGTCGCGCAGCGCCGTGGCCCTGCTCGACGCGCTCGAGGTGCCGCGGGCGCTCCCGCTCGCGCCGCGGGCGGGCGACCGGGCGGCCGCCGCGATCGCGCGCGAGCGCAAGGTGCAGCGCCTGCTCGAGGTCGGCGCGCGCACGGCGTTCGCGGCCGCGTCGTCGGGCGCGCGCACGGTGCTCGTCGTCAGCACGCGCCTCGAGGAGGACCCCCGCGCCTATCGGGCGCTCGACGGCCGTGTCGACGAGCTCCCGCTCGCACGCTACCGGGAGCTGTTCGTCGAGACGCCGGGGACCTACGACCTCATCCGCATCGCGGGGGAGACGGCGGAGGAGGTGCTCCGCGACGTCGACGCGTCCGCCGAGTTTGCGACCGCCGACACCGTGTGGGTGCTCGACGACGACGCCGCGGGGCGGGAGGCCGCCGCCGCGCTGCGCGAGCGCGAGGGCACGGTCGTGCGCCACGAGCGCGCCGGCGGCGAGACCGCGTGGACGGTCGCGCGCGGCTGAGGCGTCAGCCGAGCGCGGCCGCGAGCCGCTCGGAGAGATAGGGCCCGAGGGTCGCGGCGTAGGTCGCCGTCAGGTGGTGCCCGTCGCGATAGACGACGACTCCGCCGATGACGACAGGGCACGTGCCGTCGGCGCAGTAGAACTCGGTCAGATCGATGACCGTGGCATTCGGGTCGCGCTCCGCCGCCGCGGCCTGCCCGTCGTCGTGCAGCACGGCGTCGGCGGGCTGCGCGCACCTCTCGTTCGCCGTCTCCGGATCCGCCTCGATGCACTGGATGGTCTCGGCCGGCATGCGGGGATTGTCGCGGATCGCGATCACGGGCACGGTCGGATCCGGACGCGCGCCCCACGCCGACACCATGCCGTCGACCGTGGTCGCATCCGCGTCCCGTCCATCGGACGAGCGCGTCACGACGAACGCATCGATCCCGTCGGTGCTCTCCGCGACGTAGTCCGCGATCTCGCCGCGCCACGCGGTGCAGGCGTCGGTCGACACGGGCGTCGAGCGCTCGACGAGGGCGTCCGTCCAGTAGCAGCCGCCGTGCCCCGCGATGTCGATGCGCCAGTTGCGCTCCTCGGCGATGCGCGCGTAGGCGCCCACGAACACGTTGCTGTGGGAGTCGCCGATCACCATGAGGTGCCGTTCCCAGTCGGCGTCGGGTCCGAGGGAGCAGACGCGCAGCACGGTCTCATCCGGGCCGGACCAGCACGCGTCGCGGTTGGCGTCGTCGCTCGCCGCGTCCATCGGAGCGGGCACGAGCGGGTAGGCGTCGAGCTCGGGATTCTCGCACGGTGCGAGCTCGGGGTCCATCGCCTGCGCGCCGAAGCAGTCGGGCAGGGTCTCGACGAGCGACTCGGTGGCCGCGAGCACGCGCTCCTCCTCCGCGCGGAGGGTCGCCGACGCCGCCACGGGGAACACGAGCACGCAGGCCATGCCGACTGCGGCCCACGCCGCGACCGTGCGGGGCCGGCGACGCGCGAGCAGGCTCGGCGAGAGGCGGACCGGGTTCTCGATGAAGCGCGTCGACGCCCACGCGAGGGTGAAAGCCGCGGCCGCGATCGCGACCTTCTCGACGGTCGTCAGCGGATGCCCCGTGGCGTAGGGGAGCAGCACGATGAGCGGCCAGTGCCAGAGGTACACGGCGTACGACACGGCGCCCGTGAACGCGACGGGGCGCGCGGCCCCGACCTGCGCGAGGAACGAGCCGCCGCCCGCCCACACGACGAGGGCCGTGCCCACGACGGGCAGCAGCGCCGCCGCGCCCGGGAACGGCGTGGCGCCCGACAGCGCGACCGTGCTCACGGCGATCAGCGCGACGCCGGCGACGGCGAGCGCGTTGGACATCGCGCGCCAGGCGATGAGCGGCAGGAAGGCCGCGAGGGCGCCGACGCCGAACTCCCATGCGCGGGTGAGCGTGGAGAAGTAGGCCTCGCTCGCCGACCAGGCGGTGAGCCACAGGCTGTATGCGAACGAGGCGGCGGTCGCCGTGGCGAGCACGCCGACGGCGACCTTCCGCCACGCGACGCGGCGCAGGAGCGCCATGGCGGCGATGAGCAGGAGCGGCAGGGCGACGTAGAACTGCTCCTCGACCGACAGGGTCCAGAAGTGCTGCACGGGGGAGGGCTGGTTGTCGGCCGCGAGGTAGTCGACGCTGTCGAACAGCAGGCGCCAGTTCTGCACGTACAGCGCCGCCGCGCCGACCTCGCCGAGGAACTGGTCCCACAGCGAGCGCGGCACCCACAGCAGGACGCCCACCGCGGTCGCCGCGAGCGTGAGGAGCGACGCGGGGAGAAGGCGCACCGCGCGTCGCGCCCAGAACCGCGCCACCGCGATCCGCCCCGTCTTCTCGCGCTCGCGGACGAGGTGCGAGGTGATGAGGTAGCCGCTGATGACGAAGAAGACGTCGACCCCGACGAAGCCGCCCGTCAGCCGATTCGGCCACAGGTGGTAGAGGAGGACGCTCAGCACCGCGATCGCGCGGAGCGCCTGGATGTCCGGGCGGAAGCCGGACTGATGCGATGCGTCTGTGCGGGACGTCATCCGCTCGATCAGCCTCGGCGCAGACGCCGGATGGCCGCGGCGGGCGCGCCGCCGAGCCGGGCGTTGACGCCGCGGACGACGGGAGCGAGCCGCCCGCCCGATGCGGCGTTGAGCCGCTGGGCGATCTGACGCGCGAGCGACGGCGGCGGCGCGATGCGCGCGCGCAGCGCGGCGACCTCGGCCTCGAGCTCGGCGACCCGCGGGTCGACGCGCGTCACGCGCTCCGAGAGGTCGGCCTCGCGGAGGTCGATGAGCTGCGCCGTGTCGTTCGAGCCCCACTGGAAGCCCCAGACCCGGTCGACGAGGTCCTCGATCGCGTCGCCCTCGCGCAGGTACCGCTTGGCGCGGGCCACGGCGGCCGAGTCCCAGATCGTCACGGAGTCGTCCTTCGTGTGACCGGGCGTGAAGTAGCGCACCGCGCCCAGTCGGTTGCCGTCGATCTGGCGGTACATCTGCATCAGGCTGTCGCTCGTGACGCCCACCGTGATCGGCAGGTCGACGCGGTACGGGGCCGGGAACACCGTCTCGGGCACCTCCTCCGCGAAGATCACGCGGTTGTCGGTGCGCAGCCACTCGCGCACGAGGTAGAGCTCGTTCAGCGGGTCGGCGAGCATCTTCCGTCGGCCCTCGTGGAGCTGCGACCACGGGCCCACGAGCACGACGTGCACGTCGGTGAGGGTGCTGTTGAGGATGCGGTCGACGCAGTTGCGGGCGAGGTACGCGGTCTCGGGGGTCACCTCGACGACGACCTTGACGAGCGGCACCTCCCAGATGCGGTTGTCGGCCTTGCGGCGGTAGCGCGGGATCGGCATGCGCTGGGCGAAGTGCACGTCGTTGTGCCAGGCCACCTTGACCGCGTGGTCCTGCACCGTGCCGCGGCCGAGGTGCCACGTGAGCGCCTCCTCGACGGGGATGAAGACGGCGCCGGCCTGCCAGAGCTGGTAGGCGATCTCGGTGTCCTCGCCCAGGTGGAGGCGGGTGTCCTGCCCGAACGTGCGGTCGTAGACCTCGCGCGTGACCGAGGCGCACGCGCCCATGTGCGTCGAGTAGTTGCGGCCGTGCGACGTGTTGAGGTCGTCCGTGTCGCGGAAGATCTGGATGGACCAGTGCTCGTGGAGCGTCGAGCGGTCGTAGTCGTCGCCGATCGTGCCGTCGAGGACCTTCTCGTACACCGTCTCGGGGGTGTAGTCCCACTCCTCGATGAAGCCCTTGTTGCCGATCGTGGCCGCCTCGGGGATGAAGTGCGCCCACTTCGCGTGCTGGCGCACGTTGTCGCGGAACAGGATCATGTCGGAGTCGACCCAGTAGATGATGTCGCCCGACGTGGCCTTGATGCCGATGTCGGTCGCGTTGGAACGGCCCCAGCCCTCCTCGACGCGGATGAGGCGGATGTTCTTCGGCACGACCTCGCCGAGCTCGACGGGCGGCTCGCTGCCGTCGTCCACGACGACGACCTCGAGCAGGTCCTCGGGGTAGTCCTGCGCGGCGAGCGACGCGAGCGTGAGCGGCAGAGTCTTGCTGTTGTACGACGCGATGACGACGGAGACGGACTTCGTCGGCTCCCAGCCGTCGGGGAGCGTGCCGTCGAAGACGTCGCGCCACTGGTTCTGGTAGACGATCGGGGCGGGCTCGGGGGATGCGGCGGGCCTGGTCACCGCGTCATTCTACGGTGCGCTTTCTCCGAGACCGGTGGACGCGGCCCGCCGGACGCGCTCTCACGGGGACGAAAGGCGCGCACGATAGACTCCTCGCGCCGCGCTCGCGGCCATCCGTCCGCCGACTCGGGGAGCCGATCGATCTATGCCCGTCCGCCGCTGGTTCCGTCGCCCCGATGAGCAGGACGCCCCGGACCGCGACGGCGAGCACGTCGTGACCGATCCGCGCCAGGCGCCGGCGCTCGCGTCGACGGCGGACGAGCCGCTGCCCGTGCGCCTGCGGGTGCCGGACGTCGACGCGCTCCGTCACCTCGTGATGGCCGCCGACGGCGCGATGACGCAAGACCTGCGCGTCCACATCGAGCGCTGGGAGGCGCCCTCGCCGCGCTGGCGCGGCCGGATGGCGCCGCTGCGCGACACGCGCACGGTCACGCTCTCGCACGACCCCGCGCGCCGCACGGCGTCGGCGCACGTCTCGCTGCACGCGCCGCTTCCCGTCGCGCGCGTGCTCGACGCCCTCATCCCGGCCTTCGTCCCGGACGCCCCGGTCGTCGGGGCGGGCTTCCCGCTTCTCGCGGTCGATCCGAGCGCGGGCGCCGAGGCTCTGCCGCTCCTGCCGAGCCGGCGCATCCCGCAGCTCGAGCCGATCGCCCCCGCCCTCGAGGGACGGCACCTGCGCAAGGCCGATGTGCTGCTGACCGCGCGCACGGATCTCGCGCGCGAGGAGGAGGATGCCGTCCACCAGCTCACGGTGGGGGAGGCCCTCCTCGGGCACCCGCGCGTCGAGCGGCCGGTCATCGACCTCAACGTGCACAACCCGATCGGGCGCATCCTCGGGTTCAAGCCGTCGCCGCCGGCGCGACGGCTCGTCATCGACCGTCCGCGCGGGGTCGTCCGGCTCCTCGGCGCGACCGACCCCGACCTCCGCCCCATCGAGTTCGCCATCGCGGAGCCGCTCAGCGCGCGCGACGTCGCCGCCGTCCGCAATGTCGAGGCGGTCGACCTCTCGCCGCTCGCAGGGCTCGCCGGCCCCGTCCCCGAGGGACTCACGACCCGCTTCGCCGAGCTCGCGGCGGCCGGCGTCATCCTGCACTCCCTGCCGGACAGCGTCGCCATCGCGCCCGAGCAGCTCTCGCCGCGGATCGCTGAGGCCATCCGGCGCCCGTATCGGCCCGCGATGGGGCTCGAGCGCGAGCGCCGCTCGGTCGCGCTGCGGCGCGCCGCGATGCACGACCACGCCGGCTTCCTGCGCCTCGCGTCGGCCGTCGAGCACCGCACGGGCTCGCGCTACCTCCCGTCGGTGAGCGTCGTGCTCTCGACGATGCGCGGCGAGCTGATCCCCGGGGTGCTCGAGATGATGGCGCGGCAGACGTACCCGCACATGGAGGTCGTGGTCGTCGCGCACGGGATCCCCGCTCCCGACCTGTCGGGGGTCGAGCTCGGCGGGCTCGATGTGACCGTGGTCGAGGTCCCGAGCACCGTCCTGTTCGGCGCGGCCCTCGCCGAGGGCGTCCGGCGCTCGAGCGGCGACCTCATCACCAAGCTCGATGACGACGACTGGTACAGCGAGCACCACGTCTTCGACCTCGTCCTCGCGCACCTCTACTCTCGTGCCGACATCGTCGGGAAGACGACGGAGTACCTCTTCTTCGAGGAGGTCGCGCAGACCGTGCACCGGACGTTCGCGACCGAGCGCTACCACGACCAGGTCGCCGGCGGCGCGATGCTCCTGTCGCGGGCGGCCTTCGACGCGCTCGGCGGATGGCGTCCCACGCCGAACTCCACGGACCGCTCGGTGCTCATCCGCGTCGAGACGCAGGGCGGCATCGGGTACCGCACGCATTCGCTCGGCTACATGTACATCCGCCACTCGTCCAAGCACACGTGGGAGCGGACCGACTCGCAGCTCCTGAACGGCTCGTTCGAGCAGTGGCGCGGCTGGCGCGCCCCCGAGGTCTGAGCCGTGCGCGTGCTCATCGCCGTGGCGGGCGCGTTCGCCACGACGCTCGCCCTGTGCGCGGGCACGACGCCCGCGACCCTCGGCGAGGTGCTCGAGGGGAACAGCCTCGTCGCGATCGCGGCGTTCGCGGCGATCGCCTACGGCGGATGGCTCGCTCTCGGCCGTCTGCCGCGCGAGGTCTGGCGCTGGGCGGTGCCGGTGGGCCTCGCCTACGCGGTCGCGGAGCTGGCCGGCATCTCCCTCCTGCGTGAGGAGGCCGACCTCTGGCTGCTGCGCCCGTCGGGCTGGAGCGCCGTGCACGGCCTCGGCACTGCGTACGCCGCCGTCCTCGGCGCAGCGGTCCTGCTGCATCTCGCCGACCGCGCGACACCCGACGCCGCTGCCGTGCCCGCTCCCCGCCGCGGGCGGCTCAGCCGACTCGTCGAGGCGCTGCGGGCACCGGGGCCGACGCCATGGCGCCCCCTCGGACTCGTCTTCGGGCTCATCGTGCTCTGCCGACTGCCGTACCTGCTCGTGTGGTGGCCGGGACTCATCTTCTTCGACACCTACCGGAGCCTCTCCTACGCGCGCGGGCTCGGCCCCTGGGAGTCCTATGAGCCGATCGGGCACTCCCTCCTCATCGCGGCGTGGAACGGCGTGTGGCAGCTCCTCGGTCTGAGTGATTCCGCGGCGCTCGCGTTCGCGGCCGTCCTGCAGATGCTGTCGACCAGCGCGGTGTTCGCCGTGCTGCTCTGGCGCATCGCGGCATGGGGCGTCGGGCCGCGCATGTGGTGGGCGCTCTGGGCGTGGATCGCGCTGCTGCCCGTGCTCAGCCTGTCGTCGATCACGGTCGTGAAGGACATCCCCTTCATGTCGGCCTTCGTGCTCTTCCTCATCGGGATCGTCGAGGTCTCGCGCGCCGTCCGACGCGGGGATCGCGCGCGGTGGCCGTGGGTCCTCCTGCTCACGGCGGGCATCGCGACCATGGTCCTCCGGAACAACGGCGTCCACGTCGTCCTGCTCGGCGTCGCACTGCTCATCATCCCGTTCCGCCGCCAGTGGAAGCGCGTCGGCGCCGTGCTCGCGGCGTGCGTCGTCGCGTACGGACTCTATGCGGGGCCGCTCTCCGCGGCGCTCGACGTGCAGCCCGGCCCGAAGACCGAGGCGTGGTCGGTTCCGCTGCAGCAGATCGCGCGGATCGCGCACGACCACCACGCGACGATGAGCGAGGAGGACCGGGCGTTCGTGGACGACGTCTTCACATGGTGGAGCGTCGACGACGTCGGCGACCACTACATCCCTGGCTTCGCGGACCCGATCAAGCTCGACGCGCGGGCGGCGTGGGAGGAGCGGACGACGGGGGAGTTCGTGAGCGGATGGCTGCGGCTCGTCGCGGAGTACCCCGGGTCGGCGATCACCGCGACGCTCGCGAACACGGTCGGCTACTGGGCGCCGGGCGCGCCCTCGTACGACGGCGTCGTGCGCACATCCTGGAACGATGTGCGCGGCATACATCTCGACATCCCGTACCAGCTGAGCGGTGAGGACGCCGCGGTCGAGCCGCTCACAGGCATCCAGGCATCGATCGATCGCCACGGGCTCCTCGACGAGGGGTATCTCGCGATCCCCGTGATCGGGATGACGCTGTCTCCGGGCTTCGTCACGTGGATCTGGATCCTCGCGCTCGTCGTGCTCTGGCGCAAGCGCGCCGGGCTCGAGGCGGCCTTCGCCCTGCCGGCCGCCGCGCTCATGGCGACCTTCCTCGCCGGCCCGGTCTCGGGCGGCATGCGCTACGCGCTCGGGTTCTTCGCGACAGCGCCGCTCGCGGTCGCCGTCGCCCTCGTCGCCCGTCGGCGGAACAGGAGCGGCCCGCCCTCCCCGTCGGCCGAGACGCAGCGGGCACAGGCGTGAACCGCCCTTCCGCGCTGCGGGCCCTGTGGGACCCGCATGCCGCGGCCACGGCGCTCGTCCTCGCGGCGTTCGTCGTCGTGGGGGCGTCGTTCGACGCGAACGACAGCGCGGTGTGGTTCGCCGGCTCCGTCGGCGCCGCGGTCGGCAGCGGCCTCGTCGTCCTCGGACTCGGCGCCGCGCTCTTCGTCCCGCTGACCCTGCTGTTCCGCTGGCTCGACGCGCGTCGCGCGGTGCCCGAGCCGGCGTCCTTCCGCGAGACCGCGCGCCGGCGCCTGCTGCCGACAGCCGGCGCCATCCTCGCCGGCTGGCTGCCGTGGCTGCTCGTGCACGCACCGGGCAACGTCGACAGCGACACCATCACGCAGCGGCTCCAGTGGATGGGGCTGCTCGAGCAGACCGACCACCATCCGTGGTTCGACACGATGGTCTTCGGATGGTTCTGGGATCTCGGATCCGCGCTCGGCGACGATCGGATCGGCCTGTTCGCCTTCCTCCTCCTGCAGGAGGCCGCCACGGCGGCCGGTGCGGCCCTCGTGCTCATCTACCTCGGATGGCTGGGGATGGCGCGCCCCATCCGCTGGACGCTGACAGCGGCGGTCGCCGTCCTGCCGGTCTTCATGGCCGCGCCGTCGGTCATGAGCAAGGACGCGTTCGCCGCCGTGTTCTGGCTCCCCTTCCTCGTGCTCTTCGTCGAGGCCGTGCGCACGCGCGGGAGCGTGCTGCTCAGCGCGCGCGTGGGTGTCGTCGCGCTCGCCATCGTCATCCCGCTCATCCTCGCCAAGCGCACCAACGTCTACCTCGTCGTCGTGTGCGCCGTCGTCCTGCTGGTGATCTGCGCGCGGCGGGCCCGCCTGCGCGTCGCAGCGGGGACCGCGGGAGCGCTCCTCGTGACGAACGTCGTGTGGCCGCTCCTCGTCCTCCCCGCGATCGGCATCGCGCCCGGCACAGCGACCGACATGCTCACGATCCCCGTCCAGCAGACCGCGCGCATCGTCGCCGAGCACGGCGACGAGATCCCCGCAGACGAGCGCGCGGTCATCGACGCCGTGCTGCGCTACGACGGCCTCGGCGAGGCGTATGTGCCGCGGCGCTCGGACGCGGTGAAAGGCCGCTGGAACCTCGAGGCCGGCTCCGAGGAGCGTCTCGCCTACGCGCGGGTGTGGCTCGCGCAGGTGATCCGCTATCCGGGCACCGCGCTGTCGGCGACGGCCGCGAACACCTTCGAGTACTTCGCCCCCGTCACGCCGATGATCTTCCAGAGCGGGATCGTGCTCGACCGCTATCTCGACTTCTGGGAGGCCAGGGCTCTGCCGACCACGACGCGCGCCGAGATCGAGGCCGCGATCGAGGACCTCCACGAGCCGGCCGCGCTCGACGACGCGCGCCTCGCGGTCAACCGCGCGACCGAGTCGCTCGCGGAAGGCAACCTCCTCTCCTCGAAGGCGTTCTACGCGTCGTGGGTGCCGCTCATCGCGCTCGCGTACGCCATCCGCCGGCGCAGCCCGCTGCACGTCCTCGCGGTGTCGCCTCTCCTCGTGAACCTCGCCTTCCTCGTGGCGAGCCCGGTCGCGCTGCCGCGCTACATCCTGCCGCTCGTGTACGGGAGCGTGCTCGCGATCGGCATGATGCTCACCCCCGTCCGCTGGCAGAATCGGGAGGACGACCTCGCGCCGGCCGCCCCGGCGCCCCTGACCGAGAGCGACGCGACCCCCGGATGACGATCGACCACTTCGCCGGCGCGACGATCATCGTCCCCACCTACAACGAGGCTCCCAATGTCGAGCCGCTCGTGCGGCGCATCGTCGCCGCCATGGACGGCGTCGCGTGCGAGGTCCTGTTCGTCGACGACTCGAGCGACGGAACGGCCGACGAGGTGCGCCGCGTGGCCGGCCTCGTCGACATCCCGGTGCGCGTCATCCACCGCGACGAGCCGGTCGGCGGGCTCAGCGGCGCCGTGATCCTGGGCCTCGAGCAGGCGGCCCACGACGCGTGCGTCGTGATCGACGGCGACCTCCAGCACCCGCCAGAGCGGATCCCCGCGCTCGTCGCGCGGTTCCGCGCGGGAGACGTCGACGCGGTCGTCGCGTCGCGCTACGTGCGCGACGGCTCGGCCGCGGGTCTCGCCGATCTCACCCGCAACCTCGTCTCGCGCGTGACGACCGCGCTCACGAAGGCGATGTTCCCGCTGCGACTGCGCGACTGCTCCGACCCCATGACCGGGTTCTTCCTCGTCGACCGCACGCGCGTCGACCTCGCGCTCCTGCGCCCGCGCGGCTTCAAGATCCTCCTCGAGATCCTCGCGCGGCAGCAGCTGCGCGTCGCCGAGATCCCGTTCGACTTCGCCGAGCGCGCGGCGGGCGCGTCGAAGGCGTCGATCCGCCAGGGGGCCCGCTTCCTCGTGCAGCTCGCGGCGCTGCGCTTCGGCAAGATGTCGGCGTTCGCGATCATCGGCGGGCTCGGCGCGGTCGCGAACCTCGCGATCATGTGGACGCTCACGCAGCTCGGGATGCCCTACATCTGGGCGGCGATCATCGCCGCGGAGGCCACGATCATCGGGAACTTCCTCCTGCAGGAGCGGTTCGTCTTCCGCGAGATGCTCGACGAGGCCTCGAGCGGGCGCACGCGGTTCGCGAAGTCGTTCGCGTTCAACAACACCGAGGCGCTCGTGCGGATCCCCGTGCTCGCGCTGCTCGTCGAGACGTGGCACATCTCGAGCGTCGTCGCGGCGGCGATCACGCTCGCGGTCGCGTTCGTCGCCCGCTACGCGTTCCACGCTCTCGTCGTGTACGCGCCCCGGCGCGGCCGCTCCGCGCGGACGCAGCGCGTGCTCGAGGAGATCGACGAGCAGGTCACCGCGCCCGGCGAGCTGTAGCGGTCGCGTCAGCGCAGGCGGCGGATGACCGCGGCCGGCACGCCGCCGACCATGGTGTCGTCCGGCACGTCCGAGGTCACGACCGCGCCCGCCGCGATGACGCACCCGGCGCCGATCCGGACGCCCCCGACGACCGTGACGGCCGCGCCGATCCAGGTGCCGTCGCCGACCGAGATCGGCTCGTGCCGCACGTCGCCCGCGCGCTTGTCGTGCCCGCCGATCTCATGCGTGTCGGTGATGAGGCGCACGAACGGCCCGAGGTTCACGCGGTCGCCGAGGCGCGTGCCGGGGCGGATGTACGCGTCGCGGTTGATGAAGACGTCCTCGCCGATCTCGACGGGGCCGAGGATCTCGGCCCCGCGGTAGATCTTCGTCCGGGCCCCGATCGCGATGTCGCGATCGCCGTCGCGGTGGAGGAGCTTGACCGACGGGTCGACGACCGCGTCCTCGGCGATGGTCAGCACGGGCTCAGCGCTTCTCGTCCTGCGCGGCAGGAGCGTCGAGCGGCGGCATGGTGCGCCACGAGCGGTCCTTCGCGATGCGGCGTCCGTCGCGCATGCCGCGGAAGAGGTTGCTCGTTCCCCGCACGGTCCGCTCCACGGCGATGAGGCGGATGAGCTCCTTGGCGAAGGTCAGCGCCGTGCCGAGGGCGAAGAGGACGGGGCGGTACGCGCCGTGCTCGGCGAAGTAGTGCCGCATGATGCCGCGGTTGCGCATGATGTAGTAGCGGTACGCGTTGCTCGAGGCGTTGAGATGGCGCACGCCCATGTCCCACTGCTTGATCTCGCGCGTGCGGCGCAGCACGAACTCGTTGACGATCGCGGATGTCGTCTGGAGCGACGCGAGCCATCCGTACACCGAGTCGTCCCAGTAGATGAAGAAGCGCGGATCGGGCAGCCCGACCTTCTGCACGATGTCGCGGTGGATGAACATCCCCTCGAAGCACCCGGAGTTCATCTCGCGGTACCCCGTGGCATCGAAGCCGGCTGGGGCGAAGGGGATCGGGATGCCGAGCGGGATCGACAGGCGGTACTGCCAGTAGAACTCGCTGCCGTCGTAGTCGTAGCGGCGCCCCTGGATGCTCTTGAAGCGCGGCGCCCACACGCCCATGCGCGCGAGCCCGTCGGGGAGCACCTCGACGTCGTCGTCCATGAGCCAGATCCAGGTCGAGCCGAGCTCGTACGCCACGCGCATGCCCTCGCTGAACCCGCCGGAGCCGCCCGTGTTCTCCTCGAGACGCCGGTAGACGATCTCGGTGCCGATCGCCGCGCGGAACGACTCGACGACCTCGGTCGTGTCGTCGGACGACGCGTTGTCGACGATGACGACGTGGCCCGGCTTCGGGTCCATCTCGCCGATCGAGACGAGCAGCTTCGACAGGAGGTGCGAGCGGTTGTAGGTGACGACCACGATGGTCGCGGTCGCCGGGTCGAACGCGCGCGGGTCGTAGCTCTGCTCCACGACGGACGTCTTCTCGCTCATGACTGCCTCTCGAAGATCTCGCGCCACGCGCCCTCGGACACGAGGTAGGGCAGCGCCTCACGGTACTCCCGCTGCAGGCGCGGCCACTCCCGCCGCAGGCGCGCGTGCAGCCGGATGGAGTCCAGGAGCATGCGCCGGTACAGCAGCCGGTCGCGCGTGTAGATGTTCTTGCCCGAGCCGTCCGCCGCGCTCACGAGCGCCGAGTCGTACAGCGGGACGCGCCACCAGTGCGCGTCGGACTTGCCGAACTCGACTTCGGGGCGCTCGACGTTGGCCGGATCGGGCTCCCGCAGCCAGTGCGAGACCAGCGTCTGCGCGGTGAAGAGCCGCAGCCGCCATCCCGTGGGGCTGTCGAAGACATGCTGCTTGAGCCGCTGGAAGACCTGGCGCCCGCGCCGCGAGCGGATGACGATCTCGGGGTCGCGATGGACGACCGTCTCGGGGAAGCGGGCGGCGAGGGAGCGCGCCTCCGGCATCGCGGTGGCGAGGTTCTCCCGCAGGTGCGCGGGCCCGCGCAGCACGTCCCGCAGCGCGCGGTTCCGCAGCGCGACGGGGTAGTACTGCATCATCATCAGGTGCTTGAGGTCCACCCGGCGCGAGTGGCGGATGAGCGTCCCGCCGCGCGGCGCATTCGAGTGGAGGAGGCCGGCGACGATCCGGTTGCGGGCGTGGAAGTACGCCTGCCAGTCGATCGAGTCGTCCTTGCCGATCCAGGACACGTGCCACAGCGCGGCGCCGGGCAGCGACACCGTGGGGTAGCCGGCCTCGCGCGCGCGCAGGCAGAACTCGGCGTCGTCCCACTTGATGAACGCGGGCAGCGCGAGGCCCACCTCGCGGATGACCTGGGTCGGGATGAGGCACATCCACCAGCCGTTGTAGTCGGCGTCCATGCGCATGTGCAGCAGGGGCGTCTGCCGGATGTTCGCGCGACGGAAGTCGTGCGGCATCCTCTCCTGATACAGGTTGCGCCACATGAACGGCTGCTCGTCGACGACCTCCGCCCACGCGTGCAGCCGCGGGCGGTTGAGGAGGTCGAACATGTGGGCGCCCACGAGCACGGGCTGCGTCGCGAAGCGCCCGAACGTGATCGAGCGGCGGATGGACTCCGGCTCGATGCGGACGTCGTCGTCGAGGAGCTGGATGAAGTCGCTCTCGGGGCGCTGCAGCGTCTCGTGCATCGCGCGCGCGAAGCCGCCGGAGCCGCCGAGGTTCGGCTGCTCGACGACCTGCAGCTGGTCGCCCAGGCGCGCGGCGACCTCGTCGTACCCGTCCTGGGCCGCGACCTTCTGCGTGCCCTGGTCGACGATGAAGATGCGGTCCACGAGCTCGAGCGCCTCGGGGGCGTCGGCGAGCGCGCCGAGCGTCGCGACGCAGTAGTCGGGCTTGTTGTACGTCGTGATCCCGAGCGACGCCTTGCCCGTGCGCGCGGGCTCCTGCTCGGTCGTCCACTCGCCGCCGGCGAGCACGACGTCCTCCGCGCCGGCCACGACGTCGAACCACAGCCATCCGCCGTCGCTGAACTGCGTGAGCGAGATGTCGAACACGGTCTCGGCGTCGCCGAACGCGTCCTTCGTGTCGATGCGCTGCTGGGCGGCGTCGCCCGTCGAGCGGTACACGAGCACGGTCGCCGTGCCCTCGGTGCGCACCGCGAGGCGCACCGAGCGGACGCTCGTCCAGTGCTGCCAGTACGACGCAGGGAAGGCGTTGAAGTACGTCGCGAACGACACGCGCGTCCCGGCCGGGATCCGCGCGCGCGTGCGGCCGAGGATGTCGGAGAGATGCGCGACGTCGGAGACGCGGACCGGCTCCTCGTCGATCGTCGACCAGACCTCGGGATCGATGTACAGCGGCAGGAGGTCGGGATCGCGGTCGAGCGGGAAGACCACGCTCTGGAGGACGTGTGTCACGGCGAGAGCTCCGGGTGCGAGACGGGATCGGCGCCGGGTTCGGGCCGCCGTCGAGCCTATCGCGGCGGTGCCAGGGGATCCTGTGATTCGCCCCCGCTCGCCACGAGATCGAGGCTCTCGCGCCACGAGCGGGACTGGCCCGCGCGGACGGCGCACAGCACGAGCAGCAGCCAGCCGGCGCCCTCGAGCGTGAAGCTCTCGAACATCGAGTCGACGATGAGCGCCGCGAGCACGGCCGGGGTCCACGCGTACACCGTCGACTTCCGCTCGCTCGCGACGAGCCAGGAGCGCACGAACGCGACGCCGCAGAGCGCGGCGAAGAGCAGCAGGCCGACCCAGCCGAGCTGGAGCAGCACGTCGAAGTAGGCGTTGAGCGCCGAGCGGTGCGACTCGCCCAGGAGCACGTTGATGACGTTCATCGGGTACGCGTCGGCATCCCAGCCGCCGTGCCAGCCGAAGCCCTGGATCGGACGGTTGCCCACCCACGTGAGGATCGCGTTCCAGAGGTCGGCGCGCAGCGAGAAGCCCGCCGTCGCGTCGAGCCAGCGGAGGATCGGATGGCGGAGGGCGTAGGCGATCGACAGCGACAGCACGAGCGCTATCGCGAGCGTCCACTGCAGGGAGCGGCGCCGCTCGGGGGCCGCGCGGCGCACGAGGGTCAGGGCGAGCAGCGACACGGCGACGGACAGCGCGAGGACAACCGCCGTCGGGGAGGCCGACAGCACCGCGAGCAGGGCCGCGAGCGTGATCGAGAACGCGGCCTTCTGCGGCGGGACGGACTGGGTGCGCCACTCGACGAGGAACGTGACGAGGGCGACGATCGCGACGAACCCGAGCATGTTGCGGGTGCCGAAGAGGCCCTGGATCGGGCCCCCGTTCGCGATCTGGCCCGCGATCCCGAGGAACGGGAACGGCATGTCGAGGAGGATCCCGGAGAGGATCTCGAGGGCGAGGGATGCCGCGAGCAGCCACCGCAGGACGTCGCCGATGGCGCGCACCGTCTGTAGCGTGTCGCGGATGTGCGCGATCACGAGCGCGAGGAACCCGTAGGCGACCAGCGACATCCATCCGCCCAGGGTCGCGTCGTCGTCGTTCGACCAGATCGTCGAGACGAGCGCCCACACGAGGAACACCACGAAGCTCGTGGGGGCGAACCCGAGGGGGCGCAGCTCGCGTCGCCGTGCCGCGATGATGCCGATGCCGAGCACGACGAGCGACACGATGACGGTCGCGAGGGTCACGCGCCCCGCGGTGCGCTCGACCGCGTGCGACCCGAAGGCCGCCAGCAGCGTCGCGAGCGTGTAGGCGCGCGCGACATCGGCCGAGCGCAGGAGGCGCGCCGCCATCCGCACGGGCGAGTACGGGTTCATCCGCGCCGCACCCGCAGCGGACGCCTCTCCGGCGCCGACGCCTCGGCGACCCCGACGTCGACGAGCGGGACGGACTTGATCTTGAAGGCGAGCAGCGTCACGAGCATCCAGCCCCACAGCATGATCGGCCCGGACTCGGTGAGCCCCTGCACGAGCAGCATCGCGACGACGAGGATCGGCAGCAGCGTGATCGCCTGATAAGGGCGGTCAGCGCGGATGTCCCAGCGCGGGCGGTCGACGGCGAAGAACCACGCGCGCCACGTGAGCGCGGCGAACACGCCCGCGACGAGGGCCACGCCGATCGCTCCGAGCTGCAGGTAGACGTCGAGCCACATGTCGTGCGCGTGGAAGACCGTGATGCCGTGGTCGAGGATCCAGCCGTCGAAGGCCGGGTCCCAGGGGAGCCACGGGCTCGCGAAGCCGTTGCCGGCGACGGGCCGCGTGCTCGCGCGGTCGAGCACGGCCTGCCAGATGTCGCCGCGGCCGGTCAGGTCGCCCTCCCGCCCGACGAGCGCGAGCAGCCGCCCGCGCAGGAGCGCCGCGGAGACGATCCCGACGACGGCCACGCCCGCGAAGACCGCATACAGCGGCGTGCGACCGCGCGGCAGCGCGGCGCGTCGGATGAGGAGGGCGGCACAGAGGACGCCCGCGACCGCGACGAGCGCGACGAGCGTCGTGACGGATCCCGAGCGGAGGAGGAGGAAGGCCGCGACGGCGATCCAGACGATGCGGACGGCGGGCGACGGCGCCCGGTCGGCCAGCCGGATGCCGAACACGATGAGCGCGAGCAGGCACAGGATGCCGAGGAGGTTCGCGTTGCCGACGATGCCCTGCACGCGCCCGGGATCGAGCACGCCGTCGAGGAGGTTGCCGCGGACCCAGTACCAGTGCGGGTCCGGATCGGCGGGGGCATCGGAGAAGTTCGGCAGGAGCGGCCGTCGGCGGATGCCCGCGACCCACAGCTCGAGGAGGAGCGAGAGGCCGAGCACCCAGCGCAGGGAGATCTCGAGGCAGCGCACGAGCTCGCGCCAGGTGAGGGAGTCGGCGAGGAACAGCCCCTGCAGCGTCGCGGAGGCGAGGAGCAGCCAGGTCACCGCCGTCGCGGCCGGCCACGCCGACCACAGCAGCGACAGCAGCGCGAATGCCGCATAGGCGAGCCCGAGCCAGGGGAGTCGACGCCACGCGAACGGCGTCGCCCGCCGCGAGCGCCGCAGGCGCGGCAGCCAGATGGCGAGGGTCGCGAGCGTGAGCGCTCCGAGCAGGACCGCGGCCCCGGCCATCCCGGCGAGGTTGTACCAGAACGAGTGGGCGAGCGCGGAGAACACCACGAGCACCGCGTATGCGCGCAGCAGGAGGTGCCCCGTCTTCTCGCGCTCCGGCGCGGTGGGCGGGTCCGCGACCGGATGGCGGCTCAGCTGCGTCATCGCGCACCAGGCTACCGTCCGCGCCGTGCGGGCACCCTAAGGTGGGATCGTGCTCGTACCGCTCACCAATGTCCCGCGCGACTACGCCTGGGGATCGCGTTCGCTGCTCGCCGCTCTCGAGGGCCGGGAGCCGGCCGAGGGGCCGGAGGCCGAGGTCTGGTTCGGAGACCATCCGTCCGATCCCGCTGATCTGGCGGACGGCAGCGGCCGCACGCTCGACGCGTGGATCGCGGACAACGGCGTGCACGTCTCGCCGACCGGGCGCCTGCCGTACCTGCTCAAGCTCCTCGCGGCCGGGTCGCCGCTGTCGATCCAGGTGCACCCCACCAAGGCGCAGGCCGAGGAGGGATTCGCGCGCGAGGCGTCGCTCGACGCCGACGCTCCCCGCAACTACGTCGACGACAACCACAAGCCCGAGATCATCGTGGCGCTGAGCGACCGCTTCGAGGCGCTCTGCGGGCTGCGCGACCTCGACGCGACGCGGCGCCTGCTCGATGCGATCGGCCCCGCAGCCGCGCCGCTGCGCGATCGCCTCGTCGACGCGGAGGGCCTGCGCCAGGCGCTCGGCTGGCTGCTGGGCGGCGAGGCGGGGGAGACGGTCTCGGAGATCATCGCCGCCCTCGACGAGGCCCAGTCGACCGAGTTCGCGGCCGAGCTCGCGAACGCGCGCCGGGTCGCATCGATCTATCCCGGCGACCCCGGCGTCGTCGTCGCGCTCCTCATGAACTACGTGCTCCTGCGGCGCGGCGAGGGGCTGTTCCTCGGCGCGGGTCAGCTGCACGCGTACGTCTCGGGCCTCGGCGTCGAGCTCATGGCCGCGAGCGACAACGTGCTCCGCGGCGGCCTCACCCCCAAGCGGATCGACGTCGACGAGCTCCTCGCGATCGTCGACCCGACCCCGGGCGAGGTGCCCGTCGTGCTCCCCGTCGCGGTCGACCACGGCAGCCGCGGCGTCGAGGCGTTCCCGGTGCCGGTCGCGGACTTCCGGCTCCTGCGCGTGCGCGCGGGCGAGGACGAGGAGGCGAGCCTGCACCCCGCTGGGCCCGCGATCGTGCTCGCGACGGCCGGCGCGGTCACGGTGTCCGACGGCGGCGACGCGGTCGAGCTCGTGCCGGGACGCGCTCTGTTCGCGACGCCCGACACGGCGCAGCTGCGGTTCGACGGCGACGGCGAGGTCTTCGTCGCCGAGCCGGGCGCTCCGGTCTGACGCAGCGGCGCGCGCCGCAGCGCGGCGCGCGCCGGTGTCCGCGACACGCCTCGCCGACACGCCGACACGCCCGGTGAACCTTCAATCTCCCCTTCAGGGTTTACGATCCGCGACTTGACCTATCCGAATCACACGGTTGTAATTAGGTGCACACGCTGCCCGCGTGGGGGGATAGGACAAGGGGTGGGAGAGCGACGATGGCGACTTCGCAGTATCGATCCGGAGTTCCCGACAACTGGTTCGTGGATCCGGTCGACCTCGGTGTTCCCGGAGTGCGGCCTGCGACCGAGGAGGACACGGCGCTCGCCTGGCAGAGCGACGCGCTGTGCGCCCAGACGGACCCCGAGGCGTTCTTCCCCGAGAAGGGCGGCTCGACCCGCGACGCGAAGCGCATCTGCGCGACGTGTGACGTGCGCGCCCAGTGCCTCGAGTACGCGCTCCAGAACGACGAGCGGTTCGGGATCTGGGGCGGCCTGAGCGAGCGCGAGCGCCGCAAGCTCAAGCGCCGCGCGAGCTGACCCGCCTGGGAATCCGCCCGCCCGGCGCGCCGGTGGACGGCTCGACGCGGCCCCCGGCTTAGGCTTGCCGGGTCATGCCCGCCGCAGTCCACGCCGTCCTCGTCGCGCGCTCATCCCCGGAAGCCGTGAAGGTGCTCGGCCGCACCCTCGAGGCCGTCCGCTCGCAGACCCGTCCGGTCGACGCGCTGACGATCGTGGTGTGCGGTCCGATCGCTCCCGTGCGCGAGCTCGTGTCGGCGTCCGGTGCCGAGGGCGTGATCGAGGCGTCCGCCGCGACGCCGTTCGCGGCCGCCGTGGAGTTCGCGCTGCGACGCGTCACGCCCGGGGCGTCGGTCTGGCTGCTCGCCCATGACGCGACACCTGATGCCACCGCCCTCGCGGCCCTCGCGGGCGAGCTCGAGCGCGGGCCGTCGATCGCGATCGCCGCCCCCAAGCTCGTTGACGCGGACGACGCCGACCGCATCGTCTCCCTCGGGCAGAGCATGACGGGGTTCGGCCGCGCCGTCGAGCTCGCCGACGGCGAGTTCGATCAGGGGCAGTACGACGCGCTCGACGACGTGCTCGGCTCCGACATCCGCGGCGTGCTCGTCCGCGGCGAGGTCGTCGCCGACCTCGTGCCCGATCGCGCGCTCCTCGGCGTCGACGAGGGCCTCGACCTCGGCGTGCGCGCGCACCTCGCCGGCCGGCGCGTCGCGCTCGTCCCGCGTGCCCGCGTCGCCGTGCCGAGACCGGCGCGGAAGCGGATGCGCGACGACTTCCGTCAGCGCACCGCCCAGCTGCATCGCCGACTCGCGTACGCGCCCGCCTGGGCCGTCCTGCTGCACTGGCTCTCCTTCCTGCCGCTCGCCCTGTGGAAGACGGCCGTCCAGCTCATCGCGAAGAACCCGGCCTTCGTGCCCGCCGAATGGGCGGCCGCGATCGTCGCGATGGCCCGGATCCCGGCCGTGGCGCGCTCGCGCGCGCGCATCCGCCGGACGCGCCGTGCCTCGTGGGCCGCGGTCGACGCCCTCCGGGCCACCCGCGAGAGCCTGCGCGAGCGACAGGCCTCGCACGACCATCCGGTCGTCCGCCGCGAGCTGCGCTTCTTCAGCGGCGGCGGCGCGTGGGCCGTGCTCGCCGCCGGCGTCGTGAGCGTCGTCGCCTTCCTCGCGCTCCTGTCCTGGCCGGGCGTCGCGGGCGGCGCTCTGCTGCCCCTCGCGCGCACCGTGTCGGGGCTGTGGGCCGAGGCCGCTTTCGGCCGCCGTGCGGTCGGGCTCGACGTCGTGTCGCCGGCCGACCCGTTCGCGGCCGTCACCGCCCTGCTGGGGTCGCTGTGGCCGGGCAGCCCGTCGTTCGCGCTGCTCGCGCTGTGGCTGCTCGCCCTCCCGCTGGCGGTGCTCGGGGCCTGGTTCGCCGCGACGCGGGTCACGGTGCGCTCGGGGCTGCGTGTCGTGATGGCGGCGCTGTGGGCGCTCGCCCCGAGCTTCCTCTCGGCGCTCGTCGACCCCCGTCCTGCGGCGGTCCTCGTGCACCTGCTCCTGCCGTGGCTGCTCTTCGCCGGCGCCGCGGCGCACCGGTCCTGGGGTGCTGCCGGCACCGCGTCGCTCCTGCTGGCCGCGGTCGTCGCGTGCGCGCCGTCGCTGGCCCCTGCGCTCGTCGTCGTGTGGGCGCTCGGGCTCGTCCTGACCTGCGCGCTGCGCCCGCGGGGCATCGCGCGCGTCGTGTGGACGCTCGTCCCCAGCGCGGCGCTCGCGTTCCCCCTCGTCCTCGCGCAGCTCGATCGCGGGACGCCGTGGGCGCTGCTGGCCGATCCCGGGCGACCGTGGGCGGGACCCGTGCTCGCGGCCGATGAGCGCTGGCGGATCGCGCTGGGGTTCCCGACGTCCGACCCGGGCGGATGGGGAGGCTTCCTCGCGGGCCTCGGACTCCCGGCCGAGACGTGGTGGGTGCCGATACTGCTCGCCCCGGTCGCGCTCGCCGCGCTCGTCGCGCCGCTCACGCGCCGCTGGCGGGCGGGGATCGCGATGATCGTGATCGCCGTGCTCGGCCTCGCGACGGCCGGCGCCGCACTGTCCGTCCAGGTCGCGTGGGCGCAGTCGCAGCCCGTCGCCGTCTGGCCCGGTGCGGGGCTCAGCCTCGCGTGGCTCGGCCTCGTCGCGGCAGCGGTCATCGCCTTCGACGTCGGCTTCGCGCCGCGCGCGGTCCTGCGCGCCGCCGCGCTCATCGCCACCGCGTGCGTGCTGCTGGCCGCCATCCCTTCGCTCACCGCCGTCCACCGCGGGCAGGCGGCGCTGCGCAGCGGAACCGACACGACCCTGCCCGCGTACGTCTCGGCGCAGGCCGCGATCGCCGACGGCGTCGCGACCCTCGTGCTCGCGCCCCAGCCCGACGGGGGCGTCGCGGCATCCGTCGTCTGGGGGGCGAGCGAGACGCTCGGCGGCCAGTCGACGCTGCAGTCCACGCAGCCCGCTCTCTCCGACGGCGACCGGCGCATCGCGGAGATCGCGACCGACCTCGTGGCCGGGTCCTCGGCCGACGCGACCGGGGCGCTCGCCGAGCGCGGCGTGGGATTCGTGCTGCTCGCCGCGGAGGGCGAGGACAGCGACGCCGCGCGCGTGCTGCGCCTCTCCGCCGCGACGGCGATCGATCAGCGGGCCGGGCTCGTGCGCGTGGGGGAGACGCCGCGCGGCGTGCTCTGGAGCGTCGACGTCGATCGCGCGCCGCGACCGGCGATCTCGGACGACGACGCGCAGACCGCTCGGGGGATCGCGCTCATCCAGCTCATCGCGGTCGCCGTCGCGCTGCTGCTCGCCGTGCCGACGCCCGCGTCGCATCGCGCGGCTCGCCGGAAGCCGCGCGTGATCGCTGCCGAGTACGAGGAGGTCTCATGAGCAGGGCGACCGTGTCGGCCCGCATCGGCATCGGCGCCGTCGTCTCGGCGGCGGCGGCCGCCGCCGCGCTCGGCGTCGGAGTCGTCCCATGGCCCGTCGTGGGAGGCGAGGCGCCTGCGGTCGACGTGGCGCCGGCGCCCGCCGAGACGGTGCTCGCATGCGACGGCCCCCTGCTCGCGCTCGGGCGCTCGGCCGAGGACGCGAGCGGGCTCACCGCGGCCGCCGATCCGCGCGTGGTCTCGGGCAGCACGGCCGACGGCGAGCCCGAGCGCGTCGACCTCGCCGTCGCGGGCGTCGACGGAGCGGCCGTGCCCGTCTTCCGGCAGAGTCCGGACGGGCGCGAGGCGGTTCCGGTCGCGGCGGCCTCCTCGTTCGAGACCGACGACCTCGACCTCGGCGGCTTCGCGGCGTCGGAGTGCCGCCGACCCCTCATGGAGTCCTGGATCGTGGGGGGCGATGTCACCACGGGCTCCACGGGCATTCTCCTCATCGCGAACCCGACCGACGTCAACGCGGTCGTCGCGCTCGACGTCTTCGGCGTGGACGGCCGGCGCACGCCCGTCGGGTCCGACGCGATCGCCATCCCCGCGGGCGAGCAGGTGGCCATCCCGCTCGCCGGGATCGCCGAGGGCGAGGAGGCGCCGTCCGTCCGGGTGACCGCCGACGGCGCCCCCGTGCGCGTCACGCTGCAGTCGAGCCTCGTGCGCACGCTCGAGCCCGGCGGCATCGACCTGCAGCCATCCGTCGCGCCCGCACCGGTCCAGGCCATCCCCGGCATCAGCGTGACGCGCGAGGCGAGCGAGAGCGAGAACTCGGCGGGGCTCGTGCGACTGCTCTCCACGTCGGACGCGACGGCGACCGTGACCGTGCTGCCCGAGGGCGGGGGATCGCCCGCGCGCGCGCCCGAGCAGGTCGCCCTCACCGCCGACCAGCCGATGTCGGTCGACATCGGCGGACTCCCCGAGGGGCGCTACACGGTGCTCGTCGAGTCGGATCAGCCGCTCGTCGCGGCGGCGTGGCAGGCCACGGGGTTCGGCGCGGGCTCCGACTACGCCTGGTACGCGGCGGCTCCCGCGCTCGATGCGCCGACCGCGTTCGCCGTCCCCGATGGTCCGGGCGCGCGCCTCAGCGTCTACAACCCCGGAGACGAGGACACCGCCGTCTCGATCACGCGCGGCGACGAGTCGCAGACCCTCGAGGTGCCGGCGGGCGGCTTCGCCTCCGTCGAGCTCGCCGAGGCGGGCGTCTTCGTGCTCGACCCCGGCGGGTCGGCCGTGCACGCGTCGGTCGGGTTCGAGAGCGGGTCGGCCCTCGCCGGTCTCCCGGTCGAGCGCGACGCGGCCGCGCCGCAGGACGTCCGCGTCTACCCGTGACCGGTCAGAACCAGCGGTAGCGGTCGGGCGCGAGGTCCCACGGATCGCGGTCGAGGTAGTCGGCCGCCGCGCGGAAGACCGCGCCCTCGATCACGAGCCGGCGGTGGAAGTCGTCGGCGCGCGCGAGGCCGATCGAGCCGTGGATGCGGCTGAGCCGCTCGACGGGGATGCGGAAGAGGATGATCCGACGCGCCGCGCGGTCGATGCGCCACCGCGGGATGCCGTCCTCCGATGGCTCGGCGGGAAGGCCGGCGATCTCGAAGCTCACGTCGCGCAGCTCGGGCCACGCCCCGCGCAGGTACTCGGCGGCCGAGCCGACGGCGACGTCGAACCGCTCGTAGCGGGTGTCGACGGGCGGCAGCGGAGGGCGCACGATCGAGCTGCGGCCCGTCCGACCGTGGCGGCCGTGCCGTCCCGTCGAGCGCCGCACGACGGGACGGGGTGCGCGATTCCACCACTTCATGCCTCCCAGCTTAGGCTCGCGCGCTGCGCGTCGTCGCTGTCCGGCGCCGCGGCCTCGATAGGCTGTCCGGGATGCGCGAGAGACTGTGCTCGAAGGTGGGCTGCGCCCGCGAGGCCGTGACGACCATGACCTACGACTATGCCGACCAGATGGCGGCCGTCGGACCGCTCGGAGCGGGCGACGACCCGCACGCGCACGATCTCTGCGCGTTCCACACCGAGCGGCTGTCCGTCCCGCAGGGGTGGGTCGTCTTCCGCCACGAGACCCTGCGCGCCTAGCGGGCGCCCGGCCATCCCTAGCCGGAGACGAGCCGCGGGGTTCCCGCCTCGTACTCCGTGAGTCCTCCGGTCTCGCCGGCCCTGGCCGCCCTCCGCCCCACGAAGAGCATGTAGAAGAGGAAGACGCCGAGCGCGAGCGCGCCGATCCCGATCTTGAGCCACCACGGCCAGGGCTGGCCGGTCACGAATCCCTCGACGACGCCCGACAGGGCGAGGGCGAACACGAGGCCGATGGCGATCGTCGCGAGCGACAGCCCGGCGTCCGCGAGCGCGGCGAGCCGGGTGCGCGGGCCCGGCGCGACGAGAGCCCAGAAGATGTGGAGCCCGGCAGCGCCCGCGACGAAGATGCAGGTCATCTCGAGGAGACCGTGCGGGAGGATGTACAGCACGAACACGTCGCCCCGGTCGAACGCGAACATGACGGCGGCCGCCGTCCCCAGTCCGACCGCGTTCTGCATGAGGACGTAGACGGGGAACACCCCCGTGACGCCGAACAGCACGCACTGCGCGGCGATCCACGCGTTGTTCGTCCACACCATGCCGGCGAACACGGCGGCCGGGTTCTCGGTGTAGTACTCGGTGAACTGCTCGCGCGCGTAGTGCTCGAGAGCGGCCTGCGGCCCCAGCGAGGCGACGAGCGCCGGGTCGCTCGAGACCCACGCCGCGACGAGGGCCACGACCGCGACGAAGAGCGCCGCGATGATGAGCGTCGTCCATCGGACGCGGTACAGGGCCGCGGGGAGCTGGAGGGCGAAGAATCGGGGAAGGGTCCGCAGGACGTTCTCCGGCGCGCCCGTCAGCCGCAGGCGGGCGCGCGACAGCATCGTCGAGACGTGGTCGCCCTGCGGCGTGCGCCCCGCGCTCGTCTTGATGTCGGCGAGGTCCGCCGACGCCGCCTGGTAGCGGGCGACGAGCTCGTCGACCTCGGGGCCCGTGAGCCGACGGCTCTTCGAGAGCGCGTCGAGCCGCGCCCATTCGCGGGCGCGAGCGGCCGTGAGCGCGTCGAGGTTCACCTGATTAACTGTACGCATGTCGACGCCATCCGCTCCGGCGCGCGCCACGGTGCAGGCGGTCCGTGACGACGAGGTGCTCACGGGAGAGGCCGTCGCGCTCGACATCCAGCCGGTCGGGCTCGTGCTGCGCGCCACCGGCGCCCTCATCGACGTGCTCGTGTCGATCGCGCTCTACGTGCTCTTCGCGCTCGCCGTCTGGCGCCTGCTCGACCTCGGCGTCCTCGACGATGCCACGATGCGCATCGCGCTCGTCGTCATGCTCGTGATCGTGCTCGTCCTCCTGCCGACGACTGTCGAGACGCTCACGAAGGGGCGCAGCCTCGGCAAGCTCGTCGTGGGCGGTCGCGTCGTCCGCTCGGACGGCGGGGCGATCGGGTTCCGGCACGCGCTCATCCGCGCCCTGGTCGGCGTCTTCGAGACGTACATGACCGCCGGGGGGACGGCGCTCCTCGTCGGGATGTTCACGCCGCGCTCGCAGCGTCTCGGAGATCTCGTGGCCGGCACCTACGCCGAGCGCACCCGCACGCCGCGGCTGCCGCCGGCCGACTTCTCCCTCCCGGCGGGCATGGAGTCGTGGGCCGCGATCGCCGACGTCGGGCGGATGCCGGATCGGCTCGGGCGTCGCGTCTCGCAGTTCGTCGCGGGCGCTGGCCGGATGTTCCCCGCCGCGCGCGAGCGCGTCGCACATGACCTCGCACGCGAGATCGCCCCGTTCGTCAGCCCGCTTCCGCCCGTGCCGCCCGAGATCCTGCTGCGCGCGGTCGTCGCCGCGCGGCGCGATCGGGAGCTGCGCGCCCTGGCTCTGCAGGACGAGCGCGTCGCGCGGCTCGCCCGCTGACGTCGGCTCAGCGGCGATCGAGGAAGATCAGGCGGCAGGCGAAGCCGGCGAGCACGGCGCCCACGAGCGGGAAGACGAGGAACGGCCACAGCTGCGCGAGCGCCGCGCCGCCGCCGTAGACGGCGGTCGCGATCGAGCGGGCGGGGTTGACGGACGCTCCGTCGACGACGATGCCGACGAGGTGGATGAGCGCGAGCGCGAGGCCGATCGCGCCGGGAGCGAGCGCCGTGCCGCGCTCGGGGTGGGTCGCCCCGAGGACGACGAGGACGAGCACCGCCGTCAGCACGACCTCGGCGATGATCGCGGCCGGGAGGTCGAACCCGCCCGGCGACCGCTCGCCCCAGCCGTTGCTCGCGAACCCTCCGTTCTGCGCGGCCTCGAGCCATCCGGCGGGCCCGAACAGGCCGATCAGCACGAGGAGGGTCGTCGCGACCGCACCGCCGATCACCTGGACGAGGGCGTACTTCCACACCTCCGCCCACGGGAACCGTCCTGCCACGGCGAGGCCCAGGGTGACCGCGGGATTGAAGTGCGCACCCGAGACGCCCGCGAACGCGGCGGCGCCCACCGCGGCGGAGAGGCCGAAGGCCGCCGCGGTGGCGAGGTACACGATGCCCGGTGCGAACGCGTCGCCCGCGTCGGCGAGATGCGCCGCGAACAGGGCCGTGCCGACGCCGCCGAACACGAGGAGGAAGGTCCCGACGGCCTCGGCCATGAGGCGCGCAGCGGGCGTCGTCGGGGCGGGGGAGGTGCTCTCGGACATGACATCCTCTCGGGCGGATGGTCTGCTCTCGCTTGCATCGTGGCACACGGTGCCGAGGAGCGGGGCAGGGCGCGTGCATGGCGGGGGACACGCCGGGAGCGGCTCTTGTTTTGAAGAGTTCAAAACGATGGCTAGCATGGATGACGTGACCCTCACCCCGCCCGCGCCCGACGCCGAGGCCGCCATCCGCGCCGTCGGGCTGCGCGTGACGACTCCGCGACGAGCCGTCTACACGGCCCTCGCGACGATGCCGCATGCGCGCGCCGACGAGGTGTTCGACCGCGTGCGCGACACCGTGCCGGGCACGAGCCTGCAGGCCGTGTACAACGTCCTCGGCGACTTCGTCGAGGCCGGACTCGCGCGGCGCATCGAGCCGAGCGGTCAGCCGGGCCTCTTCGAGCTGCGCGTCGGCGACAACCACCACCACGTCGTGTGCACGTCGTGCGGACGCGTCGACGACATCGACTGCGTGCAGGGGGCGGCCCCGTGCCTGCACCCCGCTCACGAGACCGGCTTCCGCATCCAGGTCGCCGAGGTGACGTTCTGGGGCGTGTGCCCCGACTGCGACGCCTCGTCCGGCGACTCCTGACCGACCCCTCCTTCCGCGAACGAAAGGACATCCATGAGCAGCGACACGATCACGGGCTGCCCCGTCATCCACGACGGCTCCGCCGACGACACGACCCGCCTGCCCTCGGCCGACCTGCCGGCGAGCGAGCCGCGCGCCGACCTCGTCCACCCGACCCAGGGCGACCCGAACCGGGAATGGTGGCCAGAGCGCCTGAACCTCAAGCTGCTCGCGAAGAACCCCGCGGTCTCCGACCCGTTCGCGGATGAGGACTTCGACTACGCGGCGGCCTTCCAGTCCCTCGACCTCGCCGCGGTGAAGGCCGACATCGCGGAGACGCTCACGACCTCGCAGCCCTGGTGGCCCGCCGACTTCGGCCACTACGGTCCGCTCATCGTGCGCATGGCGTGGCACAGCGCCGGCACCTACCGGGCGACGGATGGCCGCGGCGGTGCGGGAGCCGGACAGCAGCGCTTCGCTCCGCTGAACAGCTGGCCCGACAACGCGAACCTCGACAAGGCGCGCCGCATCCTCTGGCCCGTGAAGAAGAAGTACGGCAAGAGCCTGTCGTGGGCCGACCTGATGATCCTCGCCGGCAATGTCGCGCTCGAGACGATGGGCCTGAAGACGTTCGGCTTCGCCGGCGGCCGCGCCGACGTCTGGGAGCCGGACGACGACGTGTACTGGGGCGCCGAGAAGATCTGGCTCGGAAGCGACAAGCGCTTCTCGGGCGACCGCGAGCTCGAGAAGCCGCTCGCGGCGACGCACATGGGCCTCATCTACGTGAACCCGGAGGGCCCCGAGGGCGTGCCGGACCCGCTCGCCGCGGCCGACGACATCCGCACCACCTTCCGCCGCATGGGCATGGAGGACGACGAGACCGTCGCCCTCATCGCGGGCGGTCACACGTTCGGCAAGACGCACGGCGCCGCACCCGACACGCACGTGGGCGACAACCCCGAGGCCGCGGGCCTCGAGGAGCAGGGCCTCGGCTGGAAGAGCTCGCACGGCTCGGGCAAGGGCGACGACACGATCACGTCGGGTCTTGAGGTCACGTGGACCTACCACCCGACCCGCTGGGACAACGAGTTCTTCCACATCCTCTTCGGCTACGAGTGGGAGCTCATGGAGAGCCCCGCCGGCGCCAAGCAGTGGCGACCGAAGAACGGCGGCGGCAGCGACATGGTTCCGCTCGCGCACTCGGACGGCAAGCGCGAGCCGCGCATGCTGACGACCGACCTCGCCCTGCGCGAGGACCCGTCGTTCCGCGAGATCTCGCTGCGCTTCCGCGACGACCAGGAGGCCTTCAGCGACGCGTTCGCCCGTGCGTGGTTCAAGCTCACGCACCGCGACATGGGCCCCAAAGCCCGCTACCTCGGCCCTGAGGTGCCCGCCGAGGACCTCATCTGGCAGGACCCGCTCCCCGCGGTGGACCACGAGCTCATCGACGCGGCGGACGCCGTCGTGCTCAAGGAGCAGATCCTCGCGTCGGGCCTCACGGTGGCCGAGCTCGTCTCGACGACCTGGGCCGCCGCGTCGACCTTCCGCGGCGGCGACAAGCGCGGCGGCGTCAACGGCGCGCGCATCCGCCTCGCCCCGCAGAAGGACTGGGACGTCAACAACCCCGAGCAGCTCGCGAAGGTGATCGGCGTGCTCGAGGGCATCCAGGCCTCGTTCAACGCCGCGCAGACGGGCGACAAGCGGGTGTCGCTCGCCGACCTCATCGTGCTCGCGGGCAACGCGGGTGTCGAGAAGGCGGCGAAGGACGCCGGCGTCGAGGTGCGGGTCCCCTTCCACGCGGGTCGCACCGACGCCACGCAGGAGCAGACCGACGTTGCGTCGTTCGGCTACCTCGAGCCCATCGCCGACGGCTTCCGCAACTACACCGGACCCGACGCGACGCTCCCCGCGGAGTACCTCCTCATCGACAAGGCGAACCTCCTCACGCTGAGCGCGCCCGAGATGACGGTCCTCGTCGGCGGGCTGCGCGTGCTCGGCGCCAACTGGGACGGCTCGCCGTACGGCGTGTTCACCGACCGCCCCGGCACGCTCACGAACGACTTCTTCGTGAACCTGCTCGACCTCGGCAAGACGTGGCGTCCGCTCGACCCGGGCAAGCACGCGTTCGAGGCCACGGACGACGTCACGGGCGAGGTCTTCGGCCGCGGCACGCGCGTCGACCTCGTGTTCGGCTCGAACTCGGAGCTGCGCGCGCTCGCCGAGGTCTACGCGAGCGACGACGCGCACGAGAAGTTCGTGCGCGACTTCGTGAAGGCGTGGACGAAGGTCACGGAGCTCGACCGCTTCGACCTGGCCTGAGCCCGCCGCGGAGCGGCCCGTCCCCGTCGGGGGCGGGCCGCTCCGCCGTGTCCGGCGTCCGGAACGGGGTTCTTGCCGCGAAGGGCCGGTGTCGGATGGCGGTGGCGGCCGTTCGGGGCAAGGGCCCGGGGCGGCGGCGCCGCGAGGGAGGCCGGCCCCCGGTCGCGGATGTCCCTACAGGCGCCCGGCCCGCTTGAGCGCGAGGTACCGGTCGGCGACGAGCGGCGGGAGGTCGTCCGGCGACGCCGAGATGGCGTCGGCGCCGGCCCGCTCGATCGCCCGCGCCACGCGCCGCGCGGCCGAGAGCCCGGCCTCGGCGGCGGCTGCGCGGTACACGGCGTCGGCCGACCCCCGCTCGCGCGCCGCGCTCTCGAGGGTCGTGTCGGTGGCGGCGCCGACGAGCACGACCGTGCCGCGACGCGCCGCCGACGGGAGGACGCCGAGGAACGCGCGCGAGGCGTCGACGGACTCCTGGGCCGTGAGCAGCACGAGCAGCGACGGGTGCGGGGCGAGCCGGCGCGCCTGCGCGAGCGCGGCATCCCAGTCGGTGTCGATGAGCTGGGCGTCCACGGGAGCGAGGGCGTCGACGAGTGCGGGCAGGAGCGCCGGCCCCTCGACGCCCGTGACGCGCGCGCGCACGACCCTGTCGAACGCGACGAGATGCACGTGGTCGCCCGCGCGCTGCGCGAGCGCCGACAGGAGGAGCGCGGCCTCGAACGCGGCCTCGAGACGCGTGCTGTCTCCGACGCGCGCAGCGGACGTCCGGCCCGTGTCGATCACGATGACGACGTGGCGGTCGCGCTCGGGTCGCCACGTGCGGAGCATGGTCGTCGACGCGCGGGCTGTGGCCCGCCAGTCGATCGAGCGCACGTCGTCCCCGCGCACGTACTCGCGGAGCGAGTCGAACTCGGTGCCCTGACCGCGGACCTGGATGCTCGTGTTGCCGTCGAGCTCGCGCAGCCGCGCGACGCGGCTCGCGAGGTGGCGGCGGCTGTGGAAGGGCGGCAGGACGCGGATGGCTCCCGGAGCCGCGATCACGGCCTGGCGCCCCGCCATGCCCAGCGGGCCCGCGCTGCGCACGGCGACGAACGCGGAGCGCAGCTCGCCGCGCCGCCGGGGGAGGAGCGGGACGCGGTAGGCCCGGGACTCGCCGGGCGGCACGTCGATCGCCAGGCGCTCGGCGGGAGCCCCCGCGGTCGGCTGCCACGCGTCCCTCGCGCGCCCGCGCAGGCGGCGCTGGCCCGTGTTCACGAGGCGGACGAGGACAGATGCCGGCTCGCCCAGCCGGACGCGGGCCGGGGCCTCGCGCAGCACGCGGAGGGCGCGCGGGTCGGCCGCGGCGGCGACGTCGGCGACGAGCACCGCCGCGCACACGACGAGCCACATCGCGAGCACAGCCCATGGCGCCGAGCCGCCCAGGAGGACGACGGGCACGATCCCGCAGCCCACGAGCACGGCGAAGCGGCCGGTCAGGTACATGGCGACCTCCGCGCGCTCAGAGCGGGACCGGCGTCTGCTGCAGCACCGAGGTCAGCACGGCCTCGACCGAGACGCCCTCGATCTCGGCGTCGGCTCGGAGGCGGATGCGGTGTCGCCACACGGGCACGATCATCGCCTGCACGTGATCGGGCGTGATCGCAGGGTAGCCGCCGAGCCAGGCCCATGCCTTGGCCGCCGCCAGCAGCGCGGTCGCCGCGCGCGGGCTCGCGCCCAGCTGCACGGAGGGGCTCTGCCGGGTCGCGCGCGCGAGGTCGACGATGTAGGCGAGCACGTCGTCGGTGACCGTCACCGCCTCGACCGCCCGCTGAGCGGACGCGATGTCGGACGCCGTCACGACCGCCTCGACCCCGTCGAGCGCGCGCGGCGAGAACCCGTCGGCGTGGCGGCGGAGCACGGCGACCTCGGCATCGCGCGCGGGCACCTCGACGACGAGCTTCATGAGGAAGCGGTCGAGCTGCGCTTCCGGCAGCGTGTACGTGCCCTCGTGCTCGATCGGGTTCTGGGTCGCCGCCACGAGGAACGGAGCCGGCAGCGGGCGCGTGACGCCGTCGGTCGAGACCTGCCGCTCCTCCATCGCCTCGAGCAGGGCGGCCTGGGTCTTCGGAGGTGTGCGGTTGATCTCGTCGGCGAGGAGGATGTGCGTGAACACCGGGCCCTCGCGGAACTCGAACTCGCCCGAGCGGGCGTCGTAGATGAGCGAGCCGGACACGTCGCCCGGCATGAGGTCGGGCGTGAACTGGACGCGCTTGGTGTCGAGGCCCAGCGCCCGGCTGAAGGTGCGCACGAGGAGCGTCTTCGCGACGCCGGGCACGCCCTCGAGCAGCACGTGGCCGCGGGCGAGCAGCGCGATGAGCAGGCCGCTCACGGCGCCGTCCTGGCCGACGACGGCCTTGCCGATCTCCTGGCGCACGCGCCCCATCGCCTCGCGGAGCGCCGCGGGATCGCCGTTCGGGGTCTCGGTCACGATGGTGTCCTTTCGGTGCGGACGGCCGCGTCGACGGCCGTCTCGAGGTCGTGGAGGCGCTCGCCGAAGGCCACGAGCGATGCGTCGTCGTGGGGCTCGGCGAGCAGGATGCCGCGCACGGCGTCGGCGCGTGCGCGCAGGCGGATGGCCGCGGCGTCGGCGACCTCGGCGGGCGGCGCGGTGCGAGGCAGGCCGAGTCGCACGGCCATCCGGGCGGATGCCCCCGCGCGCAGCAGCCGGGCGGCGTGCGCGGCGTCGGATGCGCGCGCGTAGAGCCGCGCGCGCCCCTCGAGGGTCTCATTCGCGCGCACCGTGACCGGCAGATCCTCCGCGACGAGCGGGCCGAAGCGCCGGCCCCGCCAGATGCCGGCCGCGAGAGCGGCGAGTGCGGCGGCGACGATCGCGGGGGTGACCCACGCCGGCGTGAGCTCGCCGAGCGTCGCGGGGGCCGTGCTCGCGGCGTCGGCGATGCGGGGCAGGTACCAGACGAGCTCGTCGCGCGCCGCGAGGAGCCCGAGCGCGAGCGCCGCGTTCCCCTCGCGGTCGAGGTGCTCGTTGACGAGCAGGGACGCGCCGTCGACCGCGGACACCATACGGCCGTCGCCCTCCTGCTGCAGGAGGGCGAACCCGCTGTCGGCGACCGGGTAGCAGGCGACGTCGGCGCCGCCGCGGTCGTACGCCTCTCCGGGCACGACATCGCCTGCGTTCACGGCGACCTCGAGCCCGCAGGACGGCGCGGCGGGCGTGCCGTCGCCGAAGGCCTGGAAGCCGGAGGAGGCGAACAGGATGCGGAGATCGCGCGAGGTCGGCGCGAGGAGCACGGTGTCGCCCGCCTGCGCCACGAGCCGCTCGACGTCGTCATCGGCGAGCGGGGCCGTCGAGCCGAGCGCGAGCCCTGTTCCGTCGTCGACCGCGTCGAGCGCCTCGTCGAGGCTCGACACGATGACGACGTCGACGTCCAGGCGCTCCTCGAGCAGCCGGGTGACGGCGAGCGCGCCGTCCGGGCCCGCGGACTCCGCGTCGAGCGCCGGCCGCTGCGACCATTCGCGACCCGCGACGAGCACGAGCACGAGGCCGAACACGACGAACCCGGCGACGAGGGCGATCCAGCCGAGGGCGCGCCGGCCGCGGCGCGCGGGTGCGGCTTCCGGCGCGCCCTCCCGGAGCTCGGTCATCCGAGGACCCCCTCGCGCAGGCGCGCGGGGCGCGCGGCCGAGATCGCGTCGTCGAGCTGCGCGACGGCGGCGTACATCTCGGCGGTGCCCTCGCGGCGCAGGTAGCGCACGTCGTCGAACGCTGCGGCGGCCCGCGACAGCGCGTCCGCGTGAGCGGGGAACGGCGCCTTCGCGAGCACGGTGAAGCGCTGGGCCGTCGTGCCGGGGGGAGCATCGAGGAGGTCGCGTTCCTCGAGCGACCGTGCGAGCGCGCGGAACCGGTCGACCACGGCGCCGGTCCAGTCGCCCGCTTCGGCTCGGCGAGCCGCTGAGGCGCGGAGCTCCGCCGCCGTGCGGTGCTCGTCCTCGCCGAACAGCAGCGCCGAGCGCGACGGCGCGCGATGCGCGGAGCGGGGGCGACCCCAGATGAGGAAGGCGCACACGACGACGATCGCGATGACGCCGGTGACGACGATCGCGAGGAGCGGGTTCCATTCGGCGCCGAGCTCGGTGTCGAAGAGCCGCGCGAAGAAGTCGGCGATCGCCCCGGCGATGCGGTCGAGGAGAGTCGGCTGGGCGGCGTCGTAGACCGGGTCGCCGAGCTCGTCCTCGGCCCAGTCGCGGGCCTCGTCGCCGTCCGGCAGGGTCGCGAGGACGAGCCGGAGCGCGCCGGTCGCGAGCTGCGCGCCCGTCACGAGCCGTCCGCGGCGTCCGTCCGCCCCGCGTCGGGCGCCGAGCCGGTGTCGACGGGACGCGCGTACGGCGGGGCGGTCGGGCGCTCGGCCGATGCCGGGGCGCCGGACGCGTCGGGAGTGCGCTCCGACGGCGCCGGCTGTCCGGAGGTCGGCGCGTACTGCCCGTATTGCGGGGCCGGCTGACCGTACTGCGGCGCCGGCTGACCGTACTGGTGTGCGTACTGGCCGTACTGCGGTGCCGGCTGACCGTACTGGGGTGTCGGCTGACCGTACTGGGGTGCCGGCTGTCCGTATTGGGGTGCGTACTGCCCGTACTGCGGTGCCGGCTGCCCGTACGGCGGCTGCGCGCCGTAGGGCGCGGCGGGAGAGCCGTACGCGGGGCCCGCGTATGCGGGCCAGGACGCCCGCACCGGCGCGACCGCGTCGGGGTCGAAGGCGTAGGGGTCGTCGAGGTCGGTGCGGCCGCTGTCTCGGCGCTCGACGTAGGACTGCATCCGCAGGTCGATGCCCTCGCGGCGCATGCGCGCGTCGATGTAGACGAGCGCCGACGACGTCGCCTGCACGACCACCGTCACCGACGAGATGACGAGCGTCACGATCTGGCTCGCGGCGATCGCGAGCACGAAGCCGATCCCGGCGGCCGCGTCGGGAGACCCCGTCGGGGCGAAGATGCTCGACATCGCGGAGCCGAGGAAGGTGAACGGCATGCCCACGACGTACGAGGCGGTGTTCATGATCAGGCCGATGAGCACGATGATGCCGAACGTGGGCCAGAACCGGCCGCGCGTGAGCTGCCACGAGCGGCGGATGCCGCCGATCACCGTCGCGTGCTCGAGGATGATCGCGCTCGGCACGACGAAGAGCTTCGTGCCGAGCCACGCGTACAGCACGATGGCCGCCAGCGCGGCGAGCACACCGTAGACCACGGCCATCCAGATCTCGACCGAGCCGAGCGCGAACCCGACCGCGATGAGGACGCCGACGGCGACGGAGACGGCGATCGTGACGAGGGCGTAGTACCCGATGAGACGCCACACGACCGGGCGCACCCGGCGCCAGATCGCGCCGAGCGTCGCGCGCTCGCCGAGCGCTGCGTGGGCGACCTCGCCCACGACGACCGCCTGGACGATGATGCCGAGGACGCTCATCACGAGCGCGACGCCGATCGTCGTGAGAAGGGCGATGAGCGTCGAGCCGGCCGCGATGAGCCCGAAGTCGTCGGAGAACTCGTTCACGGTGTCGAGGCGCGACATCGCCGCGTACGTGACCCAGCCGATCACGACCACCCCGACGATCGACGCGGCCAGCTGCACGACCATCGCGAAGCCCAGGAGCACGCGGGGGTTGCCGCGCAGTGCGGAGAAGGACCTGCCGAGGATCGTGCCGAACCCGAGCGGCTGGAGCGGGATGAGCCCGCCCCGCGGCGCCGGCGTCCACGACGGTTCTGCGGTCACGTCGATCCTCCCTCGACCTGCCTGCGAGCGGACGGCTGCCGCCCCCGCTCTCATCGTGTCACACGCGCAGGGCCCCGTGTCGCCGCCGCTCGGCGCGACCGTTCGTCTAGGCTGTCGAGGACGCCTCGCCCGCGCGAACGACGCGCGTCGGCGCGCAACCGGAGCAAAGGACCAGCCTCATGAGCGCCCGCATCCTCGTCGTCGACGACGACACGGCCCTCGCCGAGATGATCGGCATCGTCCTGCGCACGGAGGGCTTCGACACGGCCTTCTGCGCGGACGGAGCGCTCGCCGTCGACAGCTGGCGGCAGGAGCGCCCCGACCTCGTGCTGCTCGATCTCATGCTCCCCGGCAAGGACGGCATCGAGATCTGCTCCGAGATCCGGGGAGAGTCGGGCGTCCCGATCATCATGCTGACCGCCCGCTCCGACACCGCCGATGTCGTCGCGGGCCTGGAGGCGGGCGCCGACGACTACATCGTCAAGCCCTTCAACCCGAAGGAGCTCGTGGCGCGCATCCGCACGCGCCTGCGACCGGCCCCCGAGTCGTCGGGCGACGTCCTGCGCGCGGGCGACCTCACGATCGACGTCGCGGCGCACGAGGTGCGGCGCGGTCAGACCCCGATCTCGCTCACGCCCCTCGAGTTCGAGCTGCTCGTCGCGCTCGCCTCGAAGCCGCAGCAGGTCTTCTCGCGCGAGGCCCTCCTCGAGCAGGTCTGGGGATACCACTACAAGGCCGACACGCGCCTGGTGAACGTCCACGTGCAGCGCCTGCGCGCGAAGATCGAAATCGATCCGGACAACCCGAAGATCGTCATGACGGTGCGCGGCGTCGGCTATCGCGCCGGCGCGGCGATCTAGCGCGCATGTCGCAGGGGCCCGCGCGCATCACGCTCCGGCGCCCGTCGACCTGGGTGCCGGCCATCCGGGCGCAGTGGACGAGCTCGCTCCGCTTCCGCACGACCTTCATGACAGTGGCGGCGACCGCGCTCGCGATCGCCGTGACGTGCGTGTGGACGGCCCTGGCCATCCACAACAACCTCTTCTCCACGAGCAGGGACGAGGTGCTCGATCAGGCGCAGCGCGCCGTGCTCGCCGCGCAGGACGTCATCGACACGGCCGAGGTCGCCGCGGACGGCGCGGCCCTCCAGCAGGTTCTCTTCGACGCCCGCACCGCGTTCACGAGCCAGGGCGGCACGCCGTACTTCGCCTACTTCCGCATCGACGACGCGCCGTCGGCGATCGCGCCGCCCGACTTCGCCTTCCTCCTCGCCGACGGCGAGGAGGCCATCCTCAGCGAGGGGCTCCGCGAGCGCGTGCGCGCCTCCGACGAGAACCAGTGGTGGCAGTCCGTCGCCCTGCAGCTCGACGACGACGAGGAGCCGGTGCCCGGCATCGTCGTCGGCCAGCAGCTCCAGGTGCAGAACGCGGGCGCGTACGAGGTGTACCTCGCGTACAGCCTGCAGGAGGCAGACCGCACCCTCCGCTTCGTGCAGGGCACCCTGTGGGTCACGGGCATGGTGCTCGTCGTGCTCGTCGCGGCGATCTCGTGGTTCGTGCTGCGCACAGTCGCTCAGCCGCTCATCGAGGCGAGTCAGACGAGCGCGCGCTTCGCCGCCGGCTACTTCGACGTGCGGCTCCCCGTCCGCGGCAAGGACGAGCTCGCGGCTCTCGGCCGCTCGTTCAACGCCATGGCCGACAGCATCGAGGCGCAGATCACCGAGCTCGCCGAGCTCTCGCAGGTGCAGCAGCGGTTCGTGTCGGATGTCTCGCACGAGCTGCGCACGCCGCTCACGACCATCCGGCTCGCGTCCGAGATGATCAACGACCGTCGCGCCGAGTTCGACGAGGCGACGGCGCGCGCGGCCGAGCTGCTGCACGATCAGGTGGCGCGCTTCGAGCAGCTGCTCACCGATCTGCTCGAGATCAGCCGCTACGACGCCGGCTCGGTGCAGCTCGAGCTGGAGTCGACGAACCTCGCGCAGCTCGCCGAGGACGTGGCCGCCTCCATGCGGCAGGTGGCGGCGCAGCACGGCAGCGAGCTGCGCATCGTGGCGCCCGGGGGGTACTCGCCGGTCGACGTCGACCCGCGGCGCGTCCGCCGCGTGCTCCGCAACCTCATCGGCAACGCCATCGAGCACGGCGAGGGACGGCCGATCGTCATCACGATCGACAGCGACGCCAGGGCGGTCGCGATCGGCGTGCGCGACTACGGCCTCGGCATGTCGCCCGAGCAGGCGGCGCGCGTCTTCGACCGGTTCTGGCGCGCGGATCCGTCGCGCAAGCGCACGCTGGGGGGCACGGGCCTCGGCCTCGCGATCGCGCTCGGCGACGCGAAGCTCCACGGCGGCGCCCTCGAGCTGTGGTCGGAGCCGGGGCGCGGGTCGCATTTCGTGCTCACCGTCCCGCGTGTGCCGGGGCAGCCGGTCGAGCGCTCGCCGATCCCCGTCGAGCCCACCGAGAGCGTGACCGACGAGCTCGGGCTGACCCAGCCCATCCGCACCGATGACGAGGAGGACCCCGCATGACCCGCCTCCGCCGCGTGCTCGCCGCGCTCGTCCTCGTTCCCGCCCTCGCGCTCGCCGCGTGCTCGGGCCTGCCGATGAGCGGCCCGGTCTCGGTCGGCAACGCCCCCGGCGACGTCGTCGAGGACGTCACGGGCGGCAGCTACGATGCCGAGTCGCCGCGCCCCGGCGATTCGCCGCAGGAGATCGTCGACGGCTTCCTGCGCGCGTCGATCTCGCCCGAGCAGAGCTGGGCGACCGCGCGCGAGTACCTCTCCGACGATCTCGCCGACACCTGGAACCCCGTCGCGAGCGTCACGATCGACACGACCGACGACCGCGAGGTGAGCGAGGTCTCGGCATCGGAGGACGCCGCGAGCGTCTCGGCCGAGGTGCACGGGGAGGCCGTGGTCGACTCCGACGGGCGATACCGCCTCATCGCCGACGGCACGACCTCGCTGTCGTTCGAGCTCGCGCGCGACGCCGAGGGGGAGTGGCGGATCGTGTCGGCCCCCGACGGCATCGTGCTCGACCGCCTCTTCTTCCGCGAGCTGTACGCCGCGCACGACCTCGCCTACTTCGATGCGACGTGGCGGCACATCGTGCCCGACCGGCGGTGGTTCCTCACGCTCCAGCACGCGCCCACGCGCATCGTGCAGAAGCTCGTGGAGGGCGCGCCGAGCGACTGGCTGGCCCCCGGGGTCGAGACCGCCTTCGCCGACGACGTCCAGCTCGCGAGCGGGACGATCGAGGTCGACGCCGATCGCGTCGCGCACGTCGAGCTCACCGACGCCGCGGGAGCGGACGACGAGACGCTCAGCCGCATGCGCGCGCAGCTCGAGCAGAGCCTGGCGTCGACCGACGTGCGCGAAGTCGCGCTCACGGTCGAGGGCCAGGAGGTCGACGTGCCGGCGGCGCCGGTCGCGTCGACGCGGATCGACTCGCGCGCGCTCGTGCTCACGGACGACGGGTTCGGCTACCTGTCCGGCGGCGAGGTCGTCGCCGTCGACGGGATGTCGGAGGTCCTCTCGGACTTCCCCGAGGACATCGCGTCCGTGGCGATGTCGGCCGACCAGCAGATCGCGGCCGTGGGCCTCGCGGACGGGCGCGTCATGCGCGTCACGGCTGACGACCATCCGTCGGAGATCGACACGGGCGGCAAGGCGATCGCGCCCGCGCTCGACCCGCACGGATGGACCTGGACGGTGCGGCCGGGTGATCCGCGCTCGCTCACGGCTTGGAGCGCCGACCTCGAGCCGACCCCGATGACGGGCGGATGGACCGACGTCTCCCGCGTGACGGCGATCGACGTCTCGCGCGACGGCGCGCGGATCGCGGCCATCGTCGCGATCGGCGACGAGCAGTGGGTGATCGTGTCGGCGATCGAGCGCGACTTCGACGGCGCGCCGCTCTCGGTGGGCGCGCCGACGCGGATCGCGCAGCTGCGCATGCCGGGCATCGACCTCGCCTGGATCGACGACAGCACGGTCGGCATCGCGGCCGGCGGCACCGACAGCGCGCAGCTCATCCAGCAGCCCATCGGGGCGCCGGGGACGACCGCGACCGCGCCGCTCAACGTCGTCGCAGTGGGGGCGGGCAACCAGGACTCGCCCGTGCGCCTTCTGACCTCGGAGGGGAGCCTGCTCGTCATGCGCGGCCGCAATCCCACCGAGTCGGCGAAGGGCGTCGAGGTGCTCGCGACGCAGCTCGGCCTGCCCGGCTGAGCCGACGCCGCGTGCACAGGCGCGCGGCGCCGGCGTGCCGCGCCGTGTGCCGACGGCGGCGTCCCTGCGGAGGGCGCGGCATGCGCAGGGTGGCCTCATGACGACGATGACCGATGGCCTGCGCGTCGCCCTGCGCGAGGCCGGCGCTATGCTCCTGCCCGTCGACTGCGCGGGATGCGGGGCACCCGGCGCCGCCGTGTGCGACCGCTGCCGCGCGGCGCTCGGGCCGTGTCTCGTGCGCCGCACCCTCGACGACGACTTCGAGGTGATCAGCGGGCTGGCCTATCAGGGTGCCGCGGCGTCGTCCCTGCGCGCATTCAAGCAGCGCGGGCGCACCGACCTCGCCCGCGTCCTCGCGCCGGCGCTGCGGGCGGCGCTCGTGAGCTGCGCCGTCGCGAGCGGGCGCCTCGTCGACGCCGTGCCCATCCCGCCGTCGGCCGCCTCGTCGCGACGGCGCGGCTACCGCCCGGTCGAGCTGCTGCTGCACCACGCGGGGGTCGCCCCGCTGCGCGCGCTGCGCTGGGCGCGCCGCATCGACGACCAGCGTGCGCTCGACGTGGCCGAGCGCGGGCGCAACGTCGCGGCAGCGCTCGCCGTGCGCCGCCGTGTCGAGGGGCGCGCGGTCGTCATCGTCGACGACGTCGTGACCACCGGGGCGACGCTCCGCGAGGCGCGTCGCGCGCTCGCCGAGGCCGGTGCTCTCGTGCTCGGCGCGGCCACGCTCGCGGCGACGCCGCGCGTTCTCCCGCCGCGAACACGACACGCGTGATCGTTTCGAGATAGTTCGTGACACCCGTCCGCGCCGGGGATACGGTGGGGGACACCAAGGCGACCGCAGGTCCGCCGCTCACACCGGTCGGACCGGATAGGGAGGCAGAGATGGACACGAACATCGTCGGCGTGGGGGTCAGCGTCTCAGAGCGATTCCGCACCGTGGTCGAGGAGAAGAGCGAGCGGATAGCGTCGCTCGCCCCGCGTGCCCAGCGTCTCGAAGTGAAGGTCACGCACCACGCGCATCGCGGGGGCCGTCTCGAGGAGGAGTCGGTCGAGCTCACGATCTTCTGGAACGGCCCGGTCATCCGGGCGGAGGCGCACGACGCCGACAAGTTCACGGCGCTCGACATGGCGATCGAGAAGCTCAGCGAGCAGATCCGCCGTGCGAAGGACAAGAAGGTCAGCGGGCGTCTGCACCCGCGCGCCGCGCGCTTCGCGAAGGAGAAGGGGGCGCTCGAGGGGCTCGACGTGCAGCCGGCGACCGTCGAGACGCTCCAGGCCGTCGCGACCGGCACCGTGCCGGTCGTCGAGCTGACCGAGGAGGACGAGGCCTACACGCCCGTCGTGATCCGGAGCAAGACCTTCGAGCCCGAGTGGATGACCGTCGAGGAGGCCGTCGACCGCATGGAGCTCGTCGGCCACGACTTCTTCCTCTTCATCAACGCGCGCACCGACCACCCGAGCGTCGTCTACCGGCGCCGCGGCTGGGACTACGGTGTCATCGCGCTGACGACGCAGGCCCCTCCCGTGGAGGACGTGCTCGCGTCGTGACGGCCTCGTGACAGGCGGATGGCCCGGATCCCAGGATCCGGGCCATCCGCCTGTCTGCGCGGGATCAGTCGAAGACGTCGCCGATGAGGCCGCCGAGCAGCACGCCGCCGAGCACCGGCCCGAGCAGGCCGCCGCCTCCGCCGCCGAAGCCCCCGCCGCGCGGCCCGCGTCGGCCGCCGCCCCACGAGCCCCAGTCGTCGTCATCGGGGCGCGACGAGTCGATGTCGCGCTGCGCGAGCTGGAGCGCCTCGTGCGCCAGCTGCGCCGCCCGGCGGGCGAGCTGCTGGGCCTGCTCGCGCGTATCCTCGTCGGCGACGAGGGGATCGATGTCGATCCGCACGCGCTGCGCCTCGGCGTAGCGCGTGCGGGCGTCTGCGCCGATCCAGCCGCGGTGGCCGTTGATGAGGCTTCCCGCGACGGCGATCGCGCGGTCGGCGGCGTCGATGTCGTGGCGCACGTGCGCGATGGACGGCACGGGGCGCGCCGCGCGCTCGCGCGCCTTCGCGACGGCGGCGTCGAGCGCGGCGTTCGCGTCGGACAGCGAGGCGAGGTCGGAGAACGGGTCGGAGGGCGTGCCGGGGCCCGGCAGGGCCGCGAGCGCCGCCTCGAGGTCGGCGACCGCCCTGGTCACCTCGGGCGTCTGCGGAGCCTGCCGGGCCGCGACGATGTCGCCGCGGGAGTCGGCGACGACGTCGGCCAGGGTCGACTGCGCGCGCATGGCCTCGATCTCGAAGTCGTCGACGCCGTCGAGGATGCTCGTGGCACGCCGGACGGCCTCGGTGGCGGTCTCGAGGGCGAGGTTCGCCTCCTCACCGCGCCGCGCCTCGCGACGGCGCTCCGACACGTCGGCCGAGTGCAGGGCGAAGTCCAGCAGCTGCTCCGCCTCGTCGGCGTTCACCCGCACGCGCTGCAGGGCCTCGGGGCTGTAGTGACGCGCGAGGCGCTCGACGGTCGTGCGCGCCTGCGGGAGCCGGTCGCGGAGGCGCTCGACGTCGGCGCGGACCTGCTGCAGGATCTGCGGGGCCTGCCGGACGAGCGCGATGCGCGCCTGCAGCGCCGCCGTGCGCTCGTCGAGGACGTCCTCGGCCCAGTCGCAGAGCTGGATGATGCGCGCGTTGCGTGTGCGCAGCTCCTCCGGGGTGTCGGGGATCTCATCGTGGTTGAGCTGGTGCAGGTGGAAGGCCTCGGCCATGTGCTCCTTGACCGCGGCCAGGCCGGTGCGCAGATCCTCGGTCGGTCCTTCGCCGAGCTCGGCGACGGCGAACACCAGCTCGTCGCCGGTCGCCCGGATCCGCTCGTCCGCTGTCACCAGCGCGGTGCGGGCGCGCCGCGCGAGGTCGGCGTCGGCCGACTCCTGCTGCTCGCGCTCTTCCCGTCGGCGTCGACCCCACAAACCTGCCATGCTCTCGATCCTACGGCGCTTCCCGCGGCGCACGGGCGGTCGATCCGCGCGGGCGCAGGAGGGCGGTGGAGTCGAGGTGCGCGGCCGGGGCGGCGCCGTCGATGAGGTCGAACAGGCGCCGGGCGACGTGCGCGCCGAAGGCGACGACGTCGTGGCTGAGCGCCGTCAGCTGCGGGAACGTGTGCTCGCACAGGACCGAGTCGTCCCACGCGATGATCGACAGCTCGTCGGGCACCCGCACGCCGAGCTCCATCGCGACGGTGAGCCCGGCCACCGCCATGACGTCGTTGTCGAAGATGAGGGCGGTGGGGCGCTGCGGCGAGGTGAGCAGCGCGCGCGTCGCCCGTGCGCCGTCCTCGGGGGAGTAGTCGGTGTGGACGAGCGTCGGCTCGAGCCCCGCGCGCGTCATCTCGGCGACGAACGCGTCATCGCGGATGCTCGTGTGGGCGAGCGCGGCGAGGCCCGACACGCGGGCGATCCGCGTGTGGCCGTGCTCGCGCAGGTGGCCGACCGCCGACCGCATCGAGGTCGCGTCGTCGGTCCACACGGTCGTGAGCCCGCCCGAGACGGCCGGGTCTCCGACGACGACGGTGGGAAGCGCATTGCGCGCCTTCGAGAGGCCGATGCGGGGGTCGTCGAGCTCGAGGTCGGTGAGGATGATGCCGTCGACGCGGCCGCTGCTGTGCCACTTCGAGAGGGTCGCGTACGCGGCCTCGGGTGTGGGGACGACCTGCAGCAGCAGGCTGTACGAGCGCTCAGCGAGCTCGCTCTCGAGGCCCGCGAAGAACTTCATGTAGAACGCCTCGACGCCGAGGTTGCGGGGATCGCGTGCGAGCACGAGCCCGAACGTCTCGGTGCGCGCCTCCGCGAGCGAGCGGGCGCTGCTGGCCGGGGCCCATCCCATCTCGTCGGCGACCCGCAGCACGCGCGCACGGGTCTCCTCCGAGACGCCCTTGCGGCCGTTGAGGGCGAACGACACGGCCCCGATCGACACCCCCGCGCGCGCCGCGATGTCGCTGATCGTCACCCGCCCCGTGCGCCGTCGTGTCCCCGCCACACGAGAACCCTATGCCACGCCTGCGCGGGCCGGCTCAGCGTCGCACGACCGCGACCGAGGCGGCGAGCGGATGGCCGGGGCCCACGCCCGAGAGCAGGCTCGCGCCGTCGAGGCCCGAGCCGCGCGCGGTCACGATGCGCGCACGGGGAGCGCGCCCGCCGAGCGCGGCCGAGAAGGCATCGGCGATCGGAGCCGAGCCGAAGACGCCGCCGATCGGGGCCACGGGAGCGTCCGCGCCCTCGAGCCCCGCTCGGCGGAGACCGGCGACGACACTGAGCGCGAGCTGCTCGCCGGCGCGCCGCGAGATGTCGAGCGCGACCGGATCGCGGTCGGCCGCACGGCGCGCGACCGCGCGCGCGAACGATGCGACCCTGCTCACGCGGGACGGGTCGGACTGGAGGAGGATGTAGGCCGTCTCGAGGTCGCGCCACACGGTGCGCACGTCGTCGCTCAGCAGGGTCGCCGGTCCGCGGCCGTCATGCGCGCGCATGACCGCGTCGAGCGCCTCCCGGCCGATCCAGTAGCCGCTGCCCGCGTCGCCCATGATGTGCCCCCATCCGTCGACGCGGCACGAGCTCTCGGGGCCCACGGCGAGCGTGACGACGCCGGTCCCCGCGGCGACGACCGCTCCGTGCACATCGCCGAGGGCCCCGAGGTACGACGTGATGGAGTCGTGGGCGAGCCGCACCTCGCGCACGCCGGCATCGGCGAGGAGCGCGTGCAGAGCGGCCGCGTCGGCGCCGCCGTCGACGAGGCCCGAGGCCCCGACGACGACGGCGTCGACATCGGTCTCGCCCTCGTCGATCGCTCGCCGCGCGGCCGCGGCGAGCTGCACGGGCAAGGGCTCGTGCGTGCGGAGCCCGGGGGACTCTCGCACGAGGCCTCCGGCCACGCGGGCGCGCACGCCGGTCTGGCCGGCGTCGATCGACAGGACGGTCATCTCTCTCCTCCCGGCGCGCGGCCGCGCTCCGCGTACGCGTCGTGCAGCCATCCGCCCGCGGGCTTGGCGTAGGGGCAGTAGTCGTCGTTGCGCGCCGCCTCGTCGGGGGCGTACAGCTGGGCGGGCCAGTCCCACAGCATGAAGCCGCGCACCCAGTCGCGCGCATCGCACGCGGCGAACATCGTCCGGTAGTAGCGCAGCTGCTCCTCGCCCGAGGGCGCGCCCGCGAGGCTCCAGTCGTTCGGGAGCGCGGCCGACCCCTCGCGCGACGGGCATCCGGCCTCCAGGAACAGGAACGGCTTGCCGTGGGCGGCGACGACGGGCTCGATCCGATCGAGCTGCGCCTCCCACGCATCCTCGGGGTAGTAGCCGCTGGAGCTGATGACGTCGACCGCGTCCCACCAGGTGACGCGGTCCTCCTGGTACTTGTCGCAGTTGTAGGTGACGAGACCGCGGTACTCCGCGCGGACATCCGCGATGAGCGCCCGCCACTCGGCCTCGCGCGCGTCGGCGCGCACCATCTCGCAGCCGATGCAGAGCATCTCGCAGCCCTCGCGCTCTGCGATGCGCGCGGCGTGCAGGATGAATGCGCGGTACGACGCGAACCACTGCGTCCAGCTCGGCTCGCCCGGCACGTCCCAGTCGAAGAAGCCGATGTGCGCGCGCCAGGTTCCGTCGGCGACGTTCACGACGGGCTTGAGGCAGACTTTGAGCCCGAGCGCCTTCGCCTCGCGGATGGCCCAGACGATCTCGTCGTCGGTCACGGTGGGCTCGTCCTGGAAGCGGATGTCGGTGCTGATCGCCGTGTCCTGCAGCGCGCCGTAGGCGAGCGCCGTCCAGGTCACGGAGTGGTCGGCCATCCGTCGCATCGAGTCGGCCGCGGCGGGGGTGGCCCACGTGCCGCGCACGCCGGTCCACCCCCACGTCATGCCGCAGACGTATCCGTCGTCGAGGGTCATCGCGCGACCAGCTCGTTGGCCGTGCGGATGACCCGCTCCGAGAGGAGGGCGGGCAGATCGATCGGCTCCGGATGCCGCACGCGGAAGACGGCCGTCTCGCCGGGCAGCAGGGTGAACAGCCCGTCCTCCGTGACGGCGTCGGGATGCGCCTTGTCGACGAGCAGGGACAGGTCGCGCACGAGGTTCCGCGCGGTGATCTCGATCTCGGTGCCGCCGTCCACGGGGCGCACCTCGAAGTCGAGGACGGCCGGAGCGAGGCGCGAGTCGCGCGGCTCGGCGAAGAACCACAGGCCCCGCACGTCGCCCGCCGTCGCGACGACGAGCTCGGCCGCCGCGTCATCCGGCGTCGCGAGCTCCGGGCGAAGGGGGAGCGTCGTCGTTCCGCGCGGCGGGATCGAGAAGGGCTGCGCGTCCTCCGCGATGGCCGTCCCGTCGAAGCCGCGCCGGGCCGTCGTGAGCGTGCCCTCCCACGTCTCTCCCGTGTCGTTCGAGAGGACGACAGCGAGCTCGTCGCCTCGCGGCTGGATGGTGACGATCCGCGGCGCGAAGGCCTGCTTGAGGGCGTGCCACAGCGGCTTCAGCCGCTCGGCGCCGTCGATCGCCGCCCAGCTCGTGACCGGCCAGCAGTCGTTGAGCTGCCAGACGATCGCGCCCATCGTGAGCGGGGCCCAGGACCGGAAGTGCTCGAGAGCCGTCCGGACGGCCAGCGCCTGGTTGAGCTGCATCGCCCAGTGCCAGCCCTCCATGTCGCGCGGCATGCGGAAGTGGGGGAGGAGCCCGTTCGTGAGCTTCGTGTTCCCTTCCATCGCCTTCTGGTGGACGATCATCCCCGGCGACTCCGGAGTGAGCGGATCGTCGGACACGGCGTCGCGCAGCGTGGTCCACGTCGCCGGGCCCTGCCATCCGAACTCGGCGACGAAGCGCGGCCGGTGGTCGCGGTAGGTGAGCCAGTCCTGGCGGTTCCACTGCTCCCAGAGGTGCACGGATCCGTGGGCGTCGTCGCTCGGGCCCTCGCCGTTCGGGCTGAACGGGCTGCCGGGAGCGTAGGGGATGTGCGGCGCGAGCTCGGCGACGAGCGACGGGAAGAGCTCGAAGTAGTAGTGCGCACCCCACGTCGCACCGTCGAGGGCCGTCTGCCATCCCCACTCCGCGAAGCCCATGAGGTTCTCGTTGCTGCCGCACAGGAGCACGAGCGAGGGGTGAGCGGACAGCCGCACGATCTGATCGCGCGCCTCGGCCTCGATCTCGCCACGCAGCGGCTCCTCCTCGGGGTAGGCCGCGCACGCGAGCAGGAAGTCCTGCCAGGTGAGGAGCCCCAGCTCGTCGCAGAGGCGGAAGAGGTCGTCCGACTCGTAGATGCCGCCGCCCCAGATGCGGATGAGATTGATGCCGGCGGCCTGCGCCTGACGGAGCCGACGCTCGTAGCGTGCGGCGTCGACGCGCGTGACGAGCGCGTCGTCGGGGATCCAGTTCACGCCCTTGACGAACACCGGCACGTCGTTGACGTGCAGCGCGAACGGCGTGCCGTCGGCATCGGGGGTCGTGTCCCAGCGCGCCGAGCGGAAGCCGACCCGACGGGTCGCCGCGTCGAGCGGTTCGTCCTCGGCCGACAGTGCGAGCCGCACGTCGTACAGCGGCTGCTCGCCATAGCCGGCAGGCCACCAGAGCGCGGCGCCCGGGACCGCGACCTCGATGTGCGCGGCGTCCGTCCCCGTGGCGAGCTCCGCCTCGGCCGTGCGGCCGTCGATCTCGACCGCGAGACGCAGCGCGCGATCGGCGTCCGCGCGCTCGACGCGCACATCTGCGCGCAGCACGCCGCCCTCCGGGGTCGGCGCGGCGTCCACGCGCACCTCGGCGATGCGCGCGATGGACCAGGACTCGAGCCGCACGGGCCGCCAGATGCCGCTCGTCGCGGTCGCGATGCCCCAGTCCCAGCCGAAGCTCGCGGCGGATTTCCGGATGGCCTCGTACGGCAGCGGGTACGGGCGCGGTCGGGCGCCGTACTCCATGCTGCGGGCGCCCGCGTACTTCACCGGCGAGGAGAACGCCACGACGAGCACGTTGTCACCCTCGACGAGCGCGGCCCGCGCGTCGACGCGGTAGGTGCGGTGCTGGTTCGCGGACTCGAGCACGACGCGCCCGTTCAGGGTCACGGTCGCGACCGTGTCGAGACCGTCGAAGACGAGATCGTGCCGCTCATGGCCATCCGCCGACCACGTGAACGTCGTCTCGTACGTCCAGTCGGTCAGCCCGATCCACCGCTGGGCGGCCTCGTTGTCGTCGAGGTACGGGTCGTCGATGAGGCCGGCCGCGAGCAGATCGGTGTGGATGCACCCGGGCACCGTCGCGGGGATGGTCACGCCCGCGACCGACTCCGGGACCGGGCCGGCCACGGCGCGCGCGCTCCAGCCTTCGTGCAGGTCGCGGCGGATGACGGCGGGGGCGAGGGCGAGGATGTCGGTCACTTGACGGCTCCTGAGGTGAGGCCCCGGTAGATCCACTTCTGCAGGAACAGGAAGGCGACCAGGGTCGGGATGATGACGAGGATCGAGCCGGCGGCGATGAGCTCCCACTGCGCGCCGAACGGCCCCTTGAACCGGAACAGCGACGTCGAGATGAGCCCCTCGGACGGCAGGTAGAGGAACGGCATGTAGAACTCGTTGTAGACCGCGATGCCCTTGATGATGACGACGGTCGCGATCGCGGGGCGCAGCAGCGGCAGGATGACGCGCCAGTAGATCGTCCACCGGCTCGCGCCGTCGATCATGGCCGCCTCGTCGAGGGAGACGGGGATCGACGACATGAACTGGATGAACAGGTAGATGGCGATGATGTCGGTGCCCATGAAGAGCAGGATCAGCGCGATCTTGGTGTCGTAGAGGCCCATGCCGTTGATGAGCTGGAAGGTCGCCACCTGCGTCGTCACGCCGGGGATGAGCGTCGCGACGAGGAAGAGCCCGAAGATGAGCTTCTTCCCGCGGAAGGCGAAGCGATCGAGCGCGTACGCGCACATCGTGCCGAGGATGATCGTGCCCACGAGCGAGACGCCGAGGACGATGAGGGTGTTGACGAATCCCTCGAGCATCCGGCCGCTCTCGAACGCCGTCGCGAAGTTCTCGAGATTGAGCCAGTTGGCCGGAGGGTCGAACGGACCGGTCTGCAGGTACTCCTGCTCGGTCTTGAGCGCGGCGATGAGCACGACCGACAGCGGGAGCAGCGTGAGGACCGCGCCGATGATCAGGCTGACGTACTTGGCCGTCGTGGCGCTCATGCTGCGCAGCCGCATGAGCGGGGTGCGCGCGGATGCGATCGCGGTCATGTCAGGTCAACCTTCTCGTCGGGGAACACCAGGCGCTGGATCCACGTCACCAGCAGGACGATCGCGAGCAGCACGACCGCCATGGCGGACGCGAGCCCGACGTTGCGGAAGCTGAACGCGGTCGAGAGGGTCTCGATCACGAACGTGCTCGATCCGTTGGCGCCGCCGGTCATGACGAACGGGACCTCGAAGACGCTCAGGCTGCCGGAGATGGCGAGGATGAACGAGAGGCCGATGATGCGGCGGATGCCGGGGAAGATGATCGCCCAGAACTGCTGCCAGCGGCTCGCGCCGTCGAGCTCGGCGGCCTCGTACAGGTCGCCGGGGATCGACTGGATCGCGCCGAGGAACAGGACGAAGTTGAGGCCGGTGTACCGCCACACCGACGTCGCGGCGAGCGAGTAGTTCACGACCTCCGGGTCGCCGAGCCACTGCGGAGGCTCTGCCACGCCGAACCAGGAGAGCACCGTGTCGAGCGTGCCGCCCGGCTGGAAGAGGTACAGGAAGACGAAGCCGATCGCGACGCCGTTGATGAGATACGGGAAGAACAGGACGCCGCGGAAGAAGTTCGAGAACCTCGTCGAGAAGCTCAGGAGGGTGGCGAAGTAGAGCGCGATCGCCATCTGCGCGAAGGACGCGGCGAAGTAGTAGAGGCTCACGCCGAACACGCTGAAGATGCGCGGGTTCGTGAAGACCTCGATGTAGTTCTCGAGCCCGACGAAGTTCTTCTCGAGGTCGAGGCCGTCCCAGTCCGTGACGCTGTAGTACAGCAGGTTGAGGGCGGGCCAGTAGCTGAAGAGGAGCAGCAGGCCCACCGCTCCCGAGAGGAAGAACCAGGGGGTCAGTCGCTGCAGAGCGGTCCGGCTCGTCGGCGCCCCGCGCCCGGGGGCGCCGGGGTCGCGGCGCGAGCCGCTCCCCCGGCGCTCGGGCGAGGGCACGATGACGGCGGCGCGCGTGGCGGCGGATGCGCCGGCGGGAGCCGAGGTCGTCATGGTGTCTCCGTCTCGTGAGGGGGCTTACTCGCCGACCCGGGCCTGGGCGTCGCTCCAGGTCGCGTTCAGCTCGGCGAAGTAGGTGTCCTTGTCGCCGTCGGCGGCGCCGCGGGCGATGTCGACGAGCTTCTGCCGGTACAGCGGGCCCCACAGGTCGATCTGCGCGGTGTCCGAGATCTCACGGAGGAGGTTCTCCTTGCCCTCGGGCGCGGGGTTCGTCTCGAGGAGCTCGACGCCGGCGGACTCGAGCTCGGCGAGGTAGTCGGGCGCGGGCTTGTCGATGACGGTCGAGATCATGTTCTGCGTCTCGGTGAAGCCCGAGTCCTCGATGAGCCACTGGATGAAGGCCCAGGCCGCGGCCTTGTGCTCGGAGTGGCGGCTCACGCCGAGGTTGTAGTCGCCGCCGATCGTGGCGTACTGCTGGCCGTCGACGTTCGCGGGGAAGGCCATGAAGCCGACGTCCTCGGGGGAGGCGCCGTTCTCCTCGGCCGCTGCCTGCATCTGCGACACGGCCCAGGAGCCGAGCGCCATCGTGGCGATCCTGCCCGTCGCGAAGTCGACCTTCGACTTCTCCCAGTTCGTCGTGAGGGGGTCGTCCTCGGTGAGACCCGCCGCGACGGTCTCGTAGAGCAGCGAGTCGATCGCGTAGACGTCGGTGCCCTCGGTCCACGGCTCGGGGTCCTCGGCGAGCGTGATGCCCGCGTCGGGGTCGTTCGTGATCGCGCCGAGGTTGCTGAAGGCCTGCGACAGCGGCCATCCGTCCTTGTAGTTCGTGTAGTACGGGATGGCGTCGGTGTTCTCGTCGACGAGGCGGAGTGCCTCGAGCCACTCGTCCTCGGTCGTCGGCAGCGTCTCGACGCCCGCCTCCTCGAACACCCGCTTGTTGTAGAGGATGCCGTTGGCGTTGCCGCCGATCGCGAGGCCGTACTGCGTGCCCTCGTAGGTGTGCGTCGTGAGGAAGCGGTACGTGTCGGCGAGCTCCTCGGTCTCGCCGAGCGGCTCGAGGAACTGCTCGTACTGGCTCGGCAGCATCGAGGGGATGCCGATGACGTCGCCGTAGTTCGTCGTGCTGAGGCGCGTCTTCATCTCGCCCTCGTAGTCGGTGATGCCCTCGAACGTCACGGTCACGTCCGGGTGGAGCTTCTGGAACTCCTCCGCGTACTTCCCGAACGTGCCGTCTTCGACGAGGTCGGTGCGCCACGTGACGACCTTGATCTCGCCCGAGGGCTCGCCGTCGATGGTGTTGTCGGCGTCGTTCGCCGCGCCTCCGCCGCACGCGGTCAGCAGCAGCGCACCGCCGGCGAGCATCGCGGCGCCTGCCCATGCCTTCTTTGCCATGTTCCTTCTCCTCGTGTTCGAGGCACTCATCGGGGAGCACGCGCCTTCGCGCTCTCCGGGTGCTGATGAGCGAGCGTACGGGAGAATCGGCGCAATGTAAAGCGCTTTAGTTGTGGCAGGTGTTCGGGGTGCGCGGGAGGGGACGATTCGGGGCCGGTTCGCGGGGCCGGCTCGCGTCGCGGTTCGCCGCGAACCGCGACGGCAGTCGAGCGTCAGACGGCGGCGACGGGGCGCGCGGGGCGGCCGCGCTTCGGGCGCTCGGTCGAGAGGTCGAGCGCGAGCGCGTGGTCGGGATGCGCGGCGAGACGCTCCTCGGCGTGCGCGAGCCAGCGGGCATCCGCCTCCGCGGAGAAGAGGAGCGCGTCGGAGATGAGCGACCACGCGACCCGCTCGGGGCCCTCCTGCTCCGCGCCGGGGTACACGGCGGCGCGCAGGCCCTCGATCCGGGCGTCGACGGCCTCGCGCTCGGCGCGGAGCACGGCGCCCGCGTCGACGCCCGGGAGGGTCGCGGCGAGGGCGAGCTTGACCGCGAGCGCGTCGCGATCGGATGGATCCACGGGCGTCTCGAGCCACAGGTGCGCCGCCTCGCGGCCGGCGGGCGTGATGCTCCAGTAGACGTGCCCCTGCGCGTCGGGTTCGCCGCGCTCGACGAGCCCGTCGCGCTCGAGGCGCTCGAGCGTGTTGTAGATCTGCCCGACGTTGAGGGTGCGCGTTCCCCCCGTGCGGCGCGCGAACTCGGTGCGCAGCTGGTATCCGTAGCAGGGGCCCTGATCCAGGATCGCCAGCAGTCCGTGTCGCACCGACATCCGCACCTCCGGTCCGCGCGGCGAAAAGGGATGCCGCGTATGCAGATACGAGCGTACCGATCGGATGGCGGATCGCAGAGATTCCCGGACATCGCCTTGTGTCGCGCTGAGAGTGCGAGGCGCCTCGCTACCATCGCGAACATGGCCGGACCGTCGATGACGCCACGGAGATCCGAGTACGCGCGCCCGAGTCACGTGCTCGTCCATCTGAGCGACACGCATCTGAGAGCCGAGGGCGGCGTCTTCGGGATCGACGCCGCTGAGCACGTGAGCCGCATGCTCGCGGAGATCGAGCAGTCCGGGGCGCGCCCCGACGCGCTGGTCTTCACCGGCGACCTCGCCGATCTCGGCGAGCGCGACGCCTACCGGCAGCTCCGCGACGCCGTCGCGCCCGCCGCCGAGCGCCTCGGGGCGCGCGTGATCTGGGTCATGGGCAACCACGACGCCCGCGACCCGTTCCGACGCGAGCTCCTCGGCGAGGCGGGCGACGCACCGGTCGACGCGGTCCACGACCTCGACGGGCTACGCGTCATCGTGCTCGACACGTCGGTGCCCGGAGCGCACCACGGCGAGGTGTCGGCGGAGCAGCTCGAGTGGCTGTCGCTCGAGCTCGCCCTGCCCGCGCCGCGCGGGACCATCCTCGCGATGCACCACCCGCCCATCCCGTGCGTCCTCGATCTCGCGACGCTCGTCGAGTTGCGCGATCAGCAGGCGCTCGCCGAGGTGCTGCGGGGGAGCGACGTCCGGGCCATCCTCGCGGGCCACGTGCACTTCTCGTCGACGGCGACGTTCGCCGGGATCCCGGTGTCGGTCGCGTCGTCGTCGTGCTACACGCAGGACCTGCGCATCGCCGACGGCGGCATGCAGCCGCGCGACGGCGCGCAGTCGTACAACCTCGTGCACGTCTACGACGAGACGATCGTCCACTCGGTGGTGCCGTTCTCGGACGCGCCGCCCGCCGAGATCACCTCGGCCGAGGAGACCGCGCGCCGGCTCGAGCGCGCGGGCGTGGTCATCCCGCCCGCGAGCCCGTCCCGCACGGTCGCATCCGACGCGCCGGTCGCCGAGCAGGTCGCGCCGCCGACGGAGCCGCTGCCGCTCGTGGGGTGACGGTCAGTCGCTCTCCCACGGCGCCTTGACGGGGAAGTATGCCTCGAGCGTCTCCCGGACGACCCGAGCGCGCAGCTCCTCCGGCAGCTCGGGCTCGCTGCCGTCGTTGAGGCAGAACATGTCGACGTCCCGCCCGGCCAGCAGTCGCCCCATCCGCGCTGGCGCATCGCGCTGCGTCGTCTGGATGTACGCCGTCCGCGGCTCGGTCGTCGCGAGAGCACGGCCGGTGAACGTCGCGTAGTAGTGGTAGAGCGAGTTCGTGACCGAGATGTCGGTCGCGCTGCGGAAGCGGGCCGCCGCCGTCCGCGCGAACTCCTCGGGGAACTCGCGCTCGAGCTCGAACATCACCTCGCGGCTGTGCGGCGTGGCGCAGTGCTGCAGGTCGCGAAGGATGACCCGTCCGAAGCGCTCGCGCAGGAGGTCGCGGTTGACGCGCGCCGCGTTGTCGTGGCCGGATCGGCTCGGCCGCGAGGGGCCGACGCCGATGCGCACGCCGCATTCGACGTACTTCGTGAGCCCGCCCGCGGTGAAGAACATCTCGGGGGAGACCGGACGGCCGAAGAACATGTCGTCGTTCGAGTACAGGAAGTGCTCGGCGATGCCCGGGATGCGGTGCAGCTGTGCCTCGACGGCGTGCGAGTTGTGCGTCGGGAGGACCGTCGGGTCGGCGAAGAACTCCTCGCTGCGGACGATCGTCACCCGCGGGTGCTCGGCGAGCCAGCGCGGCGCGGGGCTGTCGGTCGCGATGAAGATGCGACGGACCCACGGGGCGAACATGTGCACGCTGCGCAGGGCGTAGCGCAGCTCGTCGACGTGGCGGTAGCGCGCGGCGTGCGCGTCGCCCTCCCCGACGACGTAGGCGTTCATGCGCTTGGCGCGCTCGCGCTGGAAGTCGTTGGACGATCCGTCGACCCACGAGAAGACCATGTCGATGTCGAAGGTCACCTCGTGCGGACCCGCGTCGAACATCCCCTCGAGCGTGCGCCACTCGCGTCCATGCCGGCGGATGGTCGTCAGAGCGAGGTCGTCCGCCGCGATCACGTGGCGGGTCAGCGCGTTCCGTCGCGGGGCGCGCACGATGGCGCCCTCGCGACGCCAGAACTCGAGGCGCACGCCGCAGTCGGCGCCGTAGCTCAGCGTGCCCGACGGCACGATGCGCGGGCGGAAGAGCACCGCGACGTCCTTCGCGAACGCGGACTCGACCCCCGAGGAGAGCGGCACGGGAACGCGTCGGGCCGAGCGCGCCGCCGCCCACGGACCCTCGTCGGCGGCCAGCGCGGCGAGCGCGGCGGGCTTGTCCTCGACGTCGAGCGCGAGGGCGGGGCGCCCACTCGTCCGGCGCAGGAGGAGCGGCTGCAGGCCCGCGCGCTCGAGGAGATCGGCGAGCGCGAGGAGATCGGCTGTCTGGGCCTCGTCCGGTGTGGACTCCTCGACGAGATGCAGGATCCCGTCATGAAGGCGCGTGGCGGCATGGTCGGGAGCGACCTCGCGCGGGGAGTGTGCGGTGCGACCGGAAGGGGTGCCCAGAAGCGTCATCAATCACCTCGTATCTACTTACGGCGGACGCCGTCAGGACGGGGAACATGGAGCCGATCCGACGGAGGCGGGGATTCCCGGACGACGTCTCGTGAACAGCTCCTGACTGAATGATAGACAGCGCGTGACACTGCGGATGCACCCTCGACAAGCGGACCGCCATGCGGTAAGGGATCCGGTCGCCGATTCGCGGCATCCTCGCAGGTCAGCGGCGCGGCGCGACGTCCTGCAGCGCCTCGAGGAGGGCGGGGTGCGAGAAGCGGAAGCCGGCGGCGAGGAGCCGCTCGGGAACGACCCACCTGCTCTTCAGCACGAGCTCGGGCTCGGTGCGGATGACCCACATCGCGGGCTCGAGCATGAAGCGCCACGCGGGCAGGCCGAAGCGCGCGCCGACGATGCGGCGCAGGGTCCGCATGAGCGTGCGATTGTCGCTCGGGTTCGGAGACGCGACGTTGACGACGCCGTCGATGTCGTCGCGCGTCTCGAGGAAGCGGATGGCCGCGATCACGTCGTCGATGTGCACCCAGCTGAACCGCTGGCGGCCGCCCGTGCGGTGCCGCGGGGCGCGTCCGTCGCCGCTCGGGGCGGAGCCGATCCCGCGGTAGCGGCGATGGGGGAACCACCATCCGTCGATCTGCGGGCCGCCGATGCCGAGGCGCGCGAGGAGGAAGAGCAGCCGCGTGGCGGGCCCGTCGCCGAGGACGATGGCCATCCGCAGCGCGACGCGGCGCGTGGCCGGGAGGTCGCCCGCGAAGAGCTCGCGTTCCCACTCCCGCGCGACGTCGACCGAGAAGCCCGTGCCGAGCTCGCCCGTGCTCTCGGTCTGAGGGCGGTCCGTCGCGTGCCGGTAGATGGTCGCCGTGCTCGCGTTCATCCACACGTGTGGAGGCCGCGCTGAGGCGACGATCGCCTCGCGGAGCGCGCGGGTCGTGTCGACGCGGGACCGCAGGATCTCGTCGCGATGGGGGTCGGTGTACCGGCAGTTGACGGACTTCCCGGCGAGGTTCACGACGAGATCCGCGCCGTCGATCGCCGCGGCGATCGACGCGGGGTCGTCCCACCGGGCGGGTCCGCCGCGGCCGATCGTGCGAACCGTGCGCCCCTCCGCCTCGAGCGCGCGGACGAGCGCGCGTCCGACGAAGCCGCTCGCCCCCGCGACGACCGCGATCCGCTCGGTGTCGGCCATCCGCATCCCCCTCCCGCGGCGCGAGCCGCTCGGGGCCATCCTCTCAAGGAGCCGCGCATCGTCTCTCGACGTCGAGACATCGGTGCGGCGCCGGCGCGAGTGTGCGCGTCGGCGCCGAAGTCGCGGCGCGCGCGCGAGTGTGCCAGTCCGCGCCGACGACGGCGGCAGGGGCGCGGCGCTCGGCGCGGAGTCGACACCTGGCGCGGGCTGCGCGGTCTCGAGCGGGCGCCGTGCGAGCATCGCCATATGAGCAGCCGCTTCACGATCGTGACGGACACCGCCTTCCCGCCGGAGCGCCTGTTCGCGGTGTCGCTCGACGTCGATGCGCACGTCGCGTCCATGGCCTCGTCGCGCGAGCACGCGATCGGGGGCGTCACGGCGGGCTCGATCGGCCTCGGGGAGACGGTCACCTGGCGCGCCTGGCACTTCGGCGTCCCGTGGACGATGACCTCGGCGATCACCGAGCTGGAGGAGGGGGTGCGCTTCGTCGATGAGCAGATGCGCGGACCGTTCCGGCTGTTCCGCCACGTTCACGTGTTCGAGCCGCACGGCACCGGGTCGCGCATGATCGATGAGATCGAGCTCGCCGCGCCGGTGCTCGGCGCGATCGCGGAGCGGCTCGTCCTCGTTCCGTATCTGCGCCGCCTCATCCGCCGCCGCAACGCGCACCTCCTCCGACAGCTGAGCGCGCCGGGCGGATAGGGTCTGGCCGTGGGGGATGCGCGCGACGAGCTCGACGAGCTGCGGCGACGCGCGTACGGCCGGAACGGCGGACTCGACGCATGGGAGCTCGCCCGCCTGCACGAGCTCGAGGAGCTCGGACGCGGGCGGGCCGACGGGGACGGCCGCGTCGAGGGACCGGCTGCGGATGTCCCGAGCGCGCCCGCGGATGTCCCGAGCGCGCCCGCGGATGTCCGAGACGCCGTGCGCGAGGCCAGCGCCGACGAGCGGACGCCCCGGCGTCGCAGAGGACGGGGCGGCGCGATGCTCGGCCTCGCCGGCGTCTCGCTCACGGTCGGAGTCGTCGCGGGCATCGGCATCGCCGCGCTCGCGCAGGAGCGGCCATCGGCCATCCTCCGCCCCGCGGCGACGCCGCCGGCGTACGAGCTGCCGCTCGAGACCTGGGGACTCGAGGGCGCGGACGCGGTCCCGTACGACACCATCGGGACGGTGCGGGTATGGGCCGTGTCGTCTCCGGATGGCGCGACGATCGGGGCGGGGGATGGCTCGGCGAGGTGCATCGTGACCCGCAGCGAGGTCGCCGGCGCGACGGACGCGCAGGTCCTGGCCTGCGCGAGCGACGGCGCCTTTCCCGCGACCGCCGACCTCGTTGTGCTCGCCGAGGATGCCGCTCAGCGCGGCTGGGGGCTCGCGGCCGACGAGCTCGGGCTTCCCGTGGGCACGGCCGTGCGTCTCGTGCTGCGGGACGACGTGGTCGAGGTCTGGACGCGGACACCAGCGTCCGACGGCGAGACCGCGCCGGACTGGCGGATGGGGTGAGCGCGCCGACTGAGAGTCTGCTGGCCGGTCATTGTCACGGCCGGATAACATGGGCGAGTATGCCCGTCGCCGTTCGACGGCGACCTGGCCCATCCGCCCGGGATGAGGCACCCGATCGAGGAGTGATACGTGGCAAATCCGTTCGAGAAGCTGCTCCGTGCCGGCGAAGGACGCGTCCGACGGCAGCTGCAGCGGGTGGTCACCGCCGTGAACGCCCTCGAGGAGGACTACGCGAAGCTGACCGACGAGGAGCTGCGCAGCGAGACCGCTGAGCTCCGCGCGCGCCACGAGAAGGGCGAGACGCTCGACCAGCTCATGCCCGAGGCGTTCGCGGCGGTCCGCGAGGCCGCCAAGCGCACGCTCGGGATGCGCGCGTACGACGTGCAGCTCATGGGCGGGGCCGCGCTCCACCTGGGCAACATCGCCGAGATGAAGACCGGTGAGGGCAAGACGCTCGTCGCCACGTTCCCCTCGTACCTCAACGCGATCGCCGGCAAGGGCGTCCACGTCGTCACCGTCAACGACTACCTCGCGTCGTACCAGGCCGAGCTCATGGGCCGCGTGTACCGCGCCCTCGGCATGACCACCGGCATCATCGTGTCGGGCCAGACGCCCGCCGTGCGCCGGGAGCAGTACGCGGCCGACATCACCTACGGCACGAACAACGAGTTCGGCTTCGACTACCTGCGCGACAACATGGCGTGGCGCAAGGAGGATCTCGTCCAGCGCGGCCACTTCTTCGCAGTGGTCGACGAGGTCGACTCGATCCTCATCGACGAGGCCCGCACGCCGCTCATCATCTCGGGCCCCTCGTCGGGCGAGGCCAACCGCTGGTTCGCCGAGTTCGCGAAGGTCGCGCGCACCCTCGAGGAGGGTGTCGACTACGAGGTCGACATCAAGAAGCGCACGGTCGGCGTTCTCGAGGCGGGCATCGAGAAGGTCGAGGACTACCTCGGCATCGACAACCTGTACGAGTCGGCGAACACCCCGCTCATCTCGTTCCTCAACAACTCGATCAAGGCCAAGGCCCTCTTCAAGCGCGACACCGACTACGTCGTCATGAACGACGAGGTCATGATCGTCGACGAGCACACCGGCCGCATCCTCGTGGGCCGCCGCTACAACGAGGGCATGCACCAGGCGATCGAGGCGAAGGAGGGCGTCCCGGTCAAGGCCGAGAACCAGACGCTCGCCACCGTCACACTGCAGAACTACTTCCGCCTCTACGACAAGCTCGCGGGCATGACGGGCACGGCCGAGACCGAGGCCGCCGAGTTCATGTCGACGTACCAGCTCGGGGTCATCCCGATCCCGACCAACCGGCCCATGGTCCGCAAGGACCAGACCGACCTCGTCTACAAGAACGAGCAGGGCAAGTTCGCGCAGGTCGTCGAGGACATCGCGGAGCGCCACGCGAACGGTCAGCCGGTGCTCGTCGGCACGGTCAGCGTCGAGAAGAGCGAGTACCTGTCGCGCCTGCTGTCGAAGAAGGGCATCCGGCACGAGGTCCTCAACGCGAAGAACCACGCGCGCGAGGCCGAGGTCGTCGCGCGCGCCGGTCAGCTCGGCGCCGTCACGGTCGCGACCAACATGGCGGGTCGAGGCACCGACATCATGCTCGGCGGCAACGCGGAGTTCATCGCCGTCCAGGAGATGAAGGCCAAGGGCCTGTCTCCCGAGGAGACGCCGGAGGAGTACGAGGCCGAGTGGCCCGCCGTCTTCGACGCCGTCAAGGAGCGCGTCGAGGAGGAGGCGGCCAAGGTGCGCGAGGCCGGCGGTCTCTACGTGCTCGGCACCGAGCGTCACGAGTCGCGTCGCATCGACAACCAGCTCCGAGGACGCGCCGGCCGTCAGGGCGACCCCGGTGAGAGCCGCTTCTACCTGAGCCTCACCGACGACCTCATGCGCCGCTTCCAGTCGGGCCCGGCAGACGCGCTCCTGTCGCGCACCGACTTCCCGGACGATGTCGCGATCGAGTCGAAGCTCGTCTCGCGCCTCATCAAGAACGCGCAGGCGGCCGTCGAGTCGCGCAACGCCGAGGCCCGCAAGAACGTCCTGAAGTACGACGACGTCCTCAACCGCCAGCGCGAGGCGATCTACGCCGACCGCCGGACCATCCTGCACGGCGACGACATCAAGGACCGCGTCGAGCACTTCATCGAGGACGCCATCACGGCGATCGTCGACGACCACACGTCGGGCGGCCACAACGAGAGCTGGGACTTCGACGCGCTCTGGACCGAGCTCAAGACGCTGTACCCGGTCGGCGTGACGATCGACGAGGTCGTGGCCGAGGCCGGCGCGCGCAAGGGCGGCATCACGGCCGAGGCGCTCAAGCGCGAGCTGCTCAGCGACGCGAAGATCGCGTACGCCAAGCGCGAGGAGCAGCTGGGCGAGAAGGCCGTGCGCGAACTCGAGCGCCGCGTCGTGCTCCAGGTGCTCGACCGCCGCTGGCGCGACCACCTCTACGAGATGGACTACCTCAAGGACGGCATCGGCCTCCGGGCCATGGCGCAGCGCGACCCGCTGATCGAGTACCAGCGTGAGGGTTACTCGATGTTCCAGGCGATGATGGGGCAGATCAAGGAGGAGGCCGTCGGCTACCTCTTCAACCTCGAGGTCGAGGTGCGCAAGGTCGGCGAGGACGACCAGGCCGCGCCGCAGGTGGAGGCCAAGGGCCTCGCCGAGGCGCCGGCCGAGCAGCGTCTCGAGTACTCGGCGCCCAGCGAGGACGGCGACGTCGAGGTGCGCAACGAGCGCGGCCAGGTCCAGAAGTCGCAGACCGACCGCGCCCGTCAGAAGGACGCGCCGCGCGGCGCGTTCGGCCAGCGGACCGACGACGACGGCGCCGCGGCGCCCGTGCCGCAGAACCGCGAGCAGCGCAGGGCCGCGAAGAAGAAGTAGCGCGCGACGCGACGAGGGCGGGCCACCGGATCTCCGGTGGCCCGCCCTCGTCGCACCGAGCCACGCCCGGCGCGGGCATATCCTGATGCGATGAACTCCCTCCGTCCCCTCGGCCAGTCCGCGAAGCTCCAGAACGTCCTCTACGAGATCCGCGGGGCAGCACTGGCAGAGGCGACGCGGCTCGAGGCGGACGGGCACTCGATCCTGAAGCTCAACACGGGCAACCCCGCCATCTTCGGCTTCGAGGCGCCCTACCAGATCGTGCGCGACATGATCGAGGCCGTCCCGTATGCGCACGGCTACAGCGACAGCCGCGGCATCCTGCCCGCGCGCCGCGCGATCGTCAGCCGCTACGAGGAGACCCCCGGCTTCCCGCACGTGGATCCGGACGACGTCTACCTCGGCAACGGCGTGTCCGAGCTCATCACGATGACGATGCAGGCGCTCCTCGACGAGGGCGACGAGGTGCTCATCCCCGCGCCCGACTACCCGCTGTGGACCGCGATGACGAGCCTGTCCGGCGGCACCCCCGTGCACTACCTGTGCGATGAGGAGAACGGCTGGCAGCCCGACCTCGAGGACATCCGCTCGAAGGTGACCTCCAAGACCAAGGCGATCGTCGTCATCAACCCGAACAACCCCACGGGAGCCGTGTACAGTCGCGAGCTGCTCGAGGGGATCGCGCAGATCGCGCGCGAGCACTCCCTGCTGATCCTGTCGGACGAGATCTACGACCGCATCCTCTTCGACGGAGCCGTGCACATCCCGACCGCCACGGTCGCCCCCGACCTCCTCGTCCTCACGTTCAACGGCCTCTCCAAGACCTACCGCGTCGCCGGGTATCGCTCCGGATGGATGGTCATCACGGGTCCCAAGAAGCACGCGAAGGGATTCCTCGAGGGCATCCAGCTCCTCGCGTCGACGCGGCTGTGCGCGAACGTGCCGGCACAGCACGCCGTGCTCGCCGCGCTCACCGGCGTGCAGTCCATCGACGCCCTCATCGCTCCGACCGGGCGCCTCCACGAGCAGCGCGACGTCGCCTGGGAGAAGCTCTCGACCATCCCGGGCGTCTCGTGCGTCCGCCCGGACGGTGCGCTCTACGCGTTCCCGCGGCTCGACCCGGAGGTGCACGAGATCCGCGACGACAAGCAGCTCGTGTACGACCTGCTCGTGTCGGAGCACATCCTGCTCGTCGAGGGCACGGGGTTCAACTGGCCGACGCCGGATCACCTGCGCGTCGTGACCCTGCCCGAGGCGCGTGTGCTCAGCGAGGCGATCGAGCGGCTCGGGAACTTCCTGTCGTCCTACCGGCAGCGGTAGTCAGAGGATCCGGATGTCGGTGGCGCGCCAGCGGCGGTCGAGACCCTCGAGGCGCATCGCGAGCGCGCGGGTGCGGTCGGGCATCGCCACGATGACGACGACCTCCACAACGCCGTCGGCCGGCGCCATCTGACGCATGGTGCGCACCGTGAAGACGGGGCGCTGCGCCGGCATCCGACGTGCGCTGCGCGCCCGGCGCGACAGGTTCGCGCGCTGGACGAGCTTGAGGTACGTCTCCTCGGCGAGCCAGCGCGCGAGCTGATCGACCTCGCGCGTGCCGGCGAGAGCCTCGAGGATGCCGCGGGTGAGGGCCGCGACGAGCGGCGCGGGATCGGGGAGCTCGGCGGAGGACGTGCGCTGCGGGGCGAAGAGCTCCTCGACGTCCTCCTCGGTGCGGTGGGACCGTCTGCGAGAGGTCGCACCCGCGGCGTTCGGCGGCATGACAGCCTCATTCCGGTCGGGGAGAAGGGTTGCCCGAGTGAACCAGCACGCCCGCGCGGCCGGGAACCCCGCATACATGCCTGTGGAGAGCGGATGACGGGGCCGCGCGCTTTCCCCTACGCTCTCGCAGATGCGCTGGGATCGCTTCTTCGAGGACCTGGAGGACCAGCTCGCGGCCGAGTGGGAGGCCGAGCGGGCCGCGCTGGACTCCGAGGCCGAGCGGCTGCGCGTGTCCCGCCTCGCCCTCCGCGAGCGCCTCGTGGCGTTCGCGCAGTCGGCGGCCTCGCCCCTGTCGATCGAGCTGCGCGACGGATCGTCGCTGGAGGCGTCGGTCACCTCGGTCGGGGCGGACTGGATGGCGGTTCGCCCGCTCCGCGCGCACGGCGCGGCGGAGAGCGCGGTGCTCGTGCCGCTGCCGGCCATCCGCTCGATCGGCGCGGCGCAGGGCGAGCTCCTGCGCAGCGCTCGCCCGACCGAGCCCGAGAGCCGCCTCGCGCAGCGGGTCACCTTCGGTTTCGCTCTGCGCGACCTCGCGCGGCGCAGGGCCGCCATGGCGATCGGCGTCGTGTCGGGGCGCGCGCTGTCGGGCACGATCGACCGCGTCGGCGCCGATCACCTCGACCTGGCGCTGCACGACCCCGATTCGCCCCGCCGCTCCGCCGCGGTCACGGCGTTCCGCATCGTGTCGTTCGAGGCCGTCGCCTGGGTGCGCGTGGCGGCCGCGGTCGGCGTCGTCGCGCCGTGAGCCGTCAGGGGCGGCGCCGACGGCCCCAGAGCTCGGGGAAGCTCGCCTCGTTCGACTCCCGCCACAGGGCCATCCGCCGCGTCTCCTCGTGCTGGTCCTCGAGGTACTCGTCGACGCTGAGCTGCTCGATGCGCCAGCGCGCGGGCGAGCCGAGTCGCGCGCCGCGGAGTCGTCCGGCGTGGACGAGCTCGACGACCTCGTCCGCCTCGATGCCCAGCAGCTCGGCGACCTGAGCGGGCGCGAGGTAGCGCACGTCGGAGTTGTCGGGCATGGCCCCATTATGGGCAGGGGCGGGTCTCCGGGGACCCGGACGCGCCATCCTGTGGATAACTTTCTCAGGCGTCGCGCCGATTCGGACAGCATGGGCGCATGACCACGACGACCCCGGTCCGCGACGTCGCCGCCCTCGCCCCCGTTCCGCGTCGCCGGCGCGTGTTCTGGGGCGACGCGCGGTTCTTCATCGGCCTCGCCCTCATCGTCGCGTCGATCGCCGGGGTCTGGTGGGTCGTGTCGGCTGCCCGGCAGACCGCGCCCGTGCTCGCCGCCGAGACGACGATCGTCCCGGGGGAGGCGGTGACCGCGGGCGATCTCGCGGTCGTCGATGTCGCCCTGGGCGGCGCGGAGGACGCCTATCTCGCGCCTCACGAGCTCGCGGAGGGGTACGTCGCGACGCGCACGATCGAGGCCGGCGAGCTCGTCCCCTCGTCGGCGGTGACGCCGGCCGACGAGGCGGCGGTCACGACGGTCGTCGTCGAGAGCGCCGTCGACGTGCCGTCGTCGGTCGGGGAGGGCACGGCGGTCGAGCTCTGGGCGGCGCCCCTCCTCGAGCAGGGGGTCTACGACGAGCCGCGCATCCTCGTGGCGGACGCGACGGTCGCCGCCGTGCTCCGCGACGACGCCGTGATGGGCGCGGCAGGAGCGTCGATCGAGCTCGTGATCGACCGGGCGCGCGTCGCCGACGTGCTCGCGGCGGTGTCCTCGGGCGCCGCGCTCTCGGCTGTCCCGCAGTCCGGAGCCGGATCGTGAACGTCGTCGTGGCGCTCGACGAGCCGCGCGGGTCGGCTCTCGCCGAGGCCCTCGAGGACGAGGGCCTCTCGGTCATCGCGACCTGGCCGTCCGAGACGATCGCCCGCTCGCTCGGCGATCCGACGGCCGAGGTGTGGGACGTCCTGCGCTCCGCCGAGGCGCTCGTCCTGCCGGCGTCCCGCGCGGCGCTCACGCACGGCGTGGTGGGCGCCTGCGACCGGCACGGTGTCCGGATCGTCGCGCTGGGCGAACGCGCGGGCGAGGCGCGCCTCGCCCGCGCGTTCGGCCTCGCCGATCCGCTGCCTCTCGCGGCGGAGGGCTGGCGCGTGGCCGAGGCCATCCGGAGCGGATCCCTGGCGGTGCGCGCCGTCGGCGGGGAGCGCGGGCGGGTGGTGGCCGTGTGGGGCGCGCACGGCGCGCCGGGGCGGACGACGGTCGCCATCGAGCTCGCCGTCGAGACCGCGCGCACGCGCGGCCACGTCGCGCTGGTCGACGCGGACACGCACGCGCCCGCCGTCGCCATCGCCCTCGGGCTCGCCGACGAGGGGCCCGGTTTCGCGGCCGCCTGCCGTCAGGCGGAGCTCGGCGGGCTCGACGCCGCCGAGCTCACGCGCCTGAGCCTGCCCGTGGGCGGCGCCGACGGCATCGTCGACGTCCTGCCCGGGCTGAACCGGGCAGCGCGGTGGCCCGAGCTGTCGGAGCGGCGCGTGGCGTCGGCGCTCGAGGCGTGCCGCGGATGGGCCGACGTCACGGTCGTCGACACGGCGGCGTCCCTCGAATCCGACGAGGAGATCATGAGCGATCTCGACGGGCCCCGCCGCAACGCCGCGACGCTCGCGGCCCTCTCGTCGGCAGACGTCGTGGTCGCGGTCGCCGCGGCGGACCCGATCGGGATCGCGCGGTTCCTCCGCGGATACGCGGAGCTGCGCGCGATCGTCGGCGCGACCCCGGTCGTCGTCGCCGTCAACCGCCTGCGCACGGGCCCGCTCGGCATCGACGCCCGCGGCCAGGTGCGGCGCACGCTCGAACGATTCGGCGGGGTCGACGACGTGTCGTTCCTGCCGCTCGATCTTCGCGCGGCCGACGCCGCCCTCCTCGCGGCGCGCCCCGTCGGAGAGGTCATGCCGCGCTCGGCCCTGGCCCAGGCCGTCCGCCGTCTCGTCGCGCGCGTCGACGGACGCCGCGGCGACGAGGAGGCGGCGCTCATCCCGCTCGGGCGGGAGCGGGGTCGCCGCATCGCGCGCCCGGCGCGGCGAGCGCGCGGACGCGGGGAGGACGGCGTGCGGTCGGCATAGACTCGACGCGTGTCGACCCTCAGCGATCTCGTCTCCGCCCAGGGCCGTTCGAGCGAATCGGATATCGAATGGCTGCACCGTCTCGCCGGCGACGGGCAGCTGCTCGCCGATCTGGCCTCGGCGGACATCGTCTTCTGGGTGCCCACGTCGGACGACTCCTACATCGCGGTCGCGCACACGCGCCCGGGTGGCGCCGCGACGCTCTTCTATCGCGACATCGTCGGAGGACGCGTCCGGCCGCAGTGGCAGGCGCAGGTCCGCGAGGCGTTCCAGACCGCGCAGATCGTCGACTCGTCCTCGCCCGAGTGGTTCGAGGAGACGCCCACACGCGTGCGCGCCGTGCCGATCGCGATCCGGGAGGACGACGGCCTCCGCGCGATCGGCGTGCTCACGCGCCACACCAACCTCGGCGACGTGCGCACGCCGTCGCGCCAGCAGATCACCTTCAACGACTGCGCCGACGATCTCTTCCGGATGATCGCGACCGGCGACTTCCCCGACCTCTCGGCGCCGACCGGGCCGCGCAGGGGCGCTCCGCGCGCCGCCGACGGGCTCATCCGCCTCGACGTCGACGGCATCGTCACGTTCGCGAGCCCGAACGCCCTGTCGGCGTTCAACCGCATCGGCTTCGCGGAGGAGCTCGAGGGCGAGAACCTCGCCGACGTGACGAGCCAGATCCTGCCGGCGTCTCATGACACCGACGAGCGCCTGCCGATCCTCGTCTCTGGCCGTGCGCCATGGCGCAGCGACATCGAGGCGCGCGGCGTGACCGTGTCGCTGCGCGCGATCCCGCTCAAGGACCACGGCCACCGCACGGGCGCGATCGTCCTGTGCCGCGACGTGAGCGAGCTGCGCAGCCAGGAGCAGGAGCTCATCACGAAGGACGCGACGATCCGCGAGATCCACCACCGCGTCAAGAACAACCTGCAGACGGTCGCCTCGCTGCTGCGGATCCAGGCACGGCGCACGACCTCGGAGGAGGCGCGCGAGTCGCTGCTTCAGGCCATGCAGCGGGTCGCCGCGATCGCGGTCGTGCACGACACGCTGTCGGAGGGGCTCGCGCAGAACGTCGACTTCGACGAGGTGTTCGCGCGCGTGCTGCGCCTCGTCGCGGAGGTGGCGGCCGCGCAGAACACGGTCGCGCACACGCGCACGAAGGGCCGATTCGGAACGCTCCCCAGCGAGTACGCGACGCCGCTCGCGCTCGCGCTCACCGAGGTCGTCACGAACGCCGTGGAGCACGGCCTCGCGGGGCGCGAGGGCGAGGTCGAGATCGTCGCCGACCGCGACGACACCCGCCTCGAGGTGCGCGTGCGCGACACCGGCAGCGGTCTGCCCGATGGCCAGGTCGGCCGCGGCCTCGGCACGCAGATCGTCCGCACGCTCATCCAGGGAGAGCTCTCCGGGACGATCGACTGGTCGACGATCGACGCGCCGGACACAGCTTTCCACGGCGGGACCGAGGTCACGATCGCGGTTCCCCTGAGGTGGATCCGCAGCTGACCCGGACATGAAGAAGCCCCGCCGAGGCGGGGCTTCTTCAGACGACGGCGCTTGCCGTCAGCTGGCGCGACGGTGCCTCAGGTCAGCTGGCGCGACGGGCACGAGCGGCGCGGCGCTTGAGCGCGCGGCGCTCGTCCTCGCTGAGCCCGCCCCAGACGCCCGAGTCCTGGCCGGTCTCGAGGGCGTACTGCAGGCAGATCTCGGTGACCGTGCAGCGAGCGCAGACGGACTTCGCCTTCTCGATCTGGTCGATCGCGGGGCCGGTGTTCCCGACGGGGAAGAACAGCTCGGGGTCGACGGTGAGGCAGGCGGCCTTGTCGCGCCAGTCCATAGGAATGCTCCTTGCGGGGTGGGGTTTCTCAGGGAAAGCACAGCGTGGCAAAACGGGTGGATTACGCTGGATGTGCGACGGACCTGTGCAGGTTCCGCCCCACCACGCTGTGGGAAACACACCGTTAACAATTGTCATACACGCGAGGTTCTCGGGCAAGGGTTTTTTCTGTCCGTTCCCTGATCGTGCGCGCGGTGTGAGGCACGGGGAGCGAGGAGAGCCATGGCCACCAGCGCGACCGCACGGACGGCTGCCGTGCTCGTCGGACTCGAGGCGGTGGGCGTGCTCGCCCTCGCCGGCTGGCAGGTGCTCGCCCTCGGCTCGGCGGATGTCGCCTCGATGCCCAGCGCGATCGCCCTCCTCCTGCTCACGCTCGTCGGCGCCCTCGCCGTGGGCGCCTTCGCGCGCGGCATCGCACGGGGCCTGTCCTGGGGACGATCCGGCGCGATCGTCGTGCAGCTGCTCATCATCGCGGTCGCGATCGGCGCCGCGACGGGGGAGTACGCGCATGTCGCCGTCGCCGTCGGCCTCGCGGTCCCGGCCGCGATCGTGCTCGCCGTGCTGCTCTTCGCCGCCCGCGATGCCGGGCGGGCTCAGCCCCGCGCGCTCGACGACTGAGCGGAGCGCCGCTCGAGGAGCGTGTGCGCGAGGAGCGTGCTGCCGGCGACGGCGGCCGGCATCGCGACGATCGCGCCCAGGGGCACGAGCAGGCACACGTGCGTCGCCATCCCGAATCCCGCGACCCGTGCGCGGGAGCCGCGCCGCAGGGCCCGTCGCTCCTGCGTCCCGATGCCTCGCGCAGACAGCGCACGCGCCGTGAGCTCGTCGGAGAGCACCCAGCCGGAGAGCGCGGCTCCGACGACGGCGGCGAGCGGTGCGCCGACCACGGGGACGAACCCGAGCGCGACGCTCGCGACGGCGATCGCGAGCCCGCGGGCGATGAGCGACGCGCTGTCTGCGACCGATCGCCAGAAGCCGTACGCGCTCTCGGGAACGGACCCCGTGCGCGCGGCCTCGACCGAGCGCCAGACCCGGTCGTAGAAGGGCTCGCCCACGAGCAGGGTGAGGGCGGTGAACGTCGTCACCGCCACCACGAGTCCGCCCGCGAGCACGGCGGCGCCGATGAGCACGCGCACGAGGATGGTCCAGATCGCGGCCCAGTCCTCCGCCCAGGGGGTGAGGCCCTCGGCGATCGCGGGAAGGAGCGCTCCGAGGGTGATGAGCGCGGCTGCCATCGCCGCGCCGACGATCGCGGCGGGGATGAGCGCGGCCGCCATCACGCGCGGATCTCGCCGCCACCAGCCGAACCCCTCCAGCAGCGTGCGCACGCCCGCCCAGAACTCGCTCATGCGTCCATGAAAGCAAACGCCGTGCGCCGCGGGCTCACTCCTCGGGCTCCCAGCGGAGCAGATCGCCCGGCTGGCACTCGAGCGCCTCGCACAGCGCGTCGAGCGTGGCGAAGCGGACGGCCTTGGCGCGTCCGTTCTTGAGCACGGCGAGGTTGGTGGGGGTGATGCCGATCCGCTCGGCGAGCGCGCCGACTGACATCTTCCGGCGGGCGAGCATGACGTCGATGTCCACGATGATCGGCACTCAGATCACCTCGCCGAGCTCGTCCCGCAGGGCCTGCGCCTCGTGCTCGCGCGCGATCGCCTGCCGCAGCAGCGCCTTCATGACGACGACGAGCAGCGCCATCCCCCCGAGGACGAGCGACGCACCGCAGACGAGGCCGACGAGACCCGGGGCCGCGCTGCCCGGGGCGAGGAGGATCGCGAGCGCGAAGGCGAGCAGGGCGGCCGCCGCGATCGCTCCGATGATGACGTCGACGTAGCGGAAGGACGACTCCGAGAAGATCGAGCCGCGCCGGACCCTGGTGAGGAGCTGCCACACGCACACCCCGAAGACCTGCATCGTCGCGACGCCGAGCCCGAGGATGACGACGAAGGCGACCCGCGACGCCGTCTCCACGCCCTCGAGGTCGACCCAGATCAGCGGGAGGAGGAACGCCTGCACGACGACCGACCCCGCAAGGGCGAGGGCGATGACGACGCGCAGGATGAGGATCGTCGCTCTGCTCACGGTCGCTCCGCTCGTTGAATCACAGCGGAAATCTATCGATAGTCGTTCGATAGTGCAAGTCGCTCGACAGATTCTCGCGGGCGGGAATAGCGCGCACGGGATCGCGTTGATCTTGATAGACTCCGACTCAAGTTCCATACTTGATAGGGAACGACGCAACTTTCAAGGAGATGCCGGGACATGCCCGAGAACAACTTCCCCCAGGATGGGCCGAGCTCGTTCGACGAGTTCCTCGCGCGCTATCTGCAGGGCGAGCGTGCTCGCGCGAGCCGCTCGATCGATCTCAGCCGCTTCCTCAGCTCGCGCACGCAGGAGCTCCTGCAGCGGGCGGGGCGCTACGCCCTCGGTCGCGGGCAGCTCGAGCTCGACGCGCTGCACGTCCTCCACGTGCTCGCCGGCGACGCGACCGTCGCCGACGCGATCTCGCGCGTCGGCGGAGACCCCGAGGCGATCGCACGGGAGGCCGAGGAGCGGCTTCCGCGCGAGGGTGCCTCGGCCCACGTCGACGCCGCCGCGGTGACGGCGGCCGTGCAGCGGGCGCTGTTCCACGCGTTCCAGGTGGCGCGCTCGTCTGGCTCGACCTATGTGGACCCCGAGCACCTCTTCTTCGCCCTCGTGCTCGCACAGGACACGCCCGCCGGGCAGATCCTCGCACGCTCGGGCGTGACCGCGGAGGCCCTCACCCAGGGCGCGCGCGAGAGCGTGGACCCGCAGGCCGCGCCCGAGCAGGGCGCAGGGCGGACCGCGGGCGGATCGATGCTCGAGAAGTACGGCACCGACCTCACGGCGCTCGCGCGGGACGGCGAGCTCGACCCGGTCATCGGCCGCGCCGACGAGATCGAGCAGACGATCGAGATCCTCTCGCGCCGAACGAAGAACAACCCCGTGCTCGTGGGCGAGGCCGGCGTCGGCAAGACCGCCGTCGTCGAGGGCCTCGCGACCGCCATCGTCGCGGGAGCCGTTCCGGAGCAGCTGCGGAACCGCCGGGTCGTCGCACTCGACCTCCCCGCGATGCTCGCGGGCACGCGCTACCGCGGCGACTTCGAGGAGCGCCTGACGAAGACGATGGAGGAGGTCGCCGCGCAGAAGGGCGAGCTCATCCTCTTCATCGACGAGATCCACACTCTCGTGGGCGCCGGCGGCGGGGGAGAGGGAGCCATGGACGCGGGCAACATCCTCAAGCCGCGTCTCGCTCGCGGAGACCTGCACCTCGTCGGCGCGACGACGCTCTCCGAGTACCGCAAGATCGAGAAGGACGCCGCGCTCGAGCGCCGCTTCCAGCCCGTGCGGGTCGGCGAGCCGTCGCCCGCGGACGCGATCGCGATCCTCGAGGGGCTCCGCCCGGCGTACGAGGAGCACCACCGTGTCACCTACACCGACGACGCGCTGCGGGCGGCCGTCGAGCTGAGCGACCGCTATCTGTCCGACCGCGTGCTGCCGGACAAGGCGATCGACCTCATCGACCAGGCCGGCGCCCGGGTGCGGCTGCGTCTGGGCGCTCCCGTCGACACGCAGGAGCTCGTCGCGCGTCTCGCCGAGCTCGAGGCGGAGAAGAACGCCGCGGTGTCGGCCGAGCACTACGAGGAGGCCTCCCGCATCCGCGACGAGATCGCGACCGTGCAGGCGCGCCTCGCCGACGCCACCTCGGCCGACGGAGCCGGGCGCGCGATCGTCGACGAGCCCGAGATCGCGGCCGTCATCAGCCGCGCCACCGGGATCCCCGTGAACCGCCTCACCGAGAGCGAGCGCGAGCGTCTCGCCGGTCTCGAGGAGGAGCTGCACGCCCGCGTGATCGGCCAGGACGATGCGGTGACGGCGGTCGCCAAGGCCGTCCGCCGCAGTCGCACGGGCATGGGCGACGCCCGCCGCCCGGTCGGGTCGTTCCTCTTCCTCGGGCCGACCGGCGTCGGGAAGACCGAGCTGGCGAAGGCGCTCGCGGCGAGCCTGTTCGACGACGAGAGCGCCGTGGTGCGCTTCGACATGAGCGAGTTCGGCGAGCGGCACACCGTCTCGCGCCTCGTCGGGGCCCCTCCGGGATACGTCGGATACGACGAGGCCGGTCAGCTCACGGAGCGCGTGCGGCGCAACCCGTACTCGATCGTGCTCTTCGACGAGATCGAGAAGGCGCACCCCGACGTGTTCAACCTGCTCCTGCAGGTGCTCGACGACGGGCGGCTCACCGACGGGCAGGGGCGCACCGTCGACTTCCGCAACACGGTCGTCGTGATGACCTCGAACCTCGGCTCGGAGTTCCTGACCTCGCGCTCGGGCGCGATCGGCTTCTCGGCCGCGGGGCGCGAGTTCGACGAGAAGGATCTGCGCGACCGCGTGATGGGGCGGCTGCGCGAGTCGATGCGCCCCGAGTTCCTCAACCGCATCGACGAGATCGTGCTCTTCCGCAAGCTCGACGAGCAGCAGCTCGCGCAGATCGTGCACCTGCTGCTGGGGGCGACCCGCGCGCGGCTGGGCGCGCGCGATATCGCCCTCGAGGCGACCGATGCCGCGGTGGCGTGGCTCGCCCGCAACGGCTACGAGCCCGAGTTCGGCGCTCGACCGCTGCGCCGTCTCATCCAGCGCGAGGTGGACGACCGCATCGCGGATCTGCTCGTGACGGGGGAGCTCGCGGACGGCGGCTCGGTCACGGTCGATGCGATCGACGACGGTCTCGTCGTCCGTGCGGAGCGGATGGCTCCGGCAGCCGCGTGAGAGATCGGAGGGCGGACGGGGCGACCCGCCCGCCCTCCGTGCACTAGAGTGGCGGCATGACAACCCGTTGGTATGCGTATGACGAGTCGGCTCCGGAGGGGCCGTCGCGGATGTAGCGTGCCGACACCTCCAGAGCCGACAGGGCAGAGCGATCGCTCTGCCCTTCGCCGTATCGGCGGGCTCTGCGCAAGAGGGTCCGCCCCGACCAGGGACAGGACCTGCCATGGACACCATCGAGGCCGCATCCGACATCCACGTCGCCTCGTTCACGACCCTCCCGAGCCCCGCTGAGATCGCCGCAGAGCTGCCCGGCGCCGACAGCGCCCCCTTCGTCGGCGCCGCGCGCGAGGCCGTCCGCTCGGTGATGACCGGAGACGATCCCCGCCTGCTCGTCGTCGTGGGCCCGTGCTCGATCCACGACCCGGCCGCGGGGCTCGACTACGCCGCACGGCTCGCGGAGGAGGCCCGGCGCCACGACGAGGATCTCCTCGTCGTCATGCGGACCTACTTCGAGAAGCCCCGCACGACGGTCGGCTGGAAGGGCCTCATCAACGATCCGCACCTCGACGGAAGCCATGACATCGCGACCGGACTGCGTCTCGCCCGACGCTTCCTCCGCGACGTCACGGCGCTCGGTCTGCCCTGCGCGACCGAGTTCCTCGAGCCGATCAGCCCGCAGTACATCGCCGACCTCGTGACGTGGGGAGCGATCGGCGCGCGCACGACCGAGAGTCAGATCCACCGACAGCTCGCCTCCGGCCTGTCCATGCCGATCGGGTTCAAGAACGGGATGGACGGCGGCATCCAGGTTGCGATCGACGCGGCCCGGGCGGCGGCCGCGCCGCAGGCGTTCCTCGGAATCGGCGCGGACGGCCGCGCGAGTCTCGTCGCGACGACCGGCAACCCCGACACCTCGGTGATCCTGCGCGGAGGGGCGGACGGCCCGAACCACGGCCCCGAGCACGTGCAGGCCGCGGCCTCGCGCCTCGCAGCTGCCGGCCTCGCGCCGCGTCTCGTCGTCGACGCGAGCCACGGGAACAGCGGGAAGGACCACGTGCGGCAGTTCGCGGTGGCCGGCGAGATCGCCGAGCAGGTCGCCGCGGGCGGCGCGATCGCGGGTGTCATGCTCGAGAGCAATCTCGTCGCGGGCGCGCAGCCGCTGGATGTCGCCCGCGGACCCGCCGGGCTCGTCTACGGTCAGAGCGTCACGGACGCATGCCTGTCCTGGGAGACCACGGTCGACGCGCTCGGCCTGCTGGCGGCAGCCGCGCGCGCGAGGCAGGGCGGACGCGCCGGGTAGGCTCGAGCGGTGACGACCAAGATCGTGCTCGACGTCGACACCGGCATCGACGACGCCCTGGCCATCCTCACGGCGTGCCGGGCGCCCGAGATCGAGCTGCTCGCGTGCACGGCGACCTGGGGCAACATCGATGTCGCGCAGGCCGCGCGGAACACCGCGTACGTGCTCGACATCGCGGGGCGCTCCGACGTCCCGGTTGCCGCGGGGGCCGCCGGTCCGTATGACGGCACGGCGCCGGAGTTCTCGACGACGGTCCACGGTGCCGATGGGCAGGGCGGCAGGGCGGACCTCGATTTCGCGCCGGTCCTCGCGCGCGAGAGCGCGGTCGATCTGCTGCTGCGGCTCAGCCGCGAGCACGCGCACGAGCTCGAGATCGTCGCGGTCGGGCCGCTCACGAACCTCGCGCTCGCCCTGGACGCGGATCCCGATCTTCCGTCCCGCGTGCGCGCCGTGACGATCATGGGCGGCGCGTCGTTCGTCCCCGGCAACGTCACCCCGGGGGCCGAGGCGAACATCTGGCACGATCCCGAGGCGGCCCAGCGCGTATTCGACGCCGCGTGGCCCGTCACGATGGTGGGCCTCGACGTCACGATGCGCACGCTCCTCACCGAGGAGCATCGCGCGCGCCTTGCCGCGGGCGGCCGCGCTGGGCGCTATGCGGCAGACATCCTCGACCACTACTTCGGGTACTACGCGCAGGTGACCGGCGAGCGCACCTCGGCGAACCACGACGCGCTCGCGGTCGCGGTCGGGTGCGGGCTCGTGTCGACCGTCGTCGCACCCGTCGTGCACGTCGAGGTCGACACGACGCACGGTCCGAGCCGCGGTCGCACGGTGGCCGATCTGCGCGGCATGTGGCGCGGATGGCCCGAGGTCGACGGCGCGCGCCATCGGGTCGTGCTCGAGGTCGAGCCGGGCTTCGAGGACCGGATGGTGGATCTCATCGCGAGCGCCTGACCGCGCTCCGCAGCCCGCCGCGACCTGCCACGGACGGGCTTCGCGGAGCGCTTCGACAACCGACGGTCGATCGAGCCAGGGCTGCGATGTCGCCTCGCGCCGTGAATCCCGCGTGATTCCGGGCTTGATCGCGCCTATCGTGTGCGCTCGCCACATTTCCCCTTGACGCCCGCGACGTCTCTGCGTAGCTTTATCGAAGCGATTCGACTGATCCTCGGAAGAGGGCACGTCGCGGGTCACACGAAGGAGTGAGATGAGCCGATGCAGAGGAGGCGCGCGATGAGCGTGCTCACGGAGGTCGGAAGCGCGGCTCCGGAGACCGCGTCTCTCGCCGCAGGTGCCGGCGCGCCGCGCGGGCGGTCGCGGGCGCGGCGGCGCGGTCGGCGCACGTCGTTCGGGATGTTCCTGTGCATCGTGCCGTTCATGGTGCTGATCTTCCTGTTCTCGTACTTCCCGCTGTACGGGTGGATCTACTCCCTGTACGACTACCGGCCGGCGCTCGGGCTCGCCGGGAGCGAGTTCGTCGGCCTGCAGTGGTTCGAGCTCATGTTCAACTCGCCCGCGCAGATCGCGCAGATCGGGCAGGTGCTCACCAACACGCTCGCGATGAGCTTCCTCGGGATCGCGACCTCGGTCCTCCCCGTCGCGTTCGCGATCTTCCTCAACGAGATCAAGGCGCCGTGGTTCCGCAACTCCGTGCAGACGCTCACGACCATGCCGAACTTCATCTCGTGGGTGCTCGTGTACATGATCGCGTTCTCCCTGTTCTCGAGCACGGGGCTCGTGAACGACGTCCTCGTCGACTCCGGCCTCATTACGGCGCCCATGAAGTTCCTCGACTCGGGCGGCGAGGGCGTCTGGATCACGATGACGCTCTGGAGTCTCTGGAAGGGACTCGGATGGGGCGCGATCATCTACCTCGCGGCCATCGCGGGCATCGACCCCTCCCTCTACGAGTCCGCCAAGCTCGACGGCGCCGGCCGCTTCCAGACGATGTGGCACATCACGGTGCCGCAGCTCATGCCGACCTACATCGTCCTGCTCATGCTCTCGATCGCGAACCTGCTCAACAACGGCATGGAGCAGTACTTCGTGTTCCAGAACGCCTTCAACAAGGAGCACATCGAGGTGCTCGACCTGTACGTCTACAACATCGGCCTGACCGGCAACAACCTGTCGATGGCGACCGCCGTCGGCATGCTCAAGAGCCTGATCTCCGTGGTCCTGCTCTTCACCGTCAACGCCATCGCCAAGCGCACGCGCGGCTCGTCGATCATCTGAGGCAGCGAACATGACCGTCACCGAGACATCCGCACTCGTCGCGCCCGGCCTCGCGCCCGATCGACGCGCGCCCCGCACCGGCAGCAGGTCGGCCGGCGACCTCGCGTTCCACATCCTGAACTACGCGATGTTCACGGTGCTCGCGATCCTCTGCGCGTACCCCTTCTACTACCTCATCATCAACTCGGTCAGTGCGAACGACGCCTCGGCTCTGGGCGATGTGCGGCTCTTCCCCGTCGGGTTCCACCTGGAGAACTACGCCGAGATCTTCCAGCTCAAGGGACTCGCGACCTCCGCGGCGGTCACCGTCGCGCGCACGGTCCTCGGCACGGCGGCGACCGTGCTCGCGTCGGCCTTCCTCGGCTTCATGTTCACACAGGAGCGGATGTGGGGCCGCAGCTTCTGGTACCGGTTCACGGTCGTGACGATGTACTTCAGCGCGGGACTCATCCCGGTCTTCATCATCGTCAAGGCGCTGGGGCTCACGAACAACTTCTGGGTCTACGTCCTGCCGTTCGTCGTCCAGCCGTTCAACATCATCCTCGTCAAGACCTACGTCGAGTCGATGCCGCGCTCGCTGCAGGAGGCGGCGGAGGTCGACGGCGCGAACATCCTGCAGGTGTTCTTCCGGGTCTACCTCCAGAACATGACCCCGATCCTCGCGACCGTCGCCATCTTCTCCGCCGTCGCCCAGTGGAACATGTTCCAGGACACCCTGATCTACATCACCGACCAGAGCCTGTACACGCTGCAATACCAGCTGTACATGTTCCTCAATCAGGCGTCGTCGCTCGCCCAGGCGGCGCAGAACGCGGGCGGCGACCTCAGCGCGATCGCGGGTGCCGCGACGACGCAGACGGCGACCTCGATCCGCATGACCATCTCGGTGATCGTCGTGCTCCCGATCATCTTCATCTACCCGCTCTTCCAGCGGTTCTTCGTCAAGGGCATCATGCTCGGCGCCGTCAAGGGCTGACGGCCGGGCTCAGAGGAAAGGACAGGCAATGAAGCTCACCAGACTGGCCGCGGGAGTCGCGGTCGGATCCCTCGCGGTCGCGTCGCTCGCGGGCTGCTCCCTCATCACGGGCGAGCAGCCGTCCGATGCGCAGGACTCGGGCAGCGGGAGCTTCCCCGAGGCCTGGGAGGAGACGATCACGATCGACGTCTTCGACGGCCTCGCGAACTACATGGGCGTGCAGAGCGGATGGTTCGCGAAGATCGTCAAGGACAAGTTCAACATGGAGCTCAACATCATCGCCCCCAACGTCGCGGGCGGAGGCGACACGCTCTACAACACCCGCGTCTCGGCGGGCGATCTCGGCGACCTCATCATCACGGACAAGGGGGAGAAGCTCGACGAGCTCATCGAGGGCGGGCTCGTGCTCGACGCGGGCGGGTACTACGACCGGATGGAGCACGCGCCCCGGTTCGACGCCGCGGTCGACAAGCTCAACGAGGGGAAGGACGGCGTCTACGCCTTCCCGACGAGCGTCTCCTCGATCCCTCCGACGGAGTCGTCGGAGGGGCTCGAGCCGACCTTCGGCCCCTACGTCCGGTGGGACTACTACGCGGAGCTCGGCTACCCCGAGGTGGGCACGCTCGAGGACCTCCTCCCGATCCTCGCCGACATGCAGGCCGCGCACCCGACCGCCGAGAACGGACAGCCCGTCTACGGGCTGTCCCTCTTCAAGGACTGGGACGGCAACTTCATGAACAACGCCAAGCAGCCGGCGACGTTCTACGGGTACGACGAGATGGGCTTCGCGCTGGCGAAGGCCGACGGGTCCGACTACCAGAGCATCATCGACGACGACTCCGCGTACGTGCGCTCGCTGCGCTTCTTCCACGAGGCCAACGAGCTCGGCCTGGTCGACCCCGAGTCGACCACGCAGAACTACGACACGATGTTCACGAAGTACCAGAACGGGCAGGTGCTGTTCTCGTTCTGGCCGTGGCTCGGCCAGTCGGCCTTCAACACGCCGGAGAACACCGCCGAGGGCAAGGGCTTCGGCATGGTGAACATGCAGGACCAGCAGATCTTCTCGTACGGCGCCGAGATCTACGGCGGCAAGCAGGTGCTCGCGATCGGCGCGGACGCCGAGGATCCGGAGCGCATCGCGGCCTTCATCGACTGGCTCTACTCGACAGAGGGCGCGTACGTGAACGGCAGCCAGACGGGCGCCGCCGCCGGACCGCAGGGCCTGACCTGGGAGGTCGGGGCGGACGGCGAGCCCGAGCTCACCGAGTTCGGCATGGAGGCGCTCCTGACCGGGGAGGCCGCTGTTCCGGAGGAATGGGGCGGCGGCACCTACCGAGACGGCGTGTCGGCGCTCAACGTCACGGTCGTGCTGCCCGCCGACGTCGACCCGGACACCGGCTTCCCGTACAGCTACACGTTCTGGCCGAGCTTCCAGGAGACCCAGTCGAACCCGTTCACCGAGGACTGGTCGGCGCACATGGACGGCGCGACCTCCACGATGGACTTCCTCGAGACGCACGACCAGATCCTCGTCGCCCCCGGCGGCGGGTACACGTCGCCTCCCGACACGTCGGAGATCGAGACGCTCCGCAACCAGATCAAGGCGCAGATCGTGCAGTACTCATGGCAGATGGTCTTCGCCCGCGACGACGCGGAGTTCGACGCCCTGCTCGACGACCTGCAGACCACGGTCGAGGGGCTCGGCTACGACAAGGTGCTCGCCTTCGACATGGAGAAGGCCGAGGCGCAGAACGACGCGCGCGTCGCGGTGGCCGAGCAGTTCGGCTGACCGTCTCGCACCGGAGGGGCCGGTCCCGCGCATGGCGCGGGACCGGCCCCTCCGGCGCTGCGCGAGGGTGCTCAGTCGTGCCGTGCGAAGGCGCTGCGGAACGCGAAGGCCGCTGCGTAGGCGCCCACCGAGAACCCGATGGTGAGCAGGATGATCCAGAACGGCGGGAGCACGAAGGCCAGGCTCGCGCAGCCCGCGGGGAGCGCGAGGAGGAGGAGGGTGCGCGCCGGCTCCGCCGCCGGGAGGAGGAGCGCGCTGCGCAGGGTCTGGCGCAGGGGCTGCGCATAGCGCGCCACGAGCGCGCAGCCGTAGAGGAAGGCCGCGAAGAGCCACACGGCGCCGAGGAACGAGAGCATGCCCGCGACCGAGCCGAGCACGCTGCCGAGGGCCATCCAGAACACGCCGCTGAAGACCAGCGCAGCGGCCGGGACGCCGAAGACGAGGAGCACGACCGTGCCGCGGGCGGCGTCGCGTGCGAGCGCCGGGAAGAAGTCCGCGAGAGGGCGGCCCTGCTCGTCGTCCGAGTACCGCATCGCGACCTCGAAGAGAGCCGAGGTCGCGGCGCCGATCGTCACGACCGGAAGGCAGGCCACGAGGTACGCGACGTTGAGCCCGACGAACGTGAGGAACGTCGAGAGGCCGCTCAGGGCCCTGCCTTCGGGGTCGAGCTTCATCGCGGATCGGCCTCTCCTCGGGGGCGGCGGCCCCGGCGAACTCCTCGTCGGATTCTAGCCGGAGACCGGCGAAGCGCTTCGATTCTCGGCCGCGGCCTCAGACGAGCAGGTACACCGCGCCCGCGATCGTCAGGGCGATGACGAGCCGATCGAACACGCGCTGGTCCATCCGCGACGCGACGCGGCGGCCGACGAGAGCTCCGACGATGACGGCCGGCACGAGGACGAGGTCGAGCAGGAGCGAGCCGGGCGTGATGATGCCGAGCCCCACGGAGAACGGCAGCTTCGCGATGTTCACGATCGCGAAGAACCAGGCGGATGTGCCGAGGAACGCCTTCACGGGGAACTTCGCCGCGAGGAAGTACATCGACATCACGGGGCCCGCCGCGTTCGCCACCATGGTCGTGAATCCGCCGAGCGCGCCGTAGGTCGCCGCGGCGACCGCGCCCGACCGCGCTCCCGGCTCGGCCACAGACCGGGCCTGGAGCCATCGGCGCCACAGCGTCACGGCGACGACGAGCAGCAGGAGGACGCCGATGACGCGCCGCACCCAGGCGTCGTCGGCGAGGGCGAGGAACGCCCAGCCTGCGACGAGACCGAGCACGACCGCGGGCGCCATCCGGACGATGACCTTCCAGTCCGCGTGCCGCCGGTACGACAGCAGCGCGAACATGTCGCCCACGATGAGGAGGATGAGCAGGGCTCCGGTCGACTCCTTGGCGGGCAGGACCGCGGCGAACAGGGCGACCGAGAGCGTCGCGCCGCCCGGCACGGCGGTCTTGGACAGGCCGACGACGAGCGCGCCGATCGCGAGCGCCGCCCAGACGATCGGGGAGAGGTCGGCGATCACGCCTTGAGCCGCACGAGGCGCTCGTGGCCCGTCTCCTCGAGCTCCGCGAGGTCCTCGCGCGACTTGAGGAAGTCGGAGAACGAGCGGTATCCGAGGGCCTTCTCGCTGAACGAGGGGTCCATGCGGCGGATGTGCTGCTTCACGGCCGAGCTGTGCAGCCATCCCGCGTCATCGCCCTTGCCCTGGCCGACGCGCAGCGCCCGCTCCAGCAGGCGCGACGCGGCCGCGTGCAGGTCCTCCGGCGGCGTCTCGTCGAAGGCGAGGAACGTCTCCGGCTCCTCGGCGGGCTTGGACTTCGACGCCCGGCGCGTGCGCGGCTTCGCCTTCGGCTCGGCGTCGTCCTTCGCCTCGGCCCCGGCGGCCTTCGTCGCGTCCTTCGCGCCCTCCGCCTTGTCGGCGCTCTCGCCCCTGTCATCGGTCTTCGCCTTGGCGGCGGGCTTCGCGGGCAGCTGCACGCCGGGGAGCGAGTCGTAGGGCTCGAACTCGTCGCACGCCGCGGCGAGGGACTTCGCGGTGGAGCCCGCGACGCCCACGCCGACGACGTAGCGGCCGAGGCGCCGGCAGCGCTGCGCGAGCGGCACGTAGTCGGAGTCGCCCGCGACGATCACGACGTGCGTGAGGTCGGGGAGGCGGAACATGTCCTCGACGGCGTCGACCGCGAGGCGGATGTCCGCGCCGTTCTTCGCGTACGCGGCGGCGGGGAAGAGCTGCACGAGGTCGACCGCGCGCGCGACGAGCTGTTGGCGGTAGATGGCGTTCACGGGCGACGACCAGTCGGCGTAGGCGCGTGTGAGCACGAGCGTTCCGTACGACGCCGAGTAGTCGATGACCGCGCCCACGTCGACCATCGCGCGGGACAGCCGGTCGGCGATCTCGGGATCCTGCGGGTTCTCGGCGATCCGTGCGCGGTCTCGGCTGTAGGAGTTGCGCCCGTGGACCCGGTCGTACCACGACATCACGATGTTGTCGAAGTCGAGGTAGACGGCGACCCGGCCGTCATCGTGGGTCTCGGGCACGGCGGCTCCTCAGATGGGGCGGATGGGACTCCTCCGAGCGTAGCCGCGTCGGCTGTGCGTCGCGCCGGGTGCCCATCACCCGGATGGTGAGGGGTTGTCGGATGGCGCGCACGCCGCTACGGTCTGATGTGCGGAAAGCGTTTTCTCTCAAATCTGAAACGTTTCACATCCATCGACGACGATGAGGAGCCCGACATGACCCGACCATCCGCCCGCTGGGCCGCGCGCGCCGGCGTCGGCGCGCTGGCCGCAGCGCTGGTCGCCGCGATGCCCGGCATCGCTGCGCACGCCGACGATCGAGAGCCGCCCGTGCCGCAGCTCGAGCGGCTCGACCGCGGCCTCGTCGCCGCGCGCACCGACGACGGCGTCTTCCTCAGCTGGCGCCTCCTCGCCGAGGAGACCTCGGGCGCAGGAGAGGCGGGGATGACCGGACCGGACTTCGCCGTCTACCGCGACGGCGAGCGGATCGCGACGGTGACGGACAGCACGAACCTCCTCGATCCCGAGGGCACGGCGTCCTCCGCGTACCGCGTGGCGCCCATCGTGAACGGTGTCGAGCTCGAGGCGAGCGGCAGCACCGCACCGTGGAACGGCGCCTCCGCGACGCTGCCGCTGCAGAAGCCGGCTGACGGCGTGACGCCCGCGGGCGAGGCGTACACCTACTCGGCGAACGACATGTCGGTGGGGGACATGGACGGCGACGGCGATTACGAGTACGTCGTGAAGTGGTATCCGTCGAACGCCAAGGATGTCTCGCAGGTCGGCTACACGGGGAACACGTACATCGACACCTACGAGGCCGATGGCACCCTGCTGCACCGCATCGACCTCGGCGTGAACATCCGCTCGGGTGCGCACTACACGCAGTTCATGGTCTACGACTTCGACGGCGACGGCCGCTCCGAGATCATGATGAAGACCGCGCCGGGCACGAGCGTGACCGCGCAGGGGCGGACGGCCTACGTCACGATCCCGGCCGATGACGCGGCCGCCGGCGTGACGGACGCGGACGACTACCGGATGTCGGCGGCGGACTACCGGGCGCACCTCGTGGAGGTGTTCCGCGGATGGAGCGAGCGCGACGAGGTCGTGTCCGGTCAGTGGCCCGCGACGCTCGAGGAGGCCTTCGGGATCGAACCGCGCTACGACTACCCCCTCTCGGAGGCCGACGCGACCGCGCTCGTCGACTACTTCATCGACGTCTATGCGCCGTCGCGGTCCGCGCGGAACCAGCTGCGGAAGTTCGAGGGCTTCGTGCTGACGGGCCCCGAGTACCTCACGGTGTTCGACGGGCTGACCGGCGCCGAGCTCGAGACGGTGGACTACAAGCCGGGCCGCGGCGACGACGGCCTGCTCTGGGGCGACTATGCCATGGCGCGCATCGAGCCGGGCAACCGCAACGACCGCTTCCTCGCGGGTGTCGCGTACCTCGACGGCGCGCACCCCTCCGCGATCTTCGCCCGCGGCTACTACACGCGCTCCACGCTCGTCGCCTACGACTGGGACGGCGAGAGCCTCTCGGAGCGCTGGTACGTCGACAGCGGGCACGCGCCCATGGCCAACCCGTTCAACGCCTCGCCGCACGGCGTCGACGGCACGGACCCTGAGTTCGGCACGCTCACGACCCAGGGATTCCACTCGCTCTCAGTGGCCGACGTCGACGGCGACGGCAGGCAGGAGATCGTGTACGGGTCGGCGACGATCGACGATGACGGGTCGCTGCTCTACAGCTCGTTCGCCGAGATGCCCGAGGGAAGCGCCGCGCCAGGGACGACGGCGCGGCTCGGGCACGGCGACGCGATGCACGTGACCGACATCCTCCCCGAGCGCAGCGGCCTCGAGATCTTCACGGTGCACGAGGGCGGCGTCTGGGCGCCCTACGGATGGGCGCTCCGCGACGCCGCGACCGGCGAGGTGCTCGAGGGCGAGTACTCCGGTCGCGACACGGGACGCGGCATGGTCGGCGACGTCGATCCCGACCAGCCGGGGCTCGAGTTCTGGGCGTCGATGCCGCCCGGTTCCGGCACGCCGGTCGAGGGGCTGGGCACCAACCAGTCCATCCGCTGGGCGGCCGACATGACGACGCAGATCGTCGAGGGCTATGGTGACGAGGACGTGCGGATCGTCGACGGCTCGGGAGAGGTGCTTCTCGAGGCCGAGGGGACGCGCTCGAACAACGGCACGAAGGGCAACCCCGCCCTCGTCGCCGACATCTTCGGCGACTGGCGCGAGGAGCTCCTCGTGCGCTCGGCGGACAGCTCCGAGATCCGGATCCACCTCTCCACCGAGGTGACGGACCGCAAGCTCACCACGCTCATGCACGAGCCTCAGTACCGTGCGGAGGTGGCGCGGCAGAACACGGCGTACAACCAGCCGAGCTACACGGGCTACCGCCTCGCCTCCGACATCGACTGGGGCGACGTGCCCGTCTACACGAGCGAGGTCGTCGCGCCGGCGCCGATCTTCGTCGACGAGGCGGGCCGAGGCCGCGACGGCTACGAGATCCCCGATGCGCACGGCGTCGCGTACTACGTCGACGGCGCCGAGGTCGCGCCCGGCTTCCATCGCGCGAAGGGCTCCGTCGAGATCGTCGCGGTGCCCGACGCGTGGTTCGCCCTCGCTCCCGAGGTCGAGTCGACGTGGGAGTTCGCGTTCCGCGCCGGTCGCTGATCCCGAAAGAGGAGGGCCGCCGCCGGCGACTGCCGGCGGCGGCCCTCCTCTGCGTCCGGGTCAGCGGCGCGCGGCGTACTGCTCGCGGATGACCGGTCGCGTGTCGACGGGGAGGGTCGCGGCGATCTGCAGCGGCCACTCCGGGCGCGTGCCGGTGAGCGCCCACGCGGCCTGGGCCGCCGCGCCGAGCGCGACGTACTCTCCCGGCTCGGGCACGACGACGGGAGCATCGAAGACCTGCGCCGCGATCGCCTGGACGGCCGCGCTCTGCGCTGCTCCGCCCACGAGGAGCACGCGCTCGGCGGCGACGCCGTGGGCGCGGATCGCGTCGAGGCCCTCCGCGAGCCCGCACAGCACGCCCTCGATCGCGGCCCTGGCGAGGTTCTCGCGGGTCGTCGAGGCGAGGGTCATTCCGAAGAGCGTCGCTGTCGCATCGGGCAGGTTCGGAGTGCGCTCGCCCTCGAACCAGGGCTGCAGCACGAGCCCGCCCGCTCCCGGCTCGGCGGCGAGGGCGAGCCGCGCGAGCTCAGCGTGGTCTGCGCCGAGAAGAGCCGCGGTCGCGTCGAGCACGCGCGCCGCGTTCAGGGTCGTGACGATCGGCAGGAAGCCGCCTGCGGCATCCGCGAACCCGGCGACCGTTCCCGTCCGGTCCTGCACCGCGACATCCGTCACGGCGAACACGGTGCCGCTCGTGCCGATCGAGATCCCGATATCGCCCGCACGGGCATCGAGGCCGAGCGCCGCGCCCGCGTTGTCGCCGGCACCGGGCGCCACGACGAAGCCGCGGCCGTCGACGTGCTCGGCGGGAGCGAGGACGCGGGGGAGCACGATCGCGTCGGCGTCGCGGCGCAGAGCGCGTGCGAGCAGGTCGCGGTCGTAGACGTCGCGCGACGGGTCGAAGTACGCCGTCCCGCTCGCGTCGGAGCGATCGGTCACGAGCTCCTCGAGCACGGGGCCGCGCTCGCCGTCGGGTCCGAAGCCGCGCAGGCGCCAGGTGAGCCAGTCGTGCGGGAGCGCGACGGCCGCGACGCGCGCGGCGTTCTCCGGCTCATGATCCGCCAGCCACCGCAGCTTCGTCGCGGTGAAGGAGGCCACGGGGACGAGCCCCGCGCGCTCCGCGAAGGCCTCGGCGCCGACCTCCGCGGTGAGCGCGGCCGCGGCATCGGCCGAGCGCGTGTCGTTCCAGAGGAGGGCGGGGCGGATGACCTCGCCGCGCGCGTCGAGAGCGACCATGCCGTGCTGCTGCCCCGCGATCGACACCGCGTCGACGTCGGAGAGCCCGCCGGCGTCGGCGATCGCCGACTGCAGCGCGTCCCACCAGTGCCGGGGGTCGACCTCGGAGCCGTCGGGGTGCGATGCGCGGCCCGTGCGCGCGATCTCGCCGGTGGCGAGATCGCGCACGACGACCTTGCAGCTCTGCGTGGACGAGTCGATGCCCGCGACGAGAGTCATCCGCGCCGTCCTCAGCGGGCGCCGAGCAGGTGCTCGGTCGCGAGCTGCTGGAGCCGCACGAAGCCGAAGCCGTGGCCGCCCAGGTACGCGTCGGCGTCGAAGTCCTCGTACGCCGAGCGGTCGGCGAGGAGGTCGTCGTACGACTCGCCCTCGTTCAGGGTCGGCTGGCCGAGCTCGAGCACCTTCGCGCTCGCGAGCGCCTCCTGCACCTCGGGGTCGGCGCGGAAGGCGGCCGCCCGCTCCTTGAGGAGGAGGTAGGTGCGCATGTTCGCGGAGACCGAGTCCCACACGCCCGTCTCGTCCTCGGTGCGGCTGGGCTTGTAGTCGAAGTGGCGGGGGCCGTCGTAGGCGGGGACGCCGCCGGGGCCGCCGTTCTCGAGGAGGTCGACGAGCGCGAACGCGTTGTGCAGGTCGCCGTGACCGAAGACGAGGTCCTGGTCGTACTTGATGCCGCGCTGGCCGTTCAGATCGATGTGGAAGAGCTTGCCGTGGTACAGCGCCTGCGCGATGCCCGCTGCGAAGTTCAGTCCCGCCATCTGCTCGTGGCCGACCTCGGGGTTGAGGCCCACGAGCTCTGGGCGCTCGAGCGAGTCGATGAACGCGATCGCGTGGCCGAGCGTCGGGAGGAGGATGTCGCCGCGCGGCTCGTTCGGCTTCGGCTCGATCGCGAACCGGATGTCGTAGCCCTTGTCGGTGACGTAGTCGCCGAGGAGGTTGACCGCCTCGCGGTAGCGCTCGAGAGCCGCGCGGATGTCCTTCGCGGAGTCGTACTCCGCTCCCTCGCGGCCGCCCCACATGACGAAGGTCTTGGCGCCGAGCTCGGCGGCGAGGTCGATGTTCCGCAGCACCTTGCGCAGCGCGAAGCGGCGCACCTGGCGGTCGTTGGAGGTGAAGCCGCCGTCCTTGAAGACGGGGGCGCTGAACAGGTTCGTCGTGACCATCGGGACGACGACGCCGGTGTCGGCGAGCGCGCCCTTGAGGCGGTCGATCTGCTTCTGCCGCTCGTCCTCGGTCGAGCCGAACGCGAACAGATCGTCGTCGTGGAACGTGAGGCCGTAGGCGCCGAGCTCGGCGAGCTTCTCGACCGCGTGCACGACGTCGAGCGCCGGTCGGGTCGGGCCGCCGAACGGGTCGGTGCCGTTGTAGCCGATGGTCCAGAGACCGAACGAGAACTTGTCGTCCTTGGTGGGTGTGAGCGACATGAGGATCCGCCTTCAGCGTCGTCGGTGAAATGTTGTGGAAATGAACATATCACCAACCCTGCTCGCGGATCCAGTCCACCGCGAGGCGTGTCCATCCCTCGAGCGGTCCGAGGCCGGTTGCGAGTCCCTTTCCGTGCGCGCCCTCCGCGAAGACGTGCAGGTCGGCGGGCACGCCGTGACGGACGAGCGCCCGCGTGTAGGCGAGGGCGTGCGTCACCGGGACCGCCTCGTCGGCGGCCGTGTGCCACAGGAACGTCGGCGGCGTGCGCTCGTCGACGAGGGCGTCGGCGTCGAGCGCCGCACGGGCGGCGACGGGCGCGTCGAGGCCGAGGAGCGCGTCGACGGAGCCCCGGTGCACGAGATCGGTCATCGAGATGACCGGGTAGCAGAGGATGGCCAGGTCGGGCCGCGCGTCGATGTCGTGCGCCGCGCGCTCCGCCGCCGTGGGCGCGCTGCTGAGCGTGGCCGCGAGGTGACCGCCCGCCGAGAAGCCGAGCACGCCGATCCGCGACACATCGAAGGCCCCGTGCTCGCCGCGGCGGAGGGCGGCCAGGAGCGACCGGGTCGCGACGATGGGCTCGGGATGGCGCTGCGGCGCGACCGGGTAGCGGAAGACCACGGCGTTCAGTCCCGCGTCGTTCAGCCACGCCGCGACGGGCTCGGCCTCGTGCGGGGCGTGATGCGCGTAGCCGCCTCCCGGCAGCACGAGCATGAGCGGGCGGCTCTCGGGAGCCTCGGCGCGGGCGGGCAGGAAGACGATCTCGTCGGCGTGGGTCATGCTCGTTTCCTACCATCCGCGCGCACCGTATCGTGGTCCGCGTGTGCCCTGATGCGATGACGCCCGACCGCACGACCGACCCCGACGAGACCTCCCGACGCGCGCGCCGGCGCGGTGGCCGGCGGCTCGTCTTCGAGGGGGAGGCGCGCGAGTGGCTCGAGGCCCTTCCTCTCGGCAACGGCCGCATCGGCGCGATGTGCGGAGGCGGCGTGCGGGCCGTGCTGCACCTCAACGAGGAGAGCGTCTGGTCGGGAGCGCCGTGGCGAGACGAGCGGCAGCGTCCGCTCGCGCCGGAGGAATCGCAGCGCCTGCTCGCCGAGGCGCGGCGCGCCGTGCTCGAGGGTCGGCCGCGCGCGGCGGAGGAGCTGCTCCAGCGCCGTCAGTCGGGCTACAGCCAGGCGTTCCTGCCGGTCGGGTCGTTCGTCGTCGGCCCGCGCGCGGGGGAGGATCGGACTCCCGTCGTCCGCGCCCTCGACCTCGGCGCGGCCGTCCACGAGCTGCGCGCGGGCGACCAGACCGCGGAGACCTTCGTGTCGGCGGCCGACGACGTGCTCGTCCACGCGGTGTCCGGCGCCGCCGCGCCGATCGAGCTGTCGTTCTCGACGCCCCTGCGCGAGACGGCGCGCGAGGAGCTCGCCGACGGCTTCGCGGTCCTCCTCGCGGCGCCCCTCGACGTCGCGCCCGGACACGAGCCCGACCTCCCCGCCGCGACGTGGCCCGACGACGGCGAGCGCACGGTGAAGGTCGCCGTCGTCGTCCGCCGCCGGGAGGAGGGGGAGCGGACCGTGTTCGCTCTCGCGATCGAGACCACGTATGCGGGGCCCACGGCCGAGCTCTCGTCGCCCGATGACGCGCTCCGCCGGGCGCACGAGCGCGCCGAGGCCGCCCTCGCGAGCGGATACGAGCGCCTGCGGGCAGCGCACGTCCGCGCGCACGCCGAGCTCTTCGACCGCGTGCGGATCGACCTCGGGCGCGCTCCCGACGCGTCCACCTCCGAGCGTCTCGAGCGCGCGCGCAGCGCAGGCGACGTCGCCGCGGCGGATCCCGATCTCGTCGCGACGCTGTTCGACTACGGCCGGTACCTGCTGATCTCGTCCTCGCGGCCGGGTCGGCTCCCCGCGAACCTGCAGGGTCTGTGGAACGCCGAGATGCGTCCGCCGTGGAGCTCGAACTACACGCTCAACATCAACACCGAGATGAACTGCTGGGCCGCCGAGGTGACCGCTCTTCCGGAGACCGCACAGCCGCTCATCCGCTTCGTCGGCGCCCTCGCCGAGCGCGGCGCGCGGACGGCGGCGATCGACTACGGCGCGCCCGGCTGGGTGGCGCACCACAACAGCGACGCGTGGGCCTTCACCGCCACGGTGGGCGCGGGGCACGGCTCTCCCTGCTGGGCGTTCTGGCCGTTCGCAGGACCGTGGCTCATCCGTCATCTGTCCGAGCACGTCGCGTTCGGCTCCGCGCCGGACGGCTTCGTCGACGGCACGCTCCGCCCGCTCGCCCGCGGCGCGGCGGAGTTCCTCCTCGCCTGGCTCGTCCGCCTGCCCGACGGCTCCCTCGGGACCGCGCCCTCGACATCCCCCGAGAACACCTTCCGGGTGGGCGGCCACGAGGTCGGCGTCGGCGTCACGAGCACGATGGACCTCGCGCTCGCGCGCGAGCTGCTCGGCACCGTCGTGACGCTCGGTCCCGACGACGACCCGCTCGTGGGCGCCGCCCGCGACGCGCTCGACGCGCTGCCCGAGGTCTCGTCGCGTGCGACCGACGAGGGCGTCCTCGAATGGGACGCCGTCGTCGATGAGGTCGACCCGCAGCATCGCCACGTCAGCCATCTCTACCCGCTCTATCCCGGCGATGCGGCCGACGAGGCCTTCGAGCGCGCGGCGGCCGTGACGCTCGACCGCCGCGGGCTCGACTCGACCGGCTGGTCGCTCGCGTGGAAGACGGCGCTCTGGGCGCGCCTCGGGCGCGCGGACCGCGTCGCGGATCTCCTGCGGCTCTTCTTCCGGGACGCGCGCGGGAGCGGCTTCGGCGAGTCGGGCGGACTCTACGCGAACCTCTTCGCGGCGCACCCGCCCTTCCAGATCGACGGGAACCTCGGGTTCGCGGGCGGGTTCGCGGAGTGTCTCCTGCAGAGCCACCGCGGGCGGATCGACCTCCTGCCCGCCGTGCCGACGGCGCTCGCGTCCGGCCGGGTCGCGGGGCTCATCGCGCGGCCGGGGGTCGTCGTCGACATCGCCTGGGCGGATGGCCGTCTCGTGTCCGCGCGCCTGCGCGCGCGAGCCGGGCGGGATGGCGGGATGCGGCTGCGCTGGGGCGGCCGCGAGATCGAGGTCGAGGTGTCGTCGGCGGCCGACACGGTCGTGTCGGCCGCCGACTTCGACGCCTGAGCGCGGGAGTCGGCGCCCGAGCGGTCGGCCCGGGGTTGAAAGGGCGGAAGGGGCGCGCTAGGGTCAAGCGAAGCGCTTCGACAATGGGGTGCGAGAACGTCCGCCGCGACGAGGCCGCGTCTGCGCGCCATCGGCCGAAGGGACCCGTGCCGCAGAGGACCGGGACGCATCGCCTCGTCGCGGCGGCTCGGCCCGCCGACGACGGCGAGGAGGGATCGAGGATGACCGACGGCACGCGCAGCGCGTATGCGCCCGGCATGCTCCTGTTCGGCGGCGACTACAACCCCGAGCAGTGGCCGCGCGAGATCTGGCGGGAGGACATCGCCCTCATGCGGCGCGCGCGGGTGAACACCGTGACGCTCGGCGTGTTCTCCTGGGCGCTGCTCGAGCCGCGCGAGGGCCGGTTCGAGACCGGCTGGCTCGACGAGGTCATCTCCCTGCTCGACGAGGCCGGCATCGGGTTCTTCCTCGCCACGCCGACCGCGTCGCCGCCACCGTGGTTCACGCTCGCGCACCCTGACGCGATGCCCGTCGGGCCCGACGGGGTCGTGCTCTCGCACGGCTCCCGCGACACGTACGCGGTGAGCGCGCCCGCGTACCGCGAGGCGTCCCGGCGGATCGCGCGGATGCTCGGCGAGCGATACGGACGCCATCGCGGCCTGCGGGGATGGCACATCCACAACGAGTACGGGACGCTCGACTACGGGCCGCATGCGGCGCGCGCCTTCCGCGCCTGGCTGCGGAGGCGCTACGGCGATCTCGACGCGCTGAACGCCGCGTGGGGCACCGCGTTCTGGTCGCAGCGCTACGGGACGTGGGAGGAGATCCTCCCTCCGCGAGCCACGCAGTACCTGCACAGCCCCGCGCTCCTCATCGACTTCCGGCGGTTCTCCTCCGACGAGATGCTCGCGGCGTTCGAGGAGCAGAAGGCGGAGATCCGCGCGGCCGGCTCGTCCGCTCCCGTCACGACGAACTTCATGCTGCCCACCTGGAACCACCTCGAGCAGTGGTCGTGGTCCGCCGCGCAGGACATCGTGTCGATCGACCACTACCTGGACACGACCGGCCCGGACGGCGAGGCGCACGTGGCCTACGGCGCGGACCTCACCCGGTCATGGGCGGGCGGGCCCTGGGTGCTCATGGAGCAGAACGCGCGCGGCATCCGCGTGGGCGATCGCACGCACGCCAAGACGGCCGATCGGATGATCCGCAACTCCCTCGGCTACATCGCGCGCGGCTCGCAGAGCTCGCTCTTCTTCCAGTGGCGGCAGAGCGCGGCGGGAGCCGAGCAGTGGCACGGCGCGCTCGTGCCGCACGGGGGCGGCGACTCGCCGCTGTTCGAGCCCGTGGTCGAGCTCGGCCGGATCCTCGAGGCCATCGGCGAGGTCGCGGAGCCCCCGGCCGATGGCCTGGTCGTCCCGGCCGAGGTGGGGATCGTGTGGCACGCCGACGGCTGGTGGGCGCTCGAGACGCCGCACCTGCCCAACGACGCCCTGTCGTACTCCGACGAGGTGCGGGCGACGCACCGCGCGCTCTGGCGGAAGGGCATCGCGACGGAGTTCGTGCGGCCGGGCGGGGAGGTCTCGCACCTGCGCCTGCTCGTGGTGCCCGCGCTGTACGCCATGGCGCGGGAGACCGTCGGATGGCTCGAGGGGTTCGTGCGCGCGGGCGGGCGCCTCGTCGTCACGACGCCGTCCGGGTTCGCGGACGAGAGCCTCCGGATCGGCGCTGGCCGCTACCCTGCCCTGCTGAGCGACCTCCTGGGCGCGGGCGCGGACGAGATCGTGCCGCTCGAGCCGGGCGCGGGGGTCGCGATCGAGGGCGGCCTGCGTGCGGAGGAGTGGACGGAGCGCCTGCATGCGTCGGATGCGCGCGTCCTCGCGCGCTACGTCGACGGCCCGCTCGCGGGGCACGCCGCCATCACCGAGGCCGAGCGGGGCGCGGGGACGGCGGTCTACGTGTCGGCCCGGCTCGCTCAGGAATCCCGCGACATCCTGCTCGCGGAGCTCGCGCAGCGCGCGGGCGCGCGCGAGACGGTCGCGGGCGCCGCAGCGCTCGGCGTCGAAGCCGTGAGGCGGCGCGGGGCGCGGGCGGACTTCCTCTTCCTCCTGCACCACGGCGCCGAGCCGGTGCGGGTGCGCGGCGAGGCGCGCGAGCTCATCCGCGCGAGCGACCTCTCGCGCGGGCTCACGCTCGATCCGGGAGCGAGCGCCGTCCTGCGCGTCGCGCGCGGAGCGGAGGTGGAGATCGAGCGGATGGTCGGGTGATGATGGGAGTTGCAGGGCCCTGTCCTCGCGGATAGGATCGCGGGACAGTCGAAGCGCTTAGACAACGGAGTGAAGATGGCGACGATCAACGAGGTGGCGAAGCTCGCCGGCGTGTCGATCAGCACGGTCTCGTACGCCCTCTCCGGCAAGCGCACGATCTCGCGCTCGACGCGCGAGCGGATCGACCAGGCCATCGCCGAGCTCGACTACCAGCCGCACGCCGCCGCGCGCATCCTCGCCGGGGCCCGGACGCAGATCCTCGCCCTCAGCGCACCGCTGCGCGCCGACGGACACCTGCCGACGCACATGCGGTTCACCTCCGCGGTCGTCGAGGCCGCGCGCGGGCGCGACTACGACGTGCTGCTGCTCGCTCGCGACGACGAGGTGAACGGCATCCGGAGGGTGAGCGCGAGCTCCCTCGTCGACGGCGTCGTGATGATGGGCGTCGCCGAGGATGACGAGCGGCTTCCGATCGTCCGCGCGGGGCGCATCCCCGCTGCGCTCATCGGCATCTCCGAGCACGCGCAGGGGGTCGCCTGCGTCGACTTCGACTTCGAGACGGCGGCGCGCGACGCCATCGCGCGGCTCGCGGATGCGGGGCATCGCGTCGTGGGCATGATCGGCCACCCGCACAGCTTCGTGGATCGGCGCGCGGGGTTCATCGGGCGCTTCGATCACGCTCTCGAGCAGGCCGCTCAGGAGCGGGGCGTCCGTCTCGTTCGTCAATGGGCGGGCATCGAGCGGGGGACGGGTGCGGAGGCGGTCAACCTCATCCTCGGGGCGGCCCCCGACGTCACGGCGATCGTGTTCCACTGCAACGAGCCGGTCGTGGAGGAGGCGCTGCGGCGCCTGGACGAGCGCGGGCTGCGCGTCCCGCACGACATCTCCCTCCTCGCAGCCGCGGCGAGCTACGACCCCGGGCGGCTCGAGCACCGGCTGAGCGGAACGACGCTTCCCATCGAGGAGATGGGGAGGATCGCCGTCGAGGGCATGCTCGCGGCGGTCGAGGGCGTCGTGCCGGGCCCGCCGCTCCTGCTCCCGCCCGCGTTCATCGACCGCAGCTCGATCGCGCCGCCCGCCTGAGGCGCGCCGCACCGTTGCGCGCCCGCGCGCCCGCCATCGAAGCGCTTCGAGAATTTCTCATCCACTCCGCCCGCCGACGGGCGTCACGACAGGAGCATCCCGGCTATGAAGTTCACCGACGGGTTCTGGCAGCTGCGTCAGGGCGTCGACGCCCTCTACGGGCGCGAGGCGTACGACGTCTGGTCCGACGGGCGCACGCTGAACGCGACCGTGCCGACGAAGGTCATCGAGCGCCGCGGCGACACCCTGAACCGCGCGACGCTCACGGTCTCGCTGCACTCGCCGCTGCCCGGGGTGATCGGCGTGCGCATCGAGCACCACCAGGGCGGCCGAGGCGAGGTCTCGTTCGACCTCGTCGGCGCCGAGGACGGGCACGGCGACGTCGTCGTGGACGACGCGGCCGGCAGCATCACGAGCGGCCGCATCCGCGCGACCATCACCCGTGGAGCTCCGTGGAGCCTCGTCTTCCACGATGTCGAGACCGGGCGGGTGCTCACGTCGAGCGGCGAGAAGTCGCTCGGCTACATCCGCCTCGCCCCGGACGCCGCGGTCGAACGGGGGCCGCTCGGCGCGACGGGAGCCGGCGCCTACGTCCATGAGCAGCTGGCCCTCGACGTCGGCGAGCTCATCTACGGGCTGGGCGAGCGATTCGGGCCCCTCGTGAAGAACGGCCAGACGGTCGACATCTGGAACGCCGACGGCGGCACCTCGAGCGAGCAGGCGTACAAGAACGTCCCGTTCCATCTCTCGAGCCGGGGATACGGCGTGCTCGTGGATCACCCGGGCCACGTCTCCTACGAGGTCGGGTCGGAGGCCGTCGAGCGCGTGCAGTTCTCGGTCGCGGGCGAGTCCCTCAGCTACTACGTCTTCGCGGGCGGCGACCCCGCCGGCGTGATCGAGCGCTACACGGCGCTGACCGGGCGCCCGGCTCGCCTGCCCGCGTGGTCGTACGGCCTGTGGCTCACGACGAGCTTCACGACCGACTACGACGAGGCGACCGTGACGCGCTTCATCGAGGGGATGGCCGAGCGCGACATCCCGCTCGGCACGTTCCACTTCGACTGCTTCTGGATGCGCGAGTTCAACTGGTGCGACTTCGAGTGGGACCCGCGCGTGTTCCCGGATCCCGAAGGGCTGCTCGGCCGTCTGCACGAGCGCGGGCTGCGCGTGTGCGTCTGGATCAATCCGTACATCGCCCAGCGCTCGCCGCTCTTCGCGGAGGGCAAGGAGAAGGGCTACTTCGTCACGCGGCGCGACGGCTCGGTCTGGCAGTGGGATCTGTGGCAGGCGGGCATGGCGCTCGTCGACTTCACGAACCCCGAGGCGACGGCGTGGTACCAGGACCATCTGCGGCGGCTCATCCGCCAGGGCGTCGACTGCTTCAAGACCGACTTCGGCGAGCGCATCCCGCTCGAGATCGACTACTTCGACGGCTCGAGCCCCGAGCGGATGCACAACCTCTACACCCAGCGCTACAACGAGGCCGTGTTCGAGGTGCTCGAGGCCGAGCGCGGCGAGGGCGAGGCCGTGCTGTTCGCGCGGTCGGCGACCGCCGGCGGCCAGCGGATGCCCGTGCACTGGGGCGGCGACAACACGTCGTCGTTCGCGTCGATGGCCGAGAGCCTCCGCGGCGGCCTCTCGCTCTCGCTCAGCGGCTTCGGCTTCTGGAGCCACGACATCGGCGGATTCGAGGGCATGCCCGACCCCGCGGTCTTCAAGCGCTGGCTCGCGTTCGGGCTCCTCTCGAGCCACAGCCGCCTGCACGGATCCACGAGCTACCGGGTGCCGTGGCTGTTCGACGAGGCGGAGGGGCGCGATGAGGCCGATGCCGAGAGCGCGGTCTCGGTCGCCCGCCGGTTCACGCGCCTCAAGCTCGCGCTCATGCCGTACCTGCACGCGGCCGGACTCGAGGCGCATCGCACCGGCACGCCGGTCATGCGGCCCATGCCGCTCGCGTTCCCCGGCGATCCCGCGACCGCGTACCTCGACCGGCAGTACATGCTCGGGCCGGACCTGCTCGTCGCGCCCGTGTTCTCGGCGGACGGCGCCGTGGATCTCTACCTGCCCGCGGGGGAGTGGACGAGCCTTCTCACGGGTGAGACGGTGAGCGGCGGATGGCGCCGCGAGACCCACGCGTTCGACAGCGTGCCGCTGTACGTCCGCCCCGGCGCCGTCGTGCCGGTCGGCGCGCGCGACGACACGACCGACTACGACTACCTCGACGACCTCACGCTGCGGGTCGCGCCGGGCGGAGCGGACGGCGAGAGCGCCCTCACGGTGACCGCGGCGGATGGCCGGACGGCGCGCTTCCGCGTCGAGCGCGCGCAGGGATCCGTCCGCATCTCCTCCGAGGAGGTCGTCGCCTTCTCGATCGGCGCGATCGGCGGCGAGACCGTCCGCGCGTCCGACGGGGTCGCCGAGCTCGCCCTCTGACCTGGCGGCCGCGCGGTCCCGTCGCACGAGGAGCGGTCCTCCGCAGACGCATGAGGGCATCGATATCGATAACGATTTCGCAACGCTAAGTTTGGGATCGCAACTTTTCCTTGCGCGGATCGCACGGCGTCCACCAGCCTGGGTGCCGACCATCCGTCCCGCGCAAAGGAGCGTGCATGATGCCCTCACCCCTTCGCAGACGCCGACGCGGCGTGCTCGCCGCGCTTGCCGCGTCGCTGCTCGCCACCTCGGTCCTTGCGGCTGTCCCCGCCGCCGCCGAGGAGGCGCCCCCCGCGATCGCGACCGACTTCGAGAGCGGTCTCGACGGCTGGGCGCCGCGCGACAGCGGATCCGGCGCGCCGACCGTCACCGTGACCGACGCCGATGCCCACGCGGGGGTCGGTGCCGCGCTCATCGCGGACCGCACCTCGCAGGGCAGCGGGATCATCCGCGATGTGACGGGCGTGCTCATCCCCGGCGAGACGTACGACCTCACGGCCTGGGTGCGCTTCGCGCCCGGACAGCCCGCCGACGCCGTGTGGGCGAGCATGGCGCGGACGACCGCGGGCGCGACGAGCTACGACACGATCGCGCAGCACGCCGCAGCGACCGACACGGGCTGGACGCAGCTCAGTGCGCGGTTCACGATGGGCGCCGCCGAGAGCGCGCAGCTGTACTTCGAGACGGCGTACGGCGGCACGAACACCTCCGACCTCCTCGTCGACGACATCGTCGTCACGCCGGTCGGCGACCCGCAGGTCGAGGATGCGGTCCCGCTGAAGGACACGGTCGACTTCCCCGTCGGCGTCGCGATCGACAGCCGAGAGACGACGGGCGCGGCAGCGGAGCTCCTCACGCGGCACTTCGACCAGATCACGCCCGAGAACCACATGAAGCCCGAGGCCTGGTACGACGCGGACCGCGTGTTCACGCCGCATCCTGAGGCGATCGCTCTCATGGACTTCGCGCGAGATGAGGGCCTGCGGCTCTACGGCCACGTGCTCGTCTGGCACGGCCAGACCCCGGCCTGGTTCTTCGAGCACGACGACGGCACGCCGCTCACGAACTCGGAAGCCGATCAGGCCATCCTCGCCGAGCGCATGCGCACGCACATCTTCGCGGTCGCCGAGTACCTCTCGTCCGGATGGGGCGCGTTCGGAGCGGAGAACCCGCTTGTCGCGCTCGACGTCGTCAACGAGGTCATCGACGACGGCGCGCAGTACGCCGACGGCATGCGCCGCAGCCGCTGGTACGACGTGCTCGGCGAGGAGTTCGTCGACCTCGCGTTCCAGTACGCCGACGAGGCGTTCAACCACGTGTACGCCGCGGACGGCGCCGACCGCCCGGTCACGCTCTTCATCAACGACTACAACACCGAGCAGGCGGGCAAGCAGGACCGATACGCGGCGCTCGTCGACCGCCTTCTCGCGCGCGGCGTGCCGGTGGACGGCGTGGGGCATCAGTTCCACGTGTCGCTGTCGACGCCCGTCTCCGCGCTCGCCGGCGCGCTCGACCGGTTCGCCGACGTGGGGGTGACGCAGGCCGTCACCGAGCTCGACGTGACGACCGGCACGCCGGTCACGGACGCGCTGCTCGTCGACCAGGGCTACTACTACCGCGCCGTCTTCGACGCGTTCCGCGAGCGTGCGGGCGAGCTGTTCTCCGTGTCGGTCTGGGGTCTCACCGACGGACGCTCGTGGCGCGTGGACTCGGGGGCGCCCCTCCTGTTCGACGACGCCCTGCAGGCGAAGCCCGCGTTCCACGGGGCCGCCGGGGGAGAGCTGCCGCCGCCGGCGCGCAGCGCGTCGGTCTTCCAGGGTGCGGTGCCGCTCGACGCGGATGCCGCCTCGGATGTCGCCTGGCGCCAGCTCCCTCTGTACGAGGCGGGTGATGCCGCGCGCTTCCAGCTGCGCTGGGACGCCGACCGGCTGACCGTGTATGTCGAGGTCGACGACACCACGCCGGGCGACGATCGCGTGGTGCTCTCCTGGAACGACGAGACAGCGGATGTCCCGCGCGGGGGAGGCGCCGAGGTCGAAGCGGTGGTCTCGGAGACGGCGACGGGGTACGCCGTGGTCGCGGCGCTGCCGCTCGCGGCCGCCGAGGGCGACAGTGTCCTGTTCGACGTGCGCGTCGTGGATGACGGATCGCCGCGCGGCGGCTGGAGCGCCGAGGGCACGCAGGGCTCGCTCGCGCTCGTCGGCCCTCTCGCGTACGCCGAGGTCCCTGAGGCCGCGTCGGCGCCCGTGATCGACGGTGCGCCGGACGACGTCTGGGCGGACGCCGCGACGGTCGCGACGGACATCCAGGTCGACGGCGAGGCGGGTGCGACCGCCCAGGCGCGGCTCCTCTGGCGGGACGACGTGCTGTACGTCCGCGCCGAGGTCGCCGACCCGGTGGTCGACGTCAGCGGCGTGGACCCCTGGATCCAGGACTCGGTCGAGATCTACGTCGACGCCGGCAACGCCAAGAACGGCGCCTACCGTGCGCAGGACATGCAGCTGCGCGTGAACGCCGACGGCGTCGTCTCCTTCGGCACCGGCGACGAGGCCGCGCAGGATGCGCGCACGGACACCGCAGCCGCGCGGACCGAGACGGGCTACGTCGTCGAGGCGGCGATCCGCCTCGATGGCGCGGGTGGGCCGGGCACCTTCCAGGGCCTCGACGTCCAGGTGAACGACGCGGCCGCCGGTGCCCGCACGGCCATCCGCAACTGGGCCGACCCGACGGGGCTGGGCTACCAGTCGACCGCGCGCTGGGGTGTCGTCCAGCTCGTCGCCGCGCCGCAGGAGCCGTCGATCACGGTGCCCGCCGGTGCCCAGGCGGGGGCGGAGACTGTCGTCACGGTCACCGGCGCCGCGCCGGGTGAGATGGTCGAGGTCAGTGCCGCGCGCGGCGAGGGACGCACGGGCGAGGTGATCGGCACGGCGGCGGCCGACGCGCGCGGCGTCGCGGAGGTGACGGTCGCCCTCCCGGACCGCCCCGGCGTGTGGCAGCTGACTGCGAGCGCGGACGGCGACATCCTCGCCCAGACGCGGGTGAAGCTCAGTCGCTGAGCGGCGGCGGCTGACTCGCGGAGAGCGGGTGGCCGACCCGTTGAGTGGCGGCGAGAGCGGGCGGGGCGTCGACGGCGTCCCGCCCGCTTCCGTGTCTCACACGCGGTCGGAATCCGCGCGGGTTTCCCGCCCGGCGTGAGACACGCTGAGGGAGTGATCCCGGCGACGGTGTTCGCATGTCTCACGCGCGGTGGGTATGGGCGCCTCTTTCCCACGCCGAGCGAGACATGCAACCGGGGTGGCGCCCGCGTGTCTCATGTTCCGCGGGATACGGCGCCCGGTTCCCACGCCAAGTGAGACATGCAACCGGGGTGGCGCCCGCGTGTCTCAGGCGTGGCGGGAAACGGCCCCCGGTTCCCACGACGAGTGAGACATGCAACCGGGGTGCCGGTGACTGCCACGCGGGCAGGGGCGGGCGGGAGCTAGCGGGCGGGCGCGGTGGATGCCCGGATGACGAGCTGGGCGGGCATCCGGACATGAGCGTCGCTCGCGTCATCGCCGCCGTCGAGCTTGCCGAGCAGGATCCGCACGGCGGCGGCGCCCATCTCACGCAGAGGCTGCCGGATGGTCGTCAGCGGCGGCTCATGCGAGGCGGCGGCGGGGATGTCGTCGAAGCCGACGACCGACAGATCGTCGGGGACGGAGATCCCGTGCGCGCGTGCGATCTCGATCGTGCGGATGGCCGAGAGATCGTTCGCCGCGAACACGGCCGTCGGCGGGTCGGCGAGCGACAGGAGCTGCTCGGCGGCAGGTGTCGACTCCTCGGATCGATACCCGCCGTCGACCACGAGCGCGGGGTCGAATGCGATGCCGGCCTCCGCGAGGGCCGTCCGGTAACCCTCCTCGCGCAGGCGGGCGGACTCCAGGTCGCGGCGACCGCGGACGTGCGCGATCCGCCTGTGACCGAGCTCGATGAGATGACGGGTCGCGGCGATCGCCCCTTCGAGGTTGTCGCTGTCGACGGTCGTCGCGCCCGCGGGGCCGGTGTGCGGGTCGATCGCGACGACCGGCACGCTGGCGGATGGTGCCTCGACGGTCGGCGTCACGATGATGGCGCCGTCGATGAGCGTGCCGCCCAGGCGGGAGAGGGAGCGGCGCTCCCAGCCCTCATGCTGCCCCTCGGTCGGCCCCGAGAGGCTTCCCGCGTACGAGAGCAGGTCGTAGCCCGTGCCCTGCAGGGCCTCGGAGATCCCCTCGAGAAGAGAGAGCGCGAAGGGCTCGAACTCCGCGACGAGCACGCCGATGACGTGCGTGCGGCCGCGCCGGAGCGAGGCGGCGATGAGCGACGACTCGTAGCCGAGCTCCGTGACCACGCGCAGCACGTGCGCCGAGGTCTTGGCCGAGACGCCGTACCGCCCGTTGATCACCTTCGAGACGGTCGACACCGACACGCCGGCCACACGCGCGACATCATGGATGGTCGCGCGGCCGCTCGGCGCGGCCTCCGGGGTCGGCGGGAACGTCACGCGTCAACGCTACTGCCGGACGGCCCCGGATGGCGGTCGGACACGGCCGTGTTTCAATCGTTATCGAAAACGATGTCGATAACGATTGACAATTTGTCGTGAGCGATGACATTCTCGTCTTCGCGGGGCGACCGTCGATGTCCGACGGATGCCCGGGATGTTCCCACTCGAGGACGAGGAGAGACGCGATGAGAGCACACAGGATCCTGACGATCGCAGCCGTCGCCGGCGCGGTGGCCCTGACGGGCTGCGCGGGCGGCAGCGGCGGCGGGGACGACGGGGACGTCACGATGACGCTCTGGCACAACTCGACCACCGGACCCGGCAAGCAGTACTGGGAGGACGCGGCCGCCGCGTTCGAGGCCGAGAACGAAGGGGTCACGATCGACGTCCAGTCGATCCAGAACGAGGACATGGATGGCCGCCTGCAGACTGCCGTGAACTCGGGCGACATGCCCGACCTCTTCATGGCGCGCGGCGGCGGCAAGCTCGCGGATGTCGTCGAGGCCGGAGCGGTCAAGGACCTCTCCGACCTCATCTCGGACGAGGTCCGCGCCGACTACGGCGACGGCGTGTTCGATGCCTTCACGATCGACGGCGCGACCTATGGCGTCCCCACGGCGGTGCTGCCCGGCGGCATCTTCTACAGCCAGGACCTCTTCGCCGACGCGGGCGTCGAGCCGGCCGGCACGATGGACGAGCTCGTCGACGCGACCGAGAAGCTCAAGGAGACGGGCGTCGCCCCGATCGCGCTCGGCGCGATGGACGCCTGGCCGGCAGCGCACTGGTACTACTTCTTCGCGCTGCGCGAGTGCAGCCAGGAGGTCATGTCGGAGATCGCGACGACGCTCGACTTCTCGGACGACTGCTGGCTCGCCGCAGGCGAGGACCTCGCCGACTTCGCCGAGACCCAGCCGTTCAACGAGGGCTACCTGACGACCTCGGCGCAGCAGGGCGCCGGCTCGTCGGCGGGCCTGCTCGCCAACCACCAGGCGGCCATGGAGCTCATGGGCGGGTGGGACGTGGGCGTCATCGCCTCGCTCACCCCCGACCAGAAGCCCCTCGCCGACCTGAGCTGGTTCCCGTTCCCGGCGGTCGACGGCGGTGACGGCGACCCGACGGCCATGATGGGCGGCGTCGACGGGTACTCGTGCTCGGTCGACTCGCCGTCGGCCTGCGAGGACTTTCTCAACTTCATCGCATCGCAGGAGTGGCAGGAGAAGTACGCCGAGGCGTACCAGACGATCCCCGCCTCGAAGGCCGCTCAGGGCGCGGTCACCGACCCGGCCCTGCAGCCGCTCATGGAGGCATACAACGAGGCCGCGTACGTCACGGTGTGGCTCGACACGCTGCTCGGCCAGAGCGTCGGCAACGCGCTCAACACGGCGGTCGTCGAGCTGCTCTCCGGCAACGGCTCGCCCGAGGGCATCGTCGAGGCCGTCGAGGGCGCGGCGGCGCGCGGCTGAGGAACGTCATGAGCTCCTCCCTCATCGAGGTGCCCCCGGCGGCCGACGCTCCCGCGTCGGCCGCCGGGCGGCCCGCCCGAGCGCGTCGCGGCGCCGCGGACTGGCGCAAGCGCGGCGAGATCGCGCTCCTCGCCGGTCCGGCGGTCGTCGTCTTCCTCGCGTTCGTCATCTTCCCCGTGCTGATGGCGGCCTACTACGGCTTCTTCAGCTGGAAGGGGTTCGGCCCGCCCACGAACTTCATCGGGCTGCAGAACTACATCACGATCCTGCAGGACCCGACGTTCCGCGACGCCGTGATCCACAACGGCGTCATCGTGATCGCGTCGCTCGTGCTGCAGGGGCCCCTGGCCATCCTGTTCGCCCTTCTGCTCAACCAGCGGATCCGCGGGCGGTCGATCATCCGCGTCCTCATCTTCGTCCCGTACGTCATCGCCGAGGTGGTGGTCGGAACCGGATGGAGCCTCATGCTCCAGGACGCGGGCGCGGTCAACAGCCTGCTCGGGAAGCTCGGCATCGAGGGTGCGTCGTGGATCGCCGATCCGGCGCTCGCGATGTGGACGCTCATCCTCATCATCACGTGGAAGTACATCGGCTTCGCGGTCATCCTCATGCTCGCCGGCCTGCAGGGCATCCCCGAGGAGCTGTACGAGGCCGCCGCGATCGACGGCGCGTCGTTCTGGCAGATCCAGCTGCGGATCACCCTGCCGCTGCTCGGGCCGACCATCCGCATCTGGGCGTTCCTGTCGATCATCGGATCGCTGCAGCTGTTCGACCTCGTCAACATCATCTGGGGCCAGTACGTCTCCGCGACGGCCGGCACCTCGACCATGGCGACGTACATGTACCTCAACGGCCACATGGCGGGCAACTACGGCTTCGGCAACGCGGTCGCCGTCGTGCTGTTCGTCATCTCGCTCGTGGTCGCGCTCGTCTACCAGCGCTTCGTGCTGCGACGCGACACGGAAGGCGCCCTCACGGGCGGGAAGGAGCGGAGGAAGTGAGCTCGACCACCCTCCTCGTCGTGCCGTCGGCACGCCGGCGGCGCCGCGTCGACAGCGGCATCGCACGCCGCCCCGGCGACGGCAGCCGCGCGATCACCTACCTCTGCGCGGTGGTTCTCATCGCCATCTGCATGGGGCCGGTCCTCTACATCGTGCTCGGCGGCTTCCGCACGAACTCGCAGATCACCGCCGACCCATCGGGCTTCCCCGCCCCGTGGGTCGTGACGAACTACACCGAGGTGCTCGCGAGCGGCACCTTCTGGCAGGCCATGGCGAGCTCGACCATCACGGCCCTCGCCACGACCGCGGGTGTGGTCGCCCTCGGGCTCATGGCGAGCTACGTCATCGCGCGCTACGACTTCATGGGGAAGGGCGCGCTGTACGCGCTCTTCGCCGCGGGACTCATGTTCCCCGTCACGGTCGCGATCACGCCGCTCTACCTGCTCGTGCGCAGCCTCGGCCTGACGAACAGCCTGCTCGGCGTCATCCTGCCGCAGATCGCCTTCGCCCTGCCGACGACGATCATCATCCTCGTGCCGTTCCTGCGGGCCATCCCCGCGGAGATCGAGGAGGCGGCCTCCATCGACGGGGCGAGCCGACTCGGCTTCTTCTTCCGGATGGTGCTGCCGCTGAGCCTCCCCGGCGTCATCACGACGGGCATCCTCGCCTTCATCGGGTCGTGGAACGGGTACATGCTGCCGCTGTTCATCCTGAGCGACCCGAACCTCTTCACGCTGCCCCTCGGCGTGCAGAACTTCGCGTCGCAGTACTCCGTCGACACGGCGCGCGTGCTCGCGTTCACGTCGCTGTCGATGCTGCCCGCGCTCATCTTCTTCAGCCTCTTCGAACGCCGCATCGTCGGCGGCCTCAGCGGGGCGGTCAAGGGATGACCGCCCCCGGATCCGCAGGGAACGCCATGACCGAACTGCCCCCTCTGCCCGTCGTGTCCGAGCGCGTGAGCGCTCTCCTCGAGCGCATGACGCTCGAGGAGAAGCTCGCCCAGCTCGTCGGCTACTGGCTCGACCGCGGAGGCGAGGTCGTGGCGCCGATGCAGGGCGAGATGGCCGGCGACGATGCGGGAGCGACTCTCGCCGAGATCACGCGCGACGGCATCGGCCACTACACGCGCGTGTACGGCACGCGGCCCGTCGACCCGGCCCAGCGCGCCGCGTGGCTGTGGGCGGAGCAGCGGCGGCTGAAGGCCGAGACCCGCCTCGGGATCCCCGCGATCGTCCACGAGGAGTGCCTCACCGGGCTCGCCGCGTGGAAGGCCGCGACCTTCCCGACGCCGCTCGCGTGGGGCGCGTCGTTCGATCCCGACCTCGTCGCCGAGATGGGCGCCGCGATCGGCGACACGATGCGCGAGCTCGGGATCCACCAGGGGCTCGCGCCCGTGCTCGACGTCATCGCCGACCCGCGCTGGGGGCGCGTCGACGAGTGCATCGCCGAGGACCCGTACCTCGTCGGCACGGTCGGCACCGCCTACGTGCGCGGGCTGCAGAGCGCGGGCGTGCATGCGACGCTCAAGCACTTCCTCGGCTACTCGGCGTCGAAGGCGGGGCGCAATCACGCGCCCGTCTCGGCGGGGCCGCGAGAGCTCGCCGACGTCTACCTGCCCCCGTTCGAGATGGCGCTCCGCGACGGCGGCGCCCGATCGGTGATGAACAGCTACACCGACATCGACGGCGAGCCCGTCGCGGCGCATCTCGGACTGCTCACGACCGTCCTGCGGGACGAGCTCGGCTTCGACGGCGTCGTCGTCTCGGACTACTTCTCGGTCGCGTTCCTCGAGGTCATGCACGGCGTCGCGGCTGACCGCGGCGAAGCCGCCGTCCAGGCGCTCCGGGCCGGCATCGACGTCGAGCTGCCCGCGGGCGACGCCTATCTCGCGCCGCTGGCCGAGCAGGTGCGGTCGGGCGGGATCGACATCCGCTTCGTCGACCGCGCCGTGCTGCGGGTGCTCGCGCAGAAGGAGGAGCTGGGCCTCCTCGACGAGGACGCCTTCTCTGACGAGCCGCCCGTCGAGATCGACGTGGACTCGCCGCGACACCGCGCGATCGCCCGGCGTCTCGCCGCGGAGTCGATCGTCCTCCTCCGCGACGAGGGAGCGGTGCCGCTTCCCGCCGCCGCGCGCCGCGTCGCCGTGATCGGCCCCAACGCCGACCGCGCCGAGGCGCTGCAGGGCTGCTACTCGTTCGCGAACCACGTCCTCGCGCATCACCCGGACCATCCGCTCGGATTCGAGATCCCGACCGTGCGCGAGGCTCTCGCCGCGGCGCTCCCGCAGGCGGAGATCGTGCACGCGCGCGGCTGCGAGGTCGAGGGCGATGACCGCTCGGGCTTCGCGGAGGCCGTCGAGCTCGTGCGCTCGGCGGATGTCGCGGTCGTCGTCACGGGCGATCAGGCCGGACTGTTCGGGCGCGGCACGGTCGGCGAGGGCAACGACGTCGAGTCGCTCGACCTGCCTGGCCCCCAGCGCGCGCTCGTCGAGGCCGCGGTCGCGACCGGCACGCCCGTCGTGCTCGTGCTCCTCACCGGCCGCCCGTATGCGATCGAGTGGGCGCTCGACGCGGAGACCGCGCCCGCCGCTGTCCTGCAGGCGTTCTTCCCCGGAGAGGGCGGCGGGCTCGCGATCGCCGACGTCCTCACGGGGGCGTCCGCCCCGTCGGGACGTCTGCCGGTGTCGCTTCCGCGCTCGACCGGCGCGCAGCCGTACCGCTACCTGCACCCGCGTCTGGGCGGCCCGTCCGACGTGACGTCGACCGACTCGACGCCGCTGCGTCCGTTCGGCTTCGGCCTGACCGGGACCACGTTCGCCTACGCCGACCTCGAGGTCGACGCCGCGGCGCCGACCGACGGCCTGATCCGCGCGGCCGTGACCGTCACGAACACGGGCGAGCGCGCAGGGGTGGACGTCGTCCAGCTCTACGGGCGCGACGTCGTCGGATCGATCGCGCGCCCCGTGGCGCAGCTGCTCGGCTACGCGCGCGTCGCGCTCGAGCCCGGCGCGTCCGCGCGCGTCGTGTTCGACGTGCCCGCTCAGCGCTTCGCGTTCAGCGACCGCCGTCTCGTCCGCGTCGTCGAGCCCGGCGACGTCGAGCTGTGGGTCGCGGCTCACGCCGAGGCGTCGTCTGTCCGCGCCGACGGCGACGGCTCGATCAGCAGCACGCGGGCGCGGGTCGAGCGGACGCTCCCGGGCGACGCGACCGCGCGCGCGACCGTCGTGCTCACGGGCGACGTGCACGAGGTCACGGCCGCGGACCCCCGGCTCGTCGAGGTGCGTGTCGACGCCCTCGAGCCGGCCGAGGCACCCGTCAGCTGAGCGCTCCCGCGGTGCCGGGCGGTGGCCATCCAGAGCGGATGGCCACAGCCCGGCACCGCCGATCCGCGCGAGGGCAGAGCGCGCCGCCCGGCACGCCGCACCGCGCGCGCCGCGGGACCCGGATATCGTGATCGGAACGACAAATGGCGAGGGGATCGCGATGGCGGAACGGGCGATGAGCGTCGAGGGTGTGCGGCGCCGCAACCTCGGCGAGGTGCTGCGGCTCGTGCACGAGGAGGGCGCTCAGTCGCGCGCCCGCATCACGGCCGCGACGGGCCTCAACCGCTCGACGGTCGCCGACCTCGTGGGCGCGCTCGTCGACGCCGGCCTCGTCGTCGAACGCGAGCCGGACCCCACGCGGCGCGTGGGCCGTCCGTCGCCGATCGTCGCACCCAGCGCCGATGTCGTCGCGATCGCCGCGAACCCCGAGGTCGACGCGCTCGAGATCGGCGCGATCGCCCTCGACGGCACCGTGCGCGCCCGCGCCCGCGAGGAGGTCGACCACCTGCTGACCCCTGAGGAGACGGCCGATGCCATCGCGCGGATCGTGAGCGGATGGCGAGAGGGCTCCCTGCGCGACGTGCGGATGGTCGGGGTCGGGGTGGCCGTGCCGGGTCTCGTCCGCGCGGACGACGGCGTCGTGCGTCTCGCTCCGCACCTCGGCTGGCGCGATGCGGCCGTCGGGGCCCTCATCGCCGATCGCGTGGGGCTGCCGGTCGTCGTCGGCAACGACGCGACCCTCGGCGCGCGGGCCGAGCACCTGTTCGGGGCGGCAGAGGGGCACCGCGACGTCGTCTACCTCAACGGCGGTGCGAGCGGCATCGGCGGCGGGCTCATCCTCGATGGGCGGGTGATCGCCGGCGCAGGCGGCTACGCGGGGGAGTGGGGGCAGAACACGCCGGGCATCCTCGACGGAGCCGACCGCGCGACGCCCGGCGGCGTGCTCGAGGACGAGGTGAGCAGGGCGCGGCTCCTCGCGGCCCTCGGCCTGTCCTCGGCCGACGACCCGACCCTCGCCGCCGCGCTCGCCGAGTCGTCCGCTCCCGGAGTCGTCGACGAGGTCGCCCGCCAGCGGCGGATCCTCGCGACCGCGCTCGCGAATGCGGTCAACGTGCTGAACCCGTCGGCCATCGTCCTCGGCGGCTTCCTCGGCATGATCGTCGCCGCCGACCCCGAGGGGTTCGACGAGGCCGTCCGGCGTCATGCTCTCGCGGCGCCTGCCGAGGCGCTCGACATCCGTCCTGCGGCGCTCGCCGAGGACCGTCTCCTCATCGGCGCCGCCGAGGCCGCGTTCGCTCCGCTGCTCGCCGATCCGCTCGCCTGAGGGCCGACGGTCGCCGCGGGACGCGAAACGGGTTCCCGACCCGTCCCGCCCCGGCCCCGCGGCCCTCAGCCGCGCGGGACGACGAGCCCGCCGTTGCGGCGATGCGGCAGTCGCGCGAGCGCCTCGTCGCGCAGGGGCGCGGGCAGAAGGCGCTGCGGCGCATCCTGGTACGCCACGGGGCGCAGGAATCGCCGGATGGCGGTGGCTCCGACGGAGGTGTGCAGCGAGGTCGTCGCGGGCCACGGTCCGCCGTGGTGCTGCGACCACGTGACCGCGACGCCCGTCGGCCAGCCTGCGAACAGCACGCGCCCGGCGACCGCCGTGAGCGCGTCGACGAGGGCGTCGACCTCCTCGTCCTCCTCCGCATGCAGGGTCGCCGTGAGGCTGCCGGGGACGGCCGCGATCGCCCGGAGCAGCTGCTCCTCGTCGTCGTACGCGACGAGGAGGGTCGCGGGGCCGAAGACCTCCTCGAGGAGCACGTCGGGGCGCTCGGCGATCGCGGCGGCGTCCGTCGCGATGACGACCGGGCGCGCGCCATCCGATGCGGCGCCGTGCGCGATCACCGTCGCGGACGGGTCGGCGGCAAGCCGGTCGACGCCCTCGGGGAAGGCCTCGGTGATGCGGTCGGTGAGGAGAGGCCCGCCGTGCGCGTCGGCGACCTGCGCCGCGACGGCGTCCTCGAAGCCCGCTCCGCGCGGCACGAACACGACGCCGGGCTTGGTGCAGAACTGACCGGAGCCCAGCGTGAACGAGCCGACGAGCCCTGCGGCGAGCTCCTCGCGGCGGGCGGCTGCCGCGCCTCGCGTGACGACGACGGGATTGAGGCTGCCGAGCTCTCCGTAGAAGGGGATCGGGTCGGGTCGTCCGGAGGCGAGGTCGAACAGCGCGCGCCCTCCGGTGACCGAGCCCGTGAAGCCGGCGGCGCGCACCGCAGGATGCTCCACGAGCGCGTTCCCCGCCGCCCGGCCCTCGACAAGCGCGAGGGAGCCGCTCGGCGCACCCGCGGCCTCGAGCGCGGCGGCGGCGATCTGCGCGGTGCGCCGCGAGAGCTCGGGATGCCCGGAGTGCGCCTTCACGACGACGGGATTCCCGGCGGCGAGGGCCGATGCCGTGTCGCCGCCGCAGACCGAGAACGCGAACGGGAAGTTCGACGCCGAGAACACCGCGACCACGCCGAGCGGCACGAGCAGACGGCGCAGCTCGGGCCGAGGGGGCGTGGCCGAGGGGTCGGCGTCATCGACGGTGAGCTCGAGGTAGGAGCCCTCCTCGACGACGCCCGCGAAGAGGCGCAGCTGCCCGGTCGTGCGGGCGACCTCGCCGCGCAGGCGCGTGCTGCCGAGCCGCGTCTCGCGGTCGGCGATGTCGACGAGCTCGTCCGCGGCCGCGTCGAGCGCGTCGGCGAGCGCGCGCAGCCAGCGCGCGCGGGTGGCCGCGTCGGCGTCCCGCCATGCGGGGAACGCGGTGCGCGCGCGGGCGACGATCTCGTCGAGCTGGTCGGGTGTCGTGGTCATGAGGCGGCCTCCAGATCGGGATGGTAGCGGAAGCGCAGGCCGAGGCCGAGGTGCGGCGCCTCCGTGAGACGCCCGTCTTCGATGCGCACCGGGCTGGGATCGGCGAGGGCCCCGAGATCGCCGAAGCCGGCGTCCTCGACGTCCTCCGCGAGCGGGTCGCCCGGGAGCGTGAGCGCGAGCTGCCCCGACAGCTCGGGCAGCAGGTGCGGATGCACCCGCACGCCGTGCGCGTGCGCGCGCTCGACGATCCGGAGGAAGGGCGTGATGCCGCCCACGCGCACGACATTGGGCTGCGCGAAGCGGATGGCCCCGCTCGCGAGGAACTCCTCGAATCGATGCACGGTGTGCAGGTTCTCGCCCACCGCGATCGGCGTCGGGATGCGCCGCGACAGCTCGACATGACCCGCGAGGTCGTCGGCGCGCAGCGGCTCCTCGATCCACGCGGGCGCGAACGGGGCGAGCAGCTCCATCGCGGCGGTCGCGCGGTCGAGATCCCACCGCTGGTTCGCGTCGATCATGAGGCCGCGGTCGGGTCCGAGCACCTCGCGCACGGCGGCGACGCGGTCGGCGTCCTCGGCGGGGTCGGGCCGGCCGACCTTGATCTTCACGGCGTCGAAGCCGGCATCGACCCAGCGGCGCACCTGCGCGACGAGCTCGTCCTGCGTGTAGTGCAGGTTGACACCGCTGCCGTACGCCGTCACGCTGTCGCGACGGCGGCCGATGAGCGTCGAGAGCGGGGCACCGTGAGCGCGGCCCTCGGCGTCCCACAGGGCGAGGTCGAGCCCTGCGAGCGCGATCGTCGTGATGCCGCCGCCTCCGGCCTCGTGCAGGTGCCGCCACAGCTCATCCCACGTCCTCGTCGGGTCTGCGGGGCGGCCGATCGCGGCCGGAGCGATGTCGTGCTCGAGCATCGCGAGCACCGCCTCGGCGCCGATCTGCGGCGTCCAGGAGAAGCCCCATCCGCGGGCGCCGTCCGAGCGGACGACGGTCGTGGCGATGACGCCGACGCTCGTGACGTCGGCCGCCCACGGGCGCACGAGCGGCACGCGCTCGAGGCGCGCCGTGAGCGAGCGGATGGTCGTCACGCGGCGAGCTCCCGCCCGCGTTCGAGGAGGGCCGCGAGGCGCGCGAGCTGATCCGGGTTCGGGTCGATGAGCGGCGCGCGCACGGAGCCGACGTCGAGGCCGGAGAGCCGCACGCCGGCCTTGATGAGCGCGACGGCGAAGCCGGGCGTCTCGTCTCGGAGCGCGACGAGAGGCGCGTAGAAGCCCTCGAGGAGCGCGCGCTGTCGCGCGGTGTCGCCCGAGCGGTGCGCGGAGAAGAACGCGACGGCCACCTCCGGCAGCATCGCGAAGACGGCGGAGGAGTACATCGGCACGCCGATCGCGGTGTACGCCGCCTGCGACAGCTCGGCCGTGAGCAGCCCGTTGAAGAAGAGCACGTCGCGCTCGGCGCGGGCCGCCTCGAGCACGAACTGCTGCGCGAGCGCGATGTCGCCCGTGCCGTCCTTGATGCCGACGACGCGCGGGTTCTGCAGGAGGCGCGCGACCGACCCGGGGGAGAACTGCGCGTTCGCGCGGTGGTAGACGATCACGGGGAGGTCGCTCGCCGCGGCGATCTGCTCGACGTACGCGATGAGGCCCTCCTGCGGTGCGCCGACGAGGTACGGGGGCATGACGAGCAGGCCGTCGGCGCCGGCCTCCGCCGCGATGCGCGCGCAGGCGACCGCGTGGCCGAGCGGGCCGCCGGCTCCCGCGATGACGGGCACGCGTCCTGCCGTCGCGCGCACGGCGGCCGCGACGGCCGCGCGCACGTCCTCGAGCGACAGGGTGTGGAACTCGCCCGTGCCGCACGCGGCGAACACGGCGCCCGGCTCGTGGGCGAGAGCGCCCGCGACGTGCTGCTCGACGAGGTCGGCGTCGACCCTGTCGTGCGCATCGAAGGCGGTCACCGGGAAGAACAGGACGCGGTCGGGGATGGCGAGGTCAGTCAAGGCGGTTCTCCTGTCGAGGGGATGCGGACACCGCGACGCGCTCGCCGAGCTCGTCGCGCCACGCGTGCTGGGGGCGCCAGCCGAGCAGGCGCCGCGCCTTGGCGTTCGAGAACGCCGGAGCGGTGCCCGTGAGCTCGGCGGCCGCGCGGGCCGTGCCCGGGTGGAAGCGCGGGAGGAGCTCGCAGAGCGGCTCGCGCGCGAGGGCGTCGTCGGCGCCGACGAAGAACACCTCGCCGTTCGGGATGTCGCCCATGGCCGCGAGCAGCGTGTCGGCGAAGCGGGACACATCGCGCGCATCGACGTAGTTGAACAGCGCGGGGGCCGACAGCGCCGGGTCGTCGAGCCGTTCGCGGACGGTGTGGCCCTGCTGGGTGGGCGCGCCCGCCCACTCCTCGGGGGCGATGACGTAGCAGGGGCGGAAGGCCGCATAGCGGATGGCGTCGCCGGTCTGACGACGCAGCATGCCGATGGACTGCTCGATGATGAGCTTCGACAGCGCGTACGCGTTCCAGGGGAGCGGGGGCGTGTCCTCGTCGAGCGGAAGCCGCTCGGGAGTCCAGCCCGTCGGAGCGCCGTAGCCGAGCACGGTCGGGCTCGACGCCGCGACGATCCGGCCGACGCCGGCCGCCGCCGCGGCTCCCATCACCGACACCGCGAGGCCCGCGTTCGCGCGCATGATGACGTCCTCGGGGGCGCTGAACGGGACGGCGATCGCCGCGAGGTGGATGAGGGCGTCGGGGCGCGCCTGCGCGATCGCGTCGGCCGCCGCGCCGGGGGCGCCGAGGTCGGCGGCGACCTGCTCGACGCCCGCGAGCTCGGGGGCGTCGGAGACCTGCCGGTCGACCGACACGAGGTCGTGACCAGCGGCCGCGAGGCCCGCGACGAGGGTGCGGCCGAGGCGCCCCGCGCCGCCCGTCACGAGGATGCGGCTCACGGCTGGTCCTCGGCGAGCAGCGCGATGCCCAGGTCGGACACGCGCACGGGGAGTCCCGTCTCGAGCGAGCGGTTCCCGGCGATCCCGACGGCGATCGAGCGGATGCCGTCGCTCCAGTCGGCAGGGCGCCCGAGCGGGTCGTCGCCGGGGCCGACGAAGACGTCGGAGAGGAGCAGCGCGTCGCCGCCCCCGTGGCCCCCCTCGCCCGACCGGCGGATCTCGATCTCGACGGGCTCCTCCCAGTGCCGCTGCACGATGAGGCGCTCGCCGCTCGGGCGCAGGACCGACGTCTCCGCGTCGACCGCGCTCGGGTCGAGCACGGGATGGAGCCCCTCGTCGGGCACGAGGGATCCGCGCTCGACGACCTCGAGCTCGGCCCGCCCCTCGGTGCCGTTGATCGCGACGCGATAGCCCTCCCACGGCGCATGGGCGTTGAGGGAGTAGCCGAGCGTGGCTCCCGACGCGTAGTCCACGACGAGAGCGAGGTTGTCCTCGATCGTGATGCCGTCGCTGAAGACGTCGCGGTCGCGCACGTAGCCGTCGTGCTGCTCGGCCTCGAGGTACAGGGTCTTCAGGCGCGGGTCCTCGCGCAGGTCGAGCTCGAACGGGTCGTGCGCGCCCTCGTGCGTGCCGCGCTCGGGTCGCTCGCCGAGCCCGCGCGCGGCCGCGTTCTCCGCACCGTAGAAGCGCAGGCCGCCCGAGGCGAACACACGCCGCGGCTCGCTCGCGATCCACCAGTTGACGAGATCGAAGTGGTGGCTCGACTTGTGCACGAGGAGCCCGCCCGAATGCGCCTTCTCGCGGTGCCAGCGGCGGAAGTAGTCTGCGCCGTGCTTCGTGTCGAGCATCCAGGAGAAGTCGATCGACGTGACCCGCCCGATCCGACCCGACCGCACGACCTCGCGCAGCGCGCTGTTGCGCGGGGAGTAGCGGTAGTTGAAGGTGATGACGACCTGACGGCCCGTGCGCGCGACCGCCTCCTCGATGCGCGCGGCGCTCGGGGCGTCGATCGTGAGCGGCTTCTCCACGACGACGTCGACGCCCGCCTCGAGCGAGCGCACGATCATCTCGGCGTGCGTGTCGTCGCGAGAGCAGATGACGACCCGCTCGATGCGCTCGTCGCGGATCATGTCCTCGAGGCGGTCGGGCGTCCAGACGCTCGGCGTCGGCAGTCCCTTGCCTGCGACCCGCTGCGCGTACACGCCGGCACGGACCGGGTTGGGCTCGCACAGCGCGACGAGCGCCGCCCGGTCGGCGTAGGTGTCCGTGATCGCGTCGACGTACATCTGGGCGCGGTGGCCGGTTCCGACGACGGCGTACCGGAGTTGGCTCATCGGTGAGTCCCTTCCTGAGAAAGCGGTTTCTCACGATACCACGAGGTCGCCCGCGGAGGCCAGCGTGCGGCTCAGGAAGCGGGCGGAGGGGCGGTGCTGCCGCGCACGGCGAGGGTCGGCGCGAGCACGACGGGCGGCGCGGCCGCGTCGTCCTCGAGAAGCGCTCGCATCGCGCTCCACGCGAGCTCGCCCATCCGATCGGTCGGAACGCTCGCGGTCGTGAGAGGCGGTGTCGTGTAGCGCGCGAACGGGATGTCGTCGAAGCCCGTCACGGACACCTCGTGCGGGACCGCGACCCCCTCTTCGTGGAGTGCGCTGAGGAGGCCCATCGCGACGAGGTCGTTGTAGGCGAGAACCGCCGTGGCCTCGTGGGCGCGCACGGTCGCGACCGCCGCGGAGCCGTCGGCGAAGCCCGTCCCGCAGGGGGCCTCGGCGATGTCGAGATCCGGATGGGCGGCCCTCGCCTCGGCGATCGCCGCGACGCGCCGTGCGTTCGACGCGCTGCCCGGGACGCCCGCGAGGTAGAGCAGCCGACGGTGGCCGAGCATCCGCAGGTGCTCGATGAGCTCGCGGAGTCCGCGGCCGTAGTCGGCCGCGACGACGGGGGCGCCGTCCCCTCCGCGGTTCACGAGCACGGCGGGAGCGAGACGCGGCAGCGCCGCGGCGAGCTCATCGTCGGGCATGCGCGGCGCGACGAGCACGATGCCGTCGGTGCGCCGGCGGGCCTGCAGCGCAAGCGCCGCCTCGTCGGCCGCGACCTCGGCGGAGTCGGCGACGAGCACGTGGTAGCCGTCGCCCGCCGCGGCCCGGCTCAGCGTGCGCAGGATGGCCTGGAAGGTCGGGTTCCCGAGATCGGGCACGAGCACCGCGACGGTCTGGGTCTTCCCGAGCGCGAGGCTTCGCGCGAGGGGGCTCGCGCTGTACCCGAGCTCGGCCGCCGCGTCCTGCACGCGCTGGACGAGGGCCGGGTCGACCTTCGGGTTGCCGTTCATGACCCGCGACACGGTGGCCGGCGACACCCCCGCGTGCTTCGCGACATCCGAGATGCGCAGCTTGGCCGTCATGGATTCGAGCGTATCGGCCGTCGGGCGATCGTCCCGTCAGCGGTCGTCCGGGGTCGGCAGGCGGTAGACCGAGACGTGCGACGGCGAGTCGGCCGTGAACGGGCGTCCTGTCCAGTCCGCGTGGCGGGACTCGAGGGCGAAGCCGGCGAGGCGGGCCATGAGGTCGAGCTCCGACGGCCAGATGTACCGGTGATTGCTGCGGTCGAGGCGCGCCCGCCCCGACTCGTCGAAGCGGAAGTGGTGCGACGTGACGCGCTGATGCAGAGGGTCGTAGGTGTCGAGCAGGATGTAGCCGGGCTCGACGGCGCCCGCGGTCGCGGCTTTGCCGGGCGGGAGCGCGCGCAGCTCGGGCACCCACAGCTCGACGACGAAACGCCCGCCCGGCGTCAGGTGCCGAGCCGCGTTGCGGAAGCAGGCCACCTGCTCCTCCTGCGTGAGGAGGTTCGAGATGGTGTTGAAGACGAGATAGACGAGCGAGAACGCGCCGGGAGCCGTCGCCGTCGCCATGTCGCCCTGGACGACGGGGATCGCGTGCTCGTCGACCTTCGTGCGCAGCTGGGCGATCATCGCGGGGGAGAGCTCGATGCCGCTCACGGCGACGCCGCGCTCCGCGAGCGGAACGGCGACCCGGCCCGTGCCGATCGCGAACTCGAGCGCGGGGCCATCCTCGGCGAGCTCGACGAGGCGATCGACCGTGGGGCCGAGCACCTCGGGCGCGAACATGCCCTCGCCCGGTGTGTCATAGCGCCGGGCGGCGTCCTCTGTCCACAGGTCGCTCGTCGTCATGGGTCCAGCGTGCCGTGCGCGGCCGCCGTCGTCCAGCCGGTCATCCGACCTCGAGTGTCGCGGGACGCGCGACACCGCGCACGTCGATGCGGGGCCAGGCCGGGTCGGCGCTCAGGACCTCGACGCCGCCCGCGCCATCGAGCACGACGGTGTCCTCGACCTTCACCCCGGGGGCCCAGGGGTTCCAGGCGAAGGCCTGGTTCTCCACCACGCGGTCGCGGAGCGCGGGCACGGCCTTGGGGTCGCGTCCCGCGTATCCCGTCGGCCCGCCCTGGTGGTGGCGCACCCAGCCGTCCTCGCCGAAGCCATGGCGCCGGTAGCTCGCGGCGATGTCGTCGAGCACGTCGCCGAGCGCGCGGCCCGCGCGCGTCGCCGCCCAGGCATCGGCCTCGACCTCGAGGACCCGCGGTGCGCCATCCGGCTCGGATCCGCGGAAGCGCACCCAGCGCGTGAGGCTCACGTGGAGGCCGTCGCGCTTCGCGGTCGCGACCGCCATCGCGCGGTCGCCGAGCGGGGCCGCCGTCGGCAGCGGGTGCTGCACCCCGCCCCGGGCGGCTCCCGCGGCGAGCACGACCGCCGGCTCAGCGCCGCGGGCGAGGATGGCGTGCGCGAGTCGCCCGGCGAGCTCGAACTCCGACATCTCGGGAGTCGCCTCGGCGAGCACCTCGGTCATCGCGCGCGCGGCGTCGGCGCCGAGACGCCGGTAGCGCTCGTGCTCGACCGGGAGAAGGCTCGCGCGTGCCGCGCGCAGCTCGGCCTCGAGCTCGGCCTCGTCGACGACGCCGTCGACCGGCGGCGCGAGGGGCGCGAACCAGTCGACGGGGCGGATCTCGGCGCCGCCGATCTCCTCCTCCGCGAGACGCTCGGCCTCGTTGCGCGGGGCGGTCACGACGATCTCGCCGTCGACGCGGACCACCGCCGAGAAGACGGGCGGACCGCCGAGCGGGACCGAGGTGCGCGCCCCGTCGAGCAGCCAGGACAGGCTCGCGCCGGATGTCAGCCGCACGGCGGTCGCGCCGCGCCGGTCGAGGAGGTCCGCGATGCGCGCGAGCTTGTGCGGACGGTCGGTCGAGACGGCGGCTCTGCCGGTCAGCGTGGTCATGGGTGCTCCCTTGCTCGGCACACACTCTACGGGAGGAACCGGTTTCTCGGTGCGACGGCACGGCCGGTGCCATCGCCACGGCAGGAGAATCGCGCGGCTGCAGGACGCGAACGCGCGGATGGTCCTGCTCCGGACGGAAAGTCCTGCCCTCGACCGGGCTGCGCGACGGGCTACGCGCGGCGGGCTGCGACCGGGCTGCGCTCGGGCGAGGGGCTAGGCGCGGGCGAGAGCCTGCTCGAGGTCGGCGATGATGTCGGCGGCCTCCTCGAGGCCGACCGAGATGCGGATGGTGCCCTGCGAGATGCCGGCGGCCGCGAGCTGGTCGGGCGTCATGTGGTTGTGCGTCATCGAGGCGGGGTGCGCGACGATCGTGCGCGCGTCGCCGATGTTCGCCACGAGGCGGATGGTCCGCAGGGCGTCGATCACCCGCTCCACGCGGTCGAACGTGTCCTCGTCGCTCGGCGCGAGCTCGAACGCGAACACGCTCGGCGAGCCCTTCGGGAGGTACGTCTCGGCGCGCGCCCGCCACGGATTCGTCTCGATCGACGGGTGGAAGACGACGCCGACCGACGGATGGGCGTCGAGGAAGGCCGCGACGGCCTTCGCGTTCTCGACGTGGCGGCTCACGCGCAGGTCGAGGGTCTCGAGCCCCTGGATGAGCTGGAACGCGTTGAAGGGGGAGAGCGCGGGGCCCAGATCGCCGACGAACTTCGACTTCACGAGGGTTGTGAAGGCGCGCTCGCGCCCGAAGGCCTCCCAGAGCGAGACGTCGCCGTAGCGCCAGTGCGGCACGAAGAGGCCGGGCCACTTCTCGGGCTCGGCGGAGAAGTCGAACGTGCCGAGGTCGACCACGACGCCGCCGAGCGACGAGCCGTGTCCGCCGATGAACTTCGTCGCGGAGTGCACGACGATGTCGGCGCCGAAGTCGCGGGGGCGGAGGAGGAACGGCGTCGCGACCGTGTTGTCGATCACGAGGGGCACGCCGGCCTCGTGGGCGATGTGGGCGACCGCCGAGATGTCGAGCACCTGCGCGATCGGGTTCGCGACCGACTCGGCGAAGAACGCGCGCGTGCTCGGACGGACCGCGCGGCGCCATCCGTCGAGGTCGTCCTGGTCGACGAACGTGACGTCGAGGCCGAAGTCGCGGAAGGTGTCGTCGAAGAGGTCGACCGTGCCCCCGTACAGCTGACTCGCCGCGACGATGTGGCCGCCGCGCCCCAGCAGGGCGAGCGTCGCGAGCGCGACCGCGGCCTGGCCCGAGGCGACGGCCGCGGCGGCCACGCCGCCCTCGAGACGCGCGAGGCGCTGCTCGAGCACGGCCTGCGTCGGGTTGTTGTTGCGGCTGTAGATGTAGCCCTTCTCGCGCAGCGCGAACTTCTCGCGCGCCTCGGTGAGCGACGAGAAGGCGTAGGCCGAGGACTGGTACACGGGAGGGAGCACCGTGAACTCGGGCGTGCCCGGCACGTAGCCCGCGTGGAGCTGGGTCGTGGCGAATCCCGCCGTCGGCTCGGCCTGTGTCATGCGGCCATTCTGTCGACCCGCAGGGGGTCGCCCGGAATCCGTATGACGCCGTGTTTCGGCGCGGGAATGCCGCGCCGGGTCAGGGGATGAGCAGCACCTTGCCGTTCGCGCCCTCCTCGACGAGCCGATGCGCCTGCGGCGCCTCGGCGAGCGGGAGCGCTTCGCCGATCTCGACGCTGAACCGCCCGGCGGCCAGGAGCGCGAGCGCGACGGGCACCGCTTCCAGACGCCAGGCCTCCTGCTGCGGCGTGAGCGGCCGAGGCGAGCCTCCGCTGAAGGCGCGGATGCCGAGCGCGTCGGCCTTCGCGCCCTGCACGAGCGTGGCGATCCGCGTGCGGTCGTCGAGGAGCTCGAGCGACGCGTGCAGCGCCTCGTCGGTGCCGACGGCGTCGAGGATCACGGTCGGACCGTGCGGGGCGAGCGCGCGCACACGGTCGACGAGGCCCGGCCCGTACGCGACCGGCTCGCCGCCGAGCCCGCGCACGCGGTCGGCCCGCGCGTCGCTCGTCGTGGCGATGACGCGTGCGCCGGCGAGCACGGCGAACTGGATGACCGCCTGTCCGACGGCGCCGGAGCCGCCGTGCACGAGGAGCGTGTCGTCGGCGCGCACGCCGAGCGAGCGCAGGGCCTGGTACGCCGTCCCGATCGGGATGCCGAGCGCTGCGCCCTGTGCGGCCGTGACGCCCGCGGGGCGGGCGAACACGTGATCGGCCGGTGCGACGACATCCGTCGCGTAGGCGCCCTGCGCGCCCGTGAACGCGACCGGGTCGCCGACGCGGAAGCCGTCGACGTCCGCGCCGACCGCGGTGATGTGGCCGGCGCCGTCGCTGCCGACGCGGCGGGGCTCGGTGATCGGCGGAGTGGGGCGCAGCCCGGTCCTGAGCTTCCACTCGACGGGGTTCACGCCGGCCGCCTCGACCCGGATGGCGACCTCGCCGGGTCCGGGAACGGGATCGGGGACGTCTGCGAGCGTCAGGACCTCGGGGCCGCCGAGCTCGGTGTGCTGGATCGCCTTCGCCATGCCTTCACGGTAGCGCGCGGAAGGGGCGCCGGGACCGATCCCGACGCCCCTTCCGCTCGAGGTCAGGCGCGCGCGGCTGCGGCCTCGGCTGCCGCGACGTGCGCGGGGGCGACCGGCACGAGGCGGCTGAGCTGCGTCACGTGGCGCGGCTCGAGCTCCTCGAGGGTGGAGACGCCGAGGAGTGCCATGGTGCGCTCGATCTCGGTCCGCAGGATCGCGATCATGCGGTCGACGCCCGCACGGCCGCCGGCCATGAGCCCGTAGAGGTACGCGCGGCCGACGAGCGTGAACTTCGCCCCGAGCGCGACCGAGGCGACGATGTCGGCGCCGTTCATGATGCCCGTGTCGATCATCACGGTCGCGTCGGAGCCGACCTCGCGCACGACGTTCGGCAGGAGGTGGAACGGCACGGGGGCGCGGTCGAGCTGACGGCCGCCGTGGTTGGACAGCACGATGCCGTCGACGCCGAGGTCGACGAGGCGCTTGGCGTCCGGCACGTTCTGCACGCCCTTCACGACGAGCTTGCCGGGCCACATCGAGCGGATGATGTCGAGGTCGTCGTACGAGATGGTCGGGTCCATCGCGGCGTTGAGCAGATCGCCGACCGTGCCGCCCGTCGACGAGAGCGACGCGAACTCGAGCTTGGGCATCGTGAGGAAGTCGAACCACCACCACGGGCGCGGGATGGCGTTCACGATCGTGCCGAGGGACAGCTGCGGGGGGATCGAGAAGCCGTTGCGCTTGTCGCGCAGGCGGGCGCCCGCGACCGGGGTGTCGACCGTGAACATGAGGGTGTCGAACCCGGCCTTGGCGGCGCGCTCGACGAGGCCGTACGAGATCTCGCGCTGGCGCATGACGTAGAGCTGGAACCAGTTGCGGCCGTTCGGGTTCGTCGCCTTGACGTCCTCGATCGAGGTCGTGCCGAGCGTCGACAGCGTGAACGGGATGCCCGCGGCGGCGGCCGCGCCCGCGCCCGCGTACTCGCCCTCGGTCTGCATGAGGCGCGTGAACCCGGTGGGCGCGATGCCGAACGGGAGCGCGCTCGGCCCGCCGAGGATGGTCGTCGACGTGTCGACATGCTCGGCCGGCCGGAGGATGTCGGGGTGGAACTCGATGTCCTCGAAGGCCTGGCGGGCGCGCGCGATCGAGAGCTCTCCCTCGGCGGCGCCGTCGGTGTAGTCGAACGCGGCCGCCGGTGTGCGGCGCTTGGCGATCGCGCGCAGGTCGTACGTCGTGAGCGCCGCCTCGAGACGGCGTCGCTTGCCGTTGAGGTCGGGCTTCTTGAACTGCATGAGCTCGAGGAGCTCAGCGGGGTTGGGCAGCTGGCGCTTGAGCATTCTGCTCCCTCTCCATGGTGATCTGGTCGTAGTAGGTCGTGATGTGGTCGTGGATGGCCGTGGCCGCGGTGTCCTCGTCGGAGTCGGCGATCGCCGCGAGGATGCCGCGATGCTCATCGCGGAGCCGCGCGCAGGTCGCGGTCCAGTCGCCGACCGCGTGCGCTCCCGCGGTCACATAGGACTCGATCGCCGATCGGAGGCCCGCCATCGTCGCCGTGATGACCTGGTTGCCCGAGGCCTCGGCGAGCGAGAGGTGGAACTGCTGATCGAGCGCGAGGAACTCGGCCTCCGAGAGCGAGGGCTCGTCCATCGCGTCGAGGAGCGAGGTCGCGGCCGAGAGGTCGGGGGAGATGCGCGCGAGGTGGCGCGCGACGTGCGTCTCCAGCACGAGGCGGGTGTCGACGATGTCGGACACGGGGAACCCGGTGGCCGCGAGCTGCAGCCGCATGAGGGCCGACATCCCGCCGCCGGGGACCGCGACGATGATCGCGCCCGACGAGGGTCCCGAGCCGGTCGCCGTGCGGACGAGGCCGAGCACCTCGAGCACGCGGATGGCCTCGCGCACGCTCGAGCGCCCGACGCCGAGCTCGGCCGCGAGCGCCCGCTCGCCGGGGAGGCGGTCGCCGGGGGCGAGCGATCCGTCGAGCAGGGCGCGCTCGAGGTGGGAGAGGACGCTCTCCCACGCGCGCTGATCGTCTGCCATGACGTCTCCTGTGGTCTGACCACTGTGGTCAGACCACACGTTATCACGTCTGCGGGGTACCGTCGAGAGATGCCCCGCTCCCCGCTTCCGCAGCGCCACGGCCTCGATGCGGCGTGGGTGCGGACGCCGCGCACGAGCCCGCACGCGTCGCTGCGCGATCACCTCGCCGCGCACATGCCGCGCCTGCGGCCCGAGCGTCTCGACGAGATGCTCGACGAGGGCGCCTTCGTCGACGACGAGGGCCGCCCGTTCGCCCCGGATGCGCCGTTCCGGCCCCATATGTTCATCTGGTTCCATCGCGATCTGCGAGAGGAGGCGGAGGTGCCGTTCCCCCTCGAGGTGCTGCACCAGGACGAGCGGATCGTCGTGGTCGACAAGCCGCACTTCCTCGCGACAATCCCGCGCGGCCGGCACGTCCAGCAGAGCGTCGTCGTGCGCGCTCGCCGCATGCTCGGCCTCCCCGAGCTCTCGCCGGCGCACCGTCTCGACCGCGTGACCGCGGGGGTCCTCCTCCTCACGACCGAGCGGCGGTGGCGGCGCGCCTACCAGTCGATGTTCGAGGAGCGCGTGCCGCAGAAGGAGTACGAGGCGGTGGCCGCGGCGCCCGGCGACCTCGAGCTGCCCGCGCACGTGCGCAGCTGCATCACCAAGGAGCACGGCGTCATGCAGGCGTTCGAGCACGACGACCGCCCGCCGAACGCGCACACGCTCATCGAGCTCATCGAGGAGCGCGGCGGCCTCGCGCGCTATCGCGCGACGCCCTTCACGGGGAAGACCCACCAGATCCGCCTGCACATGAACCGGATCGGGCGGCCCATCGTCGGCGACCCCATCTACCCGCGCGTGCAGGAGGTCGACATCGACGACTTCTCATCTCCTCTGCAGCTGCTCGCGCGCACGCTGCGGTTCGTCGACCCCGTCGACGGCACGGAGCGGGAGTTCGAGAGCCGGCGTGTGCTGGAGGCGTTCCCGGCACAGATGTGACGGCACGGTGCGCTGGTCTGTGCCCCGCGGGCGGGATGTCCGAGGCCTCTTTCGTTACCGTTCTGTGACCTTTTCGTCGCTTCTTGGCTTGGTAGGGGTCTTCGAATGTCCGTGGTGGGCGGGACACTGGTTTCATGAGCGATGGGGCTGTGTGGGGTGAAGGGGATGGTCCGTGCCCGACACCTGGGGAGCGTGCGGCGGTGGAGTCGGCGATTGAGGCGATCCGGGCGGCGGACAGGGTGATCGCTCATGCGCAGGCGGCGCGTCAGATGGCGTTGGCGTCGGCGTCGCAGGTGGCGTGGGCGCAGCATGAGCGGCAGGTCGCGGCCGGGGGTTCGTCGCGGGCGTGGGCGCATCGGGCGGTCGCGGAGGAGATCGCCGCGGCCACGCATGTGCCGGGCCGGTCGGTGGAGCGGCAGATGAACGACGCGACGGTCCTCGTCTCCCGGTTCCCGGTGGTGCGGGACCGGCTCGCGGCGGGGACGGTGTCGCTGCCGCACGCGCGCACGATCGTGCTGTGCGGGGACCGGATCGATGACCCTGCCCTGCGGGCGACGTATGAGGTGCGGGTGCTGGAGCGGCTGGATCGGGTGCCGATGACCGCGGCGGCGTTGGCGGAGGTGGCGCGGAAGGTCGCGCAGGAGCTGGACCCGGTCTCGATCAGCGACCGCCACAAGGCCGCGAGGCGGAGGCGGCGGGTGGGGTTCCGGCCCGGGGAGGACGCGATGGGCGCGTTCGACGCGGAGGTGGCGAACGTGCTCGGGGTGGGGATGATGGACCGCATCGACCAGATGGCGAAGACCGTCCTCGCCGCCCGCGCCGCCGCCCGCCGCGCTGGCGACCCGGCCGCGCTCGCGGATGACCGCTCGCTGGATGAGATCCGGGCGGACATCTTCACCGACCTCACCCTCACCGGCACCCCCACCGGCCACGACCACCTCTACGGCGCCACCTTCCCCCAGACGCCCGAGGGCGACCGTGCGGGCGGGGCGGACGCGAAGACCGGCGACGTCGGACTCGGCGCGGTGAGCGCCGAAGCGGGCACCGGCGCGCCCGCAGGTGCGGGTTCGGCGTTCGGCCCCGCCGCAGGACCCGCACGGAAGCCGGCCATGAAGCCCGTCGGGCTCGGGGCGATCCGCGGGAGCGTGCACATCACCATCCCCGCCGAAGCTCTCGCCGACCCCACGAACCGGACCGAGGGCGCCACCCTCGCCGGGGCGGGTCCGATCCCGATCATCGACGCCAAGGAGATCGCCGCGGACGCCACTATCTGGAACCGGGCCTTCACCGACGCGAGCACCGGCGTCCTCCTCACCGTGGATCAGAGGTTCCCCACCACCAAACAGCGGCGGTTCCTGAAGGCGCGAGACGAGCGATGCCGATTCCCCGGGTGCCGGCAGGCCATCCGGAAGCACTACGTCGACATCGACCACACCCACCCCCACTCCCGCGGCGGCCCCACGAACGTGGCGAACCTCGAGTACCTCTGCGAGACGCACCACATGCTCGAGCAGATGACCGAATGGACCGTCACCCAGGGGCCCGGGGGTGTTCTCGAATGGACGTCCCCGAACGGACGCGTCTATACCGACACCCCGCCACCGGTCGCCCGCTTCACCCCCGACGACGACGAACCACCACCCTTCTGACACGACACCGCGTCTCAGGGGCGAACTCTGCCCTCGGTCATGCGCGCTCTGAGCGCTCAGACCCTCGAGATGATCGCGTTGTCGAGCTGATCGGCGTCGAGGCCGTGGCCGTTCGCGCGGTTCGTCAGCAGCGTCCACGCGATGCCCGCGGTCGGATGGATCCAGAACTCGGTTCCCGACCATCCCGCGTGCCCGTAGACGTCGCGGTCGATGAGGGCGGGCGCGCGCGTGCGGAGGTTCCACGAGAAGCCCCAGTCCTGTCCGCGCTCCGCGGGGTACGGCTCGAGGCGAGGCACGCCGGTCGTGAGTGGGCGGAGCATCATCTCGAGGGTTCCGGGGCGCACGATGTCCGCGCCGCCGCGGAGCAGGGCCGAGCCGAGCGCCAGGAGCGCTCCCGCCGTGCCGATGGCGCCCGCGCCCGGGTGCCGCGAGGCAGCGAAGCGGTCGAGGTCGAGACTCGCCTCGATGTCGGGGATGCGGTGCGGGTCCGCGTCCTCGTCCAGGACGAGTCCGGGTGCGAAGGCGCGCACCTCGTCCTCCCACGACCGTCCTGTCGCGTGGCGGATGAGCTCGGCCGCGCCCTGGAACGCGATCGACGAGTAGCGCGATGCGGTGCCGACGGCGAAGTCGCGGCCAGGGCGGCGCAGGGCCGCGGCGAGCCCCTCGACCGGGTCGAGCGCCGGCTCGATGAGCCCCGACGTGTGCGCCATGAGGTGCTCGAGGCGCACGACGTCGTCGCGGGCGGCGGCTGCCTCGGGCACGGCGTCGGCGAGCGGGGTCTGCGACGTGAGCAGGCCGCGCTCGATCGCGCGCGCGGCGGCGAGCCCCGTGAGCACCTTCGTGATCGAGAACAGACGGTACGGATCGTCGATCCGCGCGGTGCGGCCATCCGTCGCGCCGAAGGCATCGAGCGCGACGACGCCGTCGGCCGTCGCGATGCCGAGGACCGCGGTCAGGATGCGGCCCGCGTCGACGTGGCGGCGCGCCCAGTCGAACGCCGCGCCCCAGTCGGTCATGCGCGGGGCGCGAAGCGTCGCGGCGCGGTCGTGCGCGCCACGAGCTCGCGCAGATCCTCGAGGGAGCCGGAGAGCTCGCCGAGCGCGCGGGCCTGGACGAGCACGTTGCCGAGGGCGGTCGCCTCGACGGGCCCGGCGAGCACGGGGAGACCGGCGCGATCGGCGGTGAGCTGGCAGAGGAGCTCGTTGAGCGAGCCGCCGCCCACGAGGTGGATGGCGTTCACGCGCTTGCCGGAGAGCTCGGCGGCGGCGTGGACGGCGTCCGCGAACGCCGACGCGAGGCTCTCGACGATGCAGCGCGCGAACGCGGCACGGGACTGCGGCACGGCGAGCCCGCGTTCGGACAGCCAGCTCGCGATCCGGTCGGGCATCCCGCCTGGCGCCGTGAAGACGGGGTCGTTCGCATCGAAGACGGGCTGTGGCGTCTCGACGGCCGCGGCCTCGGCGAGCAGGGCGGGCAGGTCGATGGTCTCGCCCGACTCGCGCTCCCAGGCGCGCACCGACTCCGAGAGGAGCCACAGGCCCATGACGTTGTGCAGGAAGCGCACGCGGCCGTCGACGCCGCCCTCGTTCGTGAAGTTCGCGGCGCGGCTCGCCTCGGTGAGGACAGGCGCGTCGAGCTCGACGCCGACGAGGCCCCACGTGCCGCAGCTGATGTACGCCGCATCGGGGTCGGTCATCGGGATCGCCGCGACGGCCGAGGCCGTGTCGTGCGACCCGACCGCGATGACGGGCGCGTCGAGCCCCGTGGCCGTGCGCACGGCGTCGCGCAGCGTGCCGATGCGGTGGCCGGGCTGCACGAGGGTCGGCAGGAGGCGCGAGGGGATGCCGAGGCTCTCGGCGAGGGGGCGGTTCCAGTCCCCGCCGCCCACGCGCAGGAGTCCCGTGGTCGACGCGTTCGTGCTCTCGGCGACCTTCTCGCCGGTCAGCCAGTAGGCGATGAGGTCGGGGATGAGCAGGGCCTCATCGGCGAGGTCGAGCGTGCCGGCGATGCGGTCGGCGGCGAACTGGTAGAGCGTGTTGAACGCGAGGAACTGCAGACCGTTCTCGCCGTACAGCTCCTCGAACGGAGCGACCGCGTGGACGGCGTCGACGCCGGCCGCGGTGCGGGCATCGCGATAGTGATAGGGCGTGCCGAGCATGCGGCCGCCGCGGAGGAGAGCGTAGTCCACGGCCCACGAGTCGATCCCGATGGCGGCGACGTCGCCGGTCTGCGCGGCGGCGCGGAGGCCCTCGACGATCGAGCGGTAAAGCTCGAGGATGTTCCAGTGCAGCCCGTCGATCGTCTCGACCGGGGTGTTGGGGAAGCGCGCGACGGCTTCCAGGCGCAGCTCGTCGGGGCCGACGTGGCCGAGCATGACCCGGCCGCTCGTGGCTCCGAGGTCGACGGCGGCGACGGTGACGGTCATGGGCGGGACGCTCCTCAGGGGAAGGGGATGGCGGGGGAGGAGCCCGGCGCGCGCGTGTGCGGTCGCGCGCGCCGGGCTCCGGGACGGGTCAGCGCAGGAAGGCGGCTGCGACGCCCGAGTCGACGGGGATGTGGAGACCCGTGGTGCGGCTGAGCTCGGGGCCCGTGAGCACGTAGACCGCGTCGGCCACGTTCTCGGGGACGACCTCGCGCTTGAGGATGGTCCGGTTCGCGTAGAACTGGCCGAGGTCCTCTTCCTTCACGCCGTAGGTGGCGGCGCGGTTGGCGCCCCAGCCGGCGGCGAAGATGCCCGAGCCGCGCACGACGCCGTCGGGGTTGATGCCGTTCACGCGGACGCCGTGCTCGCCGAGCTCCACCGCCAGCAGACGCACCTGGTGCGCCTGGTCGGCCTTGGTCGCCGAGTAGGCGATGTTGTTCGGGCCCGCGAAGACCGAGTTCTTCGACGAGATGTAGATCACGTCGCCGCCCATGCCCTGCTCGATGAGCGCCTTGGCTGCCGCCTTCGAGACGAGGAACGAGCCCTTCGCCATGACGTCGTGCTGGAGGTCCCAGTCCTTCTCGGTGGTCTCGAGCAGCGGCTTCGACAGCGACAGGCCGGCGTTGTTGACGACGAGGTCGATGCCGCCGAACGCGAGCAGCGTGGCGTCGATCGCGGCCTGGACGCCCTCCGCGTCGGCGACGTTCGCCGCGACGCCGATCGCGACGTCCGAGTTGCCGAGCTCGGCGGCCGCCGCCTGCGCCTTCTCGAGGTCGAGGTCGGCGACGACGACGCACGCGCCCTCGGCGGCGAGGCGCTTCGCGATGGCCTTGCCGATGCCCGATGCGGCGCCCGTGACGAACGCGATGCGACCCTGGTGGGTCTTGGGCTTCGGCATGCGCTGGAGCTTGGCCTCCTCGAGCGCCCAGTACTCGATGCGGAACTTCTCCGCGTCGGAGATCGGCGTGTACGTCGAGAGGGCCTCTGCGCCGCGCATGACGTTGATCGCGTTGACGTAGAACTCGCCCGCGACGCGCGCGGTCTGCTTGTTCGCGCCGTACGAGAACATGCCGACGCCGGGGACGAGCACGATGAGCGGGTCGGCGCCGCGGATGGCCGGGCTGTCGGCGGTCGCGTGCGCCTCGTAGTACGCCGTGTAGTCGGCGCGGTACTGCTCGTGCAGCTCCTTGAGGCGCGCGATCGACTCCTCGACCGACGCGGTCGCGGGCAGGTCGAGCAGCAGCGGCTTGACCTTGGTGCGGAGGAAGTGGTCGGGGCAGCTCGTGCCGAGCTCGGCGAGCGCGGGCGCCTTCTCCGAGGCGAGGAAGTCGAGCACCGTGTCCGAGTCGGTGAAGTGGCCGACCATCGGCTTGTCTGTCGACGCGAGGCCGCGGATCGTCGCGGCGAGCGCGGCGGCCTTCGCGCGGCGCTCGGCCTCGGGGAGGGCCTCGAAGCCCGGGCGGACGCCGCCGAACGGGTCGGCCTTGCCGTTCTCGTCGATGTACTTCTGCGCGGTCTCGATGATCCAGAGCGAGTTGCGCTCGCTCTCCTCGCTCGTGTCGCCCCACGCCGTGATGCCGTGACCGCCGAGGATCGTCCCGACCGCCTGCGGGTTGGCCTTCTTGATCTCCGCGATGTCGAGGCCGAGCTGGAAGCCGGGGCGGCGCCACGGGACCCAGACCACCTTGTCGCCGAAGATCCGCGCGGTCAGCTCCTCGCCATCCGCCGCGGTCGCGATCGCGATGCCGCTGTCGGGGTGCAGGTGGTCGACGTGCGCGGCGTCGACGAGGCCGTGCATCGCCGTGTCGATCGACGGCGCCGCACCCCCCTTGCCGTGCAGGCAGTAGTCGAACGCCGCGACCATCTCGTCCTCGCGCTCGATGCCGGGGTAGACGTCGACGAGCGCGCGCATGCGGTCGAGGCGGAGCGCGGCGAGGCCCTTCTCGGTGAGCGTGCCCAGGTCGCCGCCCGAGCCCTTCACCCAGAGCAGCTCGACGGGCTCTCCGGTCACCGGGTCGGTGTCCGTGCCCTTGGCCGACGTGTTGCCGCCGGCGTAGTTCGTGTTCTTCGGGTCGGCGCCCAGCCGGTTCGACCGGGCGATGAGGTCAGCGACAGTGGGGTTCGTCATGAGGATCCTTCGAGGGATGTCGGACGCGTCGGAGGCACCGCGTCGTGTGCTCTGTTGTGAATTATCTCACGAAGTAACACGCGAGGCAATGGTCGTCCGCGGAATCGGCCGTGCGGCCGGTCAGAGGATGGCGACCAGCTCGCGATAGGGGGCGAGTGCGGGGTCGCGGGGGTCGAGCTCGGTCACGAGGAGCGAGATGCGCTGCCACGGGAGGCCGAGCGCCAGGGCGGTCTGCCCCAGCTTCGCGCTGTCGGCGAGGAGGATGGTCTCGTCCGCCGACTCCGCGAAGGCGGCCTTCACCTGGGCCTCGGCCATCGTCACCTCGAACGCTCCGCGCTCGGGCTCGACCGCCGACGCCGACGTGAAGAAGCGCCGGTAGTGCAGGCTCTGGGCGGCGGCGCACGCGATCGGGCCGACGAAGCTGTCCGTGCGCGGCTCGGCCTCGCCGCCCACGAGGATGGCGGTGGCGCCCGGTGCGCGCCGGGCGACCTGGAAGTTCTCGTGCGAGTTGGTCGCGACGAGGAGCTCGCGCGCGGTGTCGTCGGGGAGCTGCGAGAGGAGCACCCCGACCGTCGACGACGCGTCGGCCGCGATCGCGCCGTCGAGGGGGAGGAGGTGCTGCACCTTGCGTGCGATGGCGAGCTTCGCCTCCGCGCCCGTGGCCATCCGCTCGGTGAACGAGCGCGGCCGCGCGGATGCGACGGCGCCGCCGCGGACGCGCCGCAGCATCCCCTCCGCCTCGAGATCGGCGAGGTCGCGGCGCACGGTCATCGCCGAGACGTCGAGCGCCGAGGCTGCCTCGTCGATCCGGACCCGGCCGCTCTTCGAGAGGAGGTCCAGGATGCGCGCGCGGCGCGCCTCGGCGTCGACGGTCCCGGTGGTGGCCATATCGCCGATGCTATCTCCGGAGGACGAGGCCGCTTACGCGCCCCAGCCCGCCTGGACGCCGCCGACGCGCTCGGCCTCGATGCGCTCCTGGTAGCCGGAGGCGAGGTAGGCGGCCATGGGGTCGGCCGGCAGGCCGCGCGACTCGCGCCACTGCACGAGGGCCGGGCGCACGTCGGTGTAGAACGCGTCCATGAACACTGCGTTCGCGGCGAGCACGTCGCCCGAGACCTGCGCGGCACGGAGCGCGTCCTGGTCGACGAGCAGCGCGCGGGCCGTCATCTCCTGGACGTTCAGCACCGAGCGGATCTGGCCGAGGATCTTGTTCTCGACGTTGTGGCACTGATCGAGCATGAACGCGACGTCGGGGTTCGCGTAGCCGCCGCCGCGGATGACCTCGAAGAGGATGCGGAAGAGCTGGAACGGGTCGGCGGCGCCCACGATGAGGTCGTCGTCGGCGTAGAACCGGGAGTTGAAGTCGAACGAGCCGAGCTTGCCGAGGCGAAGCAGCTGCATGACGATGAACTCGATGTTCGTGCCCGGCGCGTGGTGTCCCGTGTCGAGGCACACCATCGCGCGCTCGCCGAGCGTGGCCACCTGCGCGTACGACGTGCCCCAGTCGGGCACATCGGTGTGGTAGAACGCGGGCTCGAAGAACTTGTACTCGAGCACGAGGCGCTGCTCGCCCGAGAGGCGCTCGTAGATCTTCTGGAGCGAGTCGTTCAGGCGGTCCTGTCGGCCGCGCATGTCGGCCTGGCCGGGGTAGTTCGATCCCTCGGCGAGCCAGATCTTGAGGTCGCGCGAGCCGGTCGCGTTCATGACGTCGATGCACGCGAAGTGGTGGTCGATCGCCTTCTGGCGGATCGCCGCGTCCTCGTGCGTGAGTGCGCCGAACTTGTAGTCGTCGTCCTGGAAGGTGTTCGAGTTGATCGTGCCGAGCGCGACGCCGTTGTCCTCGGCGTGCTTGCGCAGGTCGTCGAAGCTGTCGACGAGGTCCCACGGGATGTGCAGGGCGACGGATGGCGCGAGCGCGGTGAGCCTGTTCACCTGCGCGGCGTCGGAGATCTTCTCGAACGGGTCGCGCGGCGTGCCGGCGGTCGCGAAGACCTTGAAGCGGGTGCCGGAGTTGCCGAACGCCCAGGACGGGAGCTCGATCGCCTGCTTCTCGAGCTGGCCGAGGATCTCGTCGCTCAGGACGGAGGAGGGGGTCGTCATCGACAGTGCCTTTCGCTTTAAAACGATTCAATCGATCGTCGTGTTCATGGTGGCACAGCGCCGGCGCGAGGTCAACCGGCGCGGCCGTCACGGCAGTCATCCGACGCGGACGACGTCCGTCGCGACCGGGCCATCCGACGCCTCCCCGATACGATGATCGGGGAGGTGGCGGATGACCGTCAGCGTGAAGGATGTCGCCGCGGCAGCCGGCGTCTCGGCCGGCACGGTGTCCAACGCCCTCAACCATCCCGAGCGGGTCGCGCCGGAGACCGTCGAGCGCGTGCGCCGCGCCATCCGCGATCTCGGATACGTGCGGAACGACGCCGCGCGGCAGCTGCGCGCGGGCCGCAGCCGCAGCGTCGGGCTCATCGTGCTCGACATGCGCAACCCCTTCTACGCCGATGTCGCCCGCGGTGCCGACGCGCGTGCGGAGCAGGACGGCCTGTCGGTGCTCGTGTCCGACAGCGCGCGGGACGGCGAGCGCGAGCGCCGGCTCGTCGCCCTGTTCGCCGAGCAGCGCGCGAGCGGGGTCATCGCGACGCCGCTGACCGGCGACCTCGAGCACTTCGAGCGCCTCGCGGAGCGCGGCGTGCCGGTCGTTCTCGTCGATCACGAGGGCGACTCGGATGGTCTGTCGACCGTCTCCGTGGACGACCGGAAGGGCGGGCGGCTCGCGACAGAGCACCTGCTGGCGCGCGGATGCACGCGGATCGCGTTCGTCGGCGGCCCGAGCGGGCTCCGTCAGGTGCGCGACCGCTTCGAGGGGGCGCGCGCCGCGGCATCCGCTGCGGGTGCCGCGCTCGAGCGCGTCGAGATCGACGACCTCACGGTGCGGCACGGCCGCGCAGCGGGGGAGGCGCTGCTGCGCCGCCCGACCGGCAGGCGACCGGACGGGATCTTCGCCGCGAACGACCTCGTCGCGGTCGGGCTGCTGCAGGCGCTCACGATGACGGGCGGCGTGCGGGTGCCCGACGACATCGCGCTCGTGGGCTACGACGACATCGACTTCGCCGCGTCGACGGTCGTGCCGCTCACGTCGGTGCGCCAGCCCGCCGAGCTGCTCGGCGCGACGGCGATCGAGCTGCTCGCGCAGGAGCCCGGGGAGCACGTGCGCTTCGAGCCGCAGGTCGTCGTCCGCGCGACGGCGTAGCCCGGGCGGTCACGCCGCGAGGATCAGCCACAGCGACGCGACCGCGAGCGCGAGGTACGCGCCCGGGAAAGCGAGGTTGTGGAGCACCCCGGTGCGCACATGCACGGCGATCGCCGTGAGGTAGAAGGCGACGAGGCCGACACCCGCGAGAACCGGGATGGCGGGCACGTGGGCGAACCAGAGGAGGATCCCGCCCGCGCCCGCGGCCTTGAGCGCGGCGAGCGCGGGCAGCCACCGCTGCGGAACGCCCACCTCCGCCGAGTTCGCCAGCACGAACTCCGCGCGCAGGAGATCCGCGATCGCGATGGCGGCATTCGCGGCCGCTGTGACGCAGAGGACGATCGAGGTCGCGACGAGCATGGCGGCTCAGCGGATCTCGGCGGCGAGGGTGTAGAGACCCGGAGCAGGCGTCCCCACGGCCGCGGCGCGCGCGGCGTAGGCGGCGGCATCCGGGTCGGCCTGGGTGGCGGCCGCGTCCTCCGCGCGCGCCCATCCGGCGACGCCCACGACGCTCCGCCCGTCTCGCGACGCGTAGATCGAGAGGCTCGTGAAGCCCGGGCGGTGCCGGATGACCTGCTCTCCTCCCTCGGTCAGAAGGGCGACGAGCTCGCCCTGGCGGTCGGGCTCGACGGCGAACACGTTGATGAAGACAGCCTGCTGCGGTTCCATGGTCTCTCCTCGGTCGGGGCGGCGCGCTCGCCGCCTTCGGAAGGACTGACGAGGCGGGCGCGGGATGTGTCAGCCTGGACCCACCCGGACCACCGCTCCTGACATCCGTGCGGCGAGATTCGTCGGATGAGAGTGGGCGAGATGAGCGCGAGACCCGACCCGGCCGTCGACGCGGAGGTGCGCCGTCACCTCGTGGGCGTCGCATACCGGCTCCTGGGCTCGGTGTCCGAAGCCGAGGACGCCGTGCAGGAGGGGCTCGCGCGCTGGTACGCCCTGTCGGCGGAGGGACGCGCGGCGATCGGCAATCCCGCTGCGTGGCTCACGACGGCCGTCAGCCGCGTCTGCCTCGACGTCCTGAAGTCGGCGCGTGTGAAGCGCGAGAGCTACGTGGGCCCGTGGTTGCCCGAGCCCGTGCCCGACGCGGCCGTGCTCGGCCTCTCGCCCGACCCGCTCGACGCGGTCGCGGCCGAGGAGACGCTCAGCATGGCGGTGCTCGTGCTGCTCGAACGCTTGACCGCGCCGCAGCGCGTCGCGTTCGTGCTGCACGACGTCTTCGGGTTCAGCTTCGCGGAGGTCTCGGAGGTCATGGGCCGCAGCACCGGCGCCTGCAGGGAACTCGCCTCTCAGGCCCGGCGCCGGGTGCGGACGGAGGGCCGGGCTCGCGTGACCCGCGGCGAGCTCGCCCGATCGGTCGCGGCGTTCAAGGTCGCGTGGGAGACCGGCGACGTCGCGGGTCTCGTGGAACAGCTGGAGGCCACGGCCGTCGCGACGGTCGACGGGGGCGGGCGCGTGAGCGCGGCTCGCGAGCCGATCGTCGGAGCAGAGGCGATCGCGCGGTTCTTCGCGGGCGTCCGGGAACGGCAGCCCGACCTGGTCGTCCGGGAGATGCTCGTGAATGGGACGCCGGGGCTCGTCGCGCTCGATGCGGCGGGCGCCGTGCTCGCGACAGTGAGCGTCGAGGTCGCCGAGCACGGCATCCGCGCGCTGTGGGTCGTGCGCAATCCCGACAAGCTCGGCGCGTGGCGCGACGTGTCCGTGTCTCGGGTGCGTGGGTTATCCGGGGGCGGTTTCGGCGTGTAGTGAGACATCGACGGTCGGCGTGGGTGGCCGTGTCTCACGCGCGGCGGTTATGCGGGGGCGTTTCCGGCGTGTGGTGAGACATGGGAGGTCGGGGCGGCGCCCTTGTCTCACGCGCGGCGGTTATCCGGGGGTGTTTCCGGCGTGTGGTGAGACACGGGTGGCCGGGGTGGGTGTCCGTGTCTCACCTGACGTGGGTATCCGGCGGCCATTCCGGCGAGAACTGAGACACGGCGTCCCAGGATGGCCCGGAGGCGCGTCGTCTGCCCCGCGAGGCCGCCGGGTCACTGGCGCGGAGGCGTGCTGTCGCGGACGAGCACCTCGAGCGACACTGGCGCGGGCGGCGTCCAGTCGTCCTCGACGGCGGCGCGGAGCGCCTGGGCGCCGAGCTCCTCCAGGGGAAGGTGCACCGTCGTGAGACCGGGGGTCACGTCGCGTCCCGTGGCGATGTCGTCGAAACCCGCGACGGCGATATCCGAGCCGGGCGCGCGCCCGGCATCGCGGATGGCCGAGATCGCGCCGATCGCGACGACGTCGCTGATCCCGAAGAGCAGCGTCCCGGGCTCGAGGCCCTCCTCGAGGAGGCGCGTGGTCGCCTCGTAGCCGGCATCGCGCGAGATCTGGCCGCGGACGATCCGCGGCGTCGCGCCGCCGCCATCCGCGAAGCCGGCGGTGAAGCCGGCGAGACGGTCGTCCGAGGTGCGCAGGCCCTCAGGGCCGGCGAGCACGACGGCGTCGCGATATCCGAGGGCGGTGAGCTTCCCCGCGAGCGCGCGGGCGCCGGCCTCGTTCTCGTACGCGACGACGCGCGTTCCGGGAAGGGCGGCGCCGAGCGTGACGACGCGTCCGCCGGTCGACTGGACGGAGGCGATCTCGGCGGTGAGCGCGTCGGCGTCGCTCGCCGTGTCGCGTGACGCCGCGAGCACGATGCCGCGGGGCCGCTGGCCGCGCAGCGCCCGCACGAGGGCGACCTCGCGCTGCGGGTCGCGCTCGGTCATCGCGATCGTGACGATGAGGCCGGCCTCGTCGGCCGCATGCGCGACGCCCGAGGCGATCTGGCCGAAGTAGGGGTCCGCGATGTCGGCGACGAGCAGGGCCACCGTCGCCGACGTCCCGCGGGCGATCGCCTGCGCGGAGAGGTTCGCGGTGTAGCCGAGGCGGTCCGCCGCGGCCTGCACGCGCTCGCGATAGGCCTCGGCCACCTTGCGGGTGGAGCCGTTGAGCACGCGCGACGCCGTGGCGAGGGAGACGCCGGCCTCGCGCGCGACGTCATGGAGCGTGGGCGCTCCGCCGGTGCGCACCGTGGTGTCGGTCATCCGCTGAGCCTATCGCCGGAGGGACGGGAGGGTGCGCGCGGCGCACCCTCCCGCGGGTCACACGAGGTGAGGGGCGACCGCGGACTCGAAGCCCGCGATCGTGCGGCGCACGGCCTCGGCCGGCGCGGTGTCCCAGATGGACTGGTTGAGCAGCTCGACCTCGATGTCGCCGTCGTACCCGGTCGCCTCGACGGCACGGGTCATCGGGCCGAAGTCGATCATGCCGTCGCCCGGGTAGTGGCGCGACAGGAGGTTGTCGGCCTCGAGCGGCGTCTTCCAGTCGCACACCTGGTAGGTCGCGATGCGGCCCTCGCGACCCGCGCGCTCGATGTGCGCGAGCACATCCGGGTCCCACCAGATGTGGAACGTGTCCACCGTGACGCCGACGACGGACGGGTCGAAGTCCGCGGCGATGTCGAGCGCCTGGGGGAGCGTCGAGAGCACCGAGCGGTCCGACGCGTACATCGGATGCAGCGGCTCGAGGGCGAGCGTCACGCCCGCGGCACGCGCATCGGGCGCGAGCTCGGCGACCGCGTCGCGGACCCGCTCGCGGGCGCCGACGAGGTCGCGCGACCCCTCCGGCAGCCCGCCGACGACGAGGACGAGCACGGCGCGCGAGCCCTCGGCGCCTGCGGCGGCGAGCGTCGCGGTCTCCTCGATCGCGCGCCGGTTGTCGTCGATCGCCGCGCGGCGTGCGGGGCCCTCCTCGACGGTGAACCATCCGCCGCGGCAGTGCGTGGAGTAGCGCAGGCCGGAGTCGGCGATGATGCGCGCCGACTCGTCGAGACCCGCCTCCTGCACCTGCTCGCGCCACAGGCCGATCGCGCCGATGCCGGCATCCTGCACGACCCGGACGGCCTCGGCGACCGTCGTGTACTTGATCGTCGCCTGGTTGATCGACAGGCGCGGGTGCGGGACGCTCATGCTCCGACTCCGTTCAGACGCAGGTAGTCGCTCCACCGGGCGGCCGCGAGCGAGGGGTCCTCGAGGGCGTTCGCGGCGTTCGCGAGCTCGACGATGCGGGAGAGATGGGGGATGCTGCGGGCCGAGTGGAGGCCTCCGACCATCTGGAACGCGGACTGATGGCCGTTCAGCCACGACAGGAACGCGACGCCCGTCTTGTAGAAGTACGTCGGCGCGGCGAAGACCTGACGGCTGAGCTCCTCGGTGGGGCCGAGGATGCGCAGGTACTCGTCGGGGTCGCCCGCGTCGAGCGCCTGGATGGCCGCGGAGGCGACCGGGGTGATCGCCGCGAATGCGCCGAGCAGGGCATCGGAGTGGGTCCGCGTCGCTCCCGGGGTCGCCGCCGGCTGGGTCGCCGCGGGGACGTCCGCGCCGCCGATGAGCCCGACGTAGTTGAAGTCGTCGCCCGTGTACATGCGCACGCCCTCGGGCAGGCGCTCGCGCACGGCCACCTCGGACTCGGCGTTCAGGAGGCTCATCTTGACGCCCGACACCTTGCCGGGGTTCTCCTCGATGATGCGCACGAGCGTGTTCGACGCGGTCTCCCAGTCGTCGGCGCCGAAGTAGCCGGCCAGCTCGGGGTCGAACGCCGTTCCGAGCCAGTGCAGGACGACCGGGGTCGTCGCGGCCTGCAGGACGGCGCCGTAGACGCGCAGGTAGTCGGTCGCGCTTGTCGCGACGCGCGCGAGGTGGCGCGACGCCATGAGCACGGGGCCGGCGCCCTGCTCCTCCGTGAAGTGCAACTGCTCCTTGTAGGCGTCGATCACGGCGTCGAGCGAGATCGTGTGCTCCTCGACGTTATCCGTGTTGACGCCGACGACGACCGAGCCGCCCTCCTCGCGCGCCACCTCGGCGCTGCGGCTGATCAGCTCGCGCACGGCCGTCGCGTCGAGACCCATGTTGCGCTGGGCGGTGTCCATGGCGTCGGCGACCCCGAGACCCCACGAGTACACGGCGCGGCGGAAGCCGAGCGTCGCGTCCCAGTCGATCTGGGCGGGCTGACCGGGGGTGTTGTCGCCCCAGACGACCGGCACGACGTGCGCGGCCGCGTAGGCGACGCGGCTGCGCAGCGCCTTCTGCGGCTTCGTGTAGACGCCCGCGTCGTTGAGCGCGACGCGGCTCAGGCCGCCGTCGGCGGCGACGAGGGTGAAGTGCTCCGTCATCCGACTCACTCCAGGGTCAGCTCGGGCAGGACGACCTTGGCGCCCGTGCGGCTCGACTCGAGACCGGCCTCGGCCAGCTGCACGCCGCGCGCGCCCGCGAGCAGGTCGAACGCGTAGTCGGTGCCGAGCGCGTACGACGTGAGGTACTCCTCCCACTGCTGACGGAAGCCGTTGAGGAAGACGTCGTTCGTCGGGACCTTCTGCCAATCGGCGTCGTAGTCGTGCGTGTCCTCGAGGTCGGGGTTCCACACGGGCTTCGGCGTGGCGTTGCGGGGCTGGATCTTCGCGCCGAAGAGGCCGACGACCGCCGAGCCGTGCGTGCCGTCGACGTGGAACTCGACGAGCTCGTCGCGGTTGACGCGCGTGGTCCAGCTGGAGTTGATCTGCGCGATCACGCCGCCGTCGAGCTCGAAGATGCCGTACGCGGCGTCCTCGGCGGTCGCATCGTAGTGCTCGCCCTTCTCGTCCCAGCGGTCGGCGATGTGGATCGACGCGTGCGAGTAGACGCTCTTCACCTCGCCGAAGAGGTTCTCGAGCACGTAGTTCCAGTGCGGGAACATGTCGACGATGATGCCGCCGCCGTCCTCGGCGCGGTAGTTCCAGCTGGGGCGCTGGGCCGGCTGCCAGTCGCCCTCGAAGACCCAGTAGCCGAACTCGCCGCGGACCGAGAGGATGCGGCCGAAGAAGCCCGAGTCGATGAGGCGCTTGAGCTTCTGGAGGCCGGGGAGGTAGAGCTTGTCGTGCACGACGCCGGTCTTGACGCCGGCCTCCTTCGCGAGGCGGGCGAGCTCGACGGCCTCCTCGACCGACTCCGCGGTGGGCTTCTCGGTGTAGATGGCCTTGCCGGCCGCGATCGCCTTGCGCAGCGCCGTCGCGCGGGCCTTCGTCACGAGGAAGTCGGCGTAGATCTCCCAGGTCGGGTCGGCGAGCGCCGCGTCGAGGTCGGTCGTGTAGTCCTCGATGCCGTGCTGGGCGGCGATCTCGGCGAGCTTCGCCTCGCTGCGGCCGACGAGGAGCGGGCGGACCGTCACCTTCGAGCCGTCGGGCAGCTCGACGCCGCCCGCGTCGCGGATCGCGAGGATCGAGCGCACGAGGTGCTGACGGTAGCCCATGCGCCCGGAGACGCCGTTCATGATGATGCCGATCTCGCGGACGGCGGGGGTGGCGGTGGTCACGATGTGCTTCCTTGCTCTCATCGAGGGCTGCCCCTCGTTGGGTAAACGCTTTCCAAAAGTGTGGCACACCCGATCTCCTGAGTGCAACCCCTTCGGGATGGCGTTTTCCCACCCGGTGGGAATCAGGGGGCAGCCGTCGTGAGCACGCGCGCGGGAGCGAGGAGGAACGCCGACTCCTGCGGACCGAGAGCCACGGATGAGATCGCCGCGCCCGAGCGGATGTCGGTGCCAGCGACATCCACGACGACGTCGGTGTCGCCGTGATTGATGAGCGTGACGAGGTCGCCGCGGCGCGCGACTTCGACTCCGGCGGGCGGGGCGTCGCCGAGGACCGGCTCGACCGCTGCCTCCTCGATGACGAGCCCCAGGACGAGGTCGAGCCCGGCGTCGTCGGGCATGGTCGCGAGATACCAGGCCGATCCCTCGCCGCGTGCGCGGCGGGTCAGCGCAGGACGCCCGCGCGACGGACCCGTCGTGAATGAGGCGACGACCGCGGCGTCGTCGGCGAAGAGCGCCTCCGCGAAGAACGTCCCGACCGCCTCGCGACCGTCGCCGAGCGCGAAGCGCGCCTCGCGGACATCCTCGGCGACCCAGGTCTCCGCCCCCGAGCCGTGCGAGCCCTCCTCACCGGCGCGCTCGGCGATGTGATCGAGTGCGGGCGGCACGAGCGGGCGGAAGTCCTCGAGCGCGACGCCGAGCACGGGGCCGAGCTGCGTGAGGAACCCGCCGTCGCGGAAGCGGTCGTTGGCGTCGACGATGTCGCTGAACGGCCCGGTCAGGAGCACCCCGCCTGCAGCGGCGAAGCCCTCGAGCGCCGCGGCGCCCTCGTCGCGCAGCAGGTAGAGGAACGGCGCGATCGCGAGGCGATACCGCCCGTCGACGTGCTCGGGCTTCACGATGTCGACCATGATGCCGCGGCGGTGGAGCGCGCCGTACCACTCGCGCAGCAGCGCGAGGTAGTCGATGCGGTTCGGGTGGTCGGCCGCCTCGACCGCCCACCAGTTCTCCCAGTCGAAGACGAGGGCGACCGGGGCATCGTCACCCGGGGCGGGCAGCTCGGGGAGGGCCGCGAGGGTCGCCCCGAGCGCGGTGACCTCCCGCCAGGTGCGCGTGCGCGTGCCCGCGTGCGGGAGCATCGCCGAGTGGAACTTCTCGGAGCCCGCCCGCGACTGCCGCCACTGGAAGAAGAAGATGCCGTCGGCCCCGCGGCCGACCGACTGCGCGGTCTCGGCGGCGAGCTGCCCGTCGCGCTTGGACGGGTTCGCCGGGCGCCAGTTCACCGCGTCGGCCGCCTGCTCCATGAGCAGCCACGGACGGCCCCGCTTGAGCGAGCGGACGAGGTCGCGCTGGAAGGCCGTGTTGCGCACGCGATGCGGATCGAGCGGGTCCGGGTAGCAGTCGTCGGTGATGATGTCGATGTGCGGCGCCCACGTCGTGTAGTCGGCGGGCTTGAACGGGCCCATCATGTTCGTCGAGATCGGCTGCGTCGCGCCGGCCGCGCGGATGATGTCGCGTTCGGCGAGGTAGCACTCCAGCCACATGTCCGACATGAAGCGGTGGTAGTCGAGCACCTGCGCAGGGTTCCGGCTGTACGGGGCCCTGCGTGGCGGGAACACCTCCTCCCACGCGCCGTATCGCTGGGCCCAGAAGTCGGTGCCCCACGCGGCGTTGAGGGCGGCGATCGTCTCGTAGCGCGCGCGCAGCCAGCCGCGGAACGCGTCGCGCGCGGCATCCGAGTACTCCACCGGAAGGTGGCAGCCCGATTCGTTGCCCACGTGCCACATGACGACGGCGGGGTGCTGTGCGTAGCGCTCGGCGAGGCGGCGGACGAGCTCGGCGGCGAGCCGCCGGTAGGTCGGCGAGGCGGGGGAGTGGTGCTGCCGCGAGCCGTGCCAGTACGGCGCGCCGTTCTCGTCTGCGGCGAGGATGTCGGGGTGCGCCACCGTGGCCCACGGCGGCGGCGAGGCGGTCGCGGTGGCGAGGTTCACCCCGATCCCGCCCGCGTGCAGCTTGCCGATCACGGTGTCGAGCCACGCGAAGTCCCACACGTCGGGCGCGGGCTGGATGCGCGACCACGCGAAGATCCCGAGGCTCACGGTGGTCACCCCGGCCTCCTGCATGCGCAGCACGTCGTCGTCCCAGACGTGCTCCGGCCACTGGTCGGGGTTGTAGTCGGCGCCGTAGAGCATGGTCCTCGAATCCGGGGTACGTCGGCGTCAGCGCCGACGGCGGGGGCGCTCGGGGACGGCGACGGCCGCGAGGGCCGCGCACCCGAGCGCGGGGATGAGCAGGGGAGGGAGCATCCAGGTCGCGAGGCCCACGAATGCGGCCGCGACGACGAGGTACAGGAATCCGGGGATGTCCCGGCCGATCGCGGACGGCAGCGAGCGGATGGCGCGGAGCCATCCGCTCTCGGGCGACCACGCCGCCGACGCGGTGAGCAGGACCCCCGCGACGGCGGCTGCGAGCAGCCAGCCGAATCCGGCGATCAGCTCGCCGCCGGGCAGCAGCCCGGACGAGGCGAGCAGGATGTCGATCGCGAGCACGCCCGCGATCAGCGCGCACGCGAGGCCGACGACGATCCCGCCGGGCAGCGCCGCGCGGACGTCGCCCCAGAACGCGCGCATCGAGGATCCCTCGGCGCGCGCGTACCGGCGCAGGTGGCGGATGCCCGCCGCGAGCGCGGCGGGCAGGGTGACGACGAGGAGCCCGCAGACGGTCACGAGCACGCCCGTGAGGAGCACCTCGCCGAACAGGGCGAGCGCGCCTGCCGCGCCCGGATTGCGCCCGGGCTCGTCGTGCGTCGGGCCCGAGCCCGATGCCGCCGCGCGGCGGGCGGCGCGCTCGCCTCTGCTCATGGTCAGCCCTTCAGGCCCTGGGTCGCGACGCCGTCGATGAGGAAGCGCTGGAACACGATGAAGAAGAGCATCACCGGCACGAGCGCGACGAGGCTGGCCGTGACGGTCGCGCCGTAGTCCGACGCGGACGTCTGGTCGTTGTAGAGGCGCAGGGCGATCGGGAGCGGATAGTTCTCGGGGCTGTTGAGGTAGAGCAGCGGCCCCATGAAGTCGTTCCACGTCCAGATGAAGGTGAAGATCGCGCAGGTGACGAGAGCGGGCTTGATGAGCGGCAGGATGACCGACCAGAAGATGCGCCCGTGTCCTGCGCCGTCGATGCGCGCCGCCTCGTCCATGTCGCGCGGGATCTGCCGGATGAACTGCACGATGAGGAACACGAAGAACGCCTCGGTCGCGAGGAACTTCGGCAGGATGAGCGGCACGAAGGTGTCGACGAGCTCGAGCTTCTGGAACCAGATGTACTGCGGGATGATCACGACGTGGAACGGCAGCAGGAGCGTGCCGATCATGGCCGAGAAGAGGATCCCGAGGCCCTTGAACTTCACGCGCGCGAACGCGTAGGCCGCGAGGGCGGAGGACAGGACCGTGCCGATCACCGCCGACACCGCGAGGATGAGCGAGTTCGCGAAGAACCGCCACAGCGGGATGCCGGCGATGCCCTCGCCGACCTTGACGTAGTTGTCGAGCGTGGGCGCCCACGGGATGAGGCCGGGGTTCTGGCCGAACTCGCTGTTGGGCTTGAAGGTCGACGCGACCAGCCAGATGAGCGGGTAGATGACGACGAGGGTGATCGCCAGCAGCACGACGAACCAGATGATCGTCTGCCAGCCGCGGCGCGTGACGCGCTTGCGGGGCGCTGGGCGCCCGGTGGTCACCAGGTGCGTGGAGACGGTGGAGGTCATCGGTCTTCTCCGGCGTAGTGGACCCAGGACTTCTGGGTGCGGAACAGGATCACGGCGATGACGGCGACGACGAGCATGACGATCCACGCGATGGCCGAGGCGTACCCGAACTGGCCGTCGGTGAAGCCGCGCTTGTAGAGGTAGATCGTGATGTAGTTCGTCATCCCGGCGGGGCCGCCGGTGCCGTTGGAGATGATGTACGCCGATGCGAACACCTGGAACGCTCCGATGAGCTCGAGCAGCAGGTTGAAGAAGATGACGGGCGAGAGCATCGGGACGGTGACGGCCCTGAAGCGGCGCAGCGCCCCCGCGCCGTCCATCTCGGCGGCCTCGTAGAGCTCCTTCGGAACCTGCTTGAGGCCCGCGAGGAAGATCACCATGGTGCCGCCGAACTGCCACACGGCGAGGAGGATCATCATCGGCACGACGAGGTCGACGTTGCCGACCCAGCCGCCCAGGTCGATCCCGAAGATCGAGAGGGTCGAGTCGACGGGGCCGTCGGTGTTGAACATCGCGCGCCACACGATCGCGACCGAGACGGAGGCGCCGATGAGCGAGGGGGCGTAGAACGACGAGCGGAAGAACGCCGCGCCGCGGTCGCGGTAGTTCAGCAGCAGGGCGATGCCGAGCGCCGCGGCGAGCTTGATCGGCGTGCCGACCAGCACGTACACGAGCGTGATCGTCGCGGACTGCACGAACTGCGGGTCGTCCGTGAACATGCGCACGTAGTTCTCGAGGCCGATCCACTTCGGGTCGGTGAAGAGGTTGTACGACGTGAACGACAGGTACAGCGAGTAGACCATCGGGCCCAGGGTGAGCCCGAGGAAGCCCACGAGCCAGGGCGCCAGGAAGGCGTAGCCGGCCAGCGTCTCGCGCAGGCCCTTCTTCTTGAGGCCCGGCCGCAGCGGCGGAGCCCCCGCACGCGATCGCCGCCCGCCGCTGTCGGCGGTGACGACCGTTCTCGTCAGGGTGGTGGTCATGATCTCCCGATCGGGTGGGGCGGCCCGGACGCGTGCGTCCGGGCCGCCACGGGGTTACTGGTTGAGGACGACGTCCATCTCGGAGAAGAACTGGTCCACGGCCTCGTCGACCGTGACGGTGCCGAAGTTCAGCTCCGTGCCGAGCTGGCGGAACTTCTCCTCGAGGGTGCCGTAGCCGACGATCGGCACGGGCGGGGCGTCGCCGAGGCGGTCGGCGATCGACGCCTCGTAGTCGGCGACCTTCTGGCTGAACTCGTCGAGCTCGGCGGCCTCGAGGGCCGTCTGCGAGGCGGGCAGGCCGCGGTTCGTGCCGAAGATCTCACCCGACTCCGGGCTGTTCACGAGGAAGTCGACGAGCGTCGCGGCGGCCTCGGGGTGGTCCGTGTTCGCCGAGATCGCGTGCAGCATCGACGGCTTGAGGTAGAGGTCCTTCGCGCCCTCCTCGGTCACCGGCGGGGCGACGAGGTCGAGCGTCGAGTACCCGTCGCCGAGGTTGGCGAGGTAGCCCGCGCCGAAGTTGTCCCAGACGAGCTCGCTCGTTGTGAGCGCGGAATCGAAGCCGCCGAGCGGGGTCAGCTCCTCGACGCGCTGCTGCTCGATGGTCGTGCCGTCCTCGCGGATCTCCGAGCCCTGCTCCCAGAACGCGCGCAGGTCGTCCTCGGTGAAGTTCGCCTCGCCATCCTCCGTGAAGAGGTCCTCGCCCTGTGCGCGCATCTGCAGCTCGAAGTTCTGGATGCGGCCGGTCCAGTCGCCGCCGCCCCACGCCTCGATGCCCTTGGCCTCCGCGGCGTCGGTGACCTCGGCCATCCACGCGTTGTAGTCCTCCCAGGTGCCGCCGGCGAAGCCCTCGACGCCGATCTCCTCGAGGAGGGTCGGGTTGAGGAACATCGCCCACGCGTTCGTCGAGGTCGTGATGCCGTAGTTGCCGTCGCCGACCTGGCCGATCGCGAGGATCTCCTCCGAGAGCGCGGAGTCGTCGATGATGTCGCCGACGTACGGCGTGAGGTCGAGCAGCAGGCCGTTCTCGGAGTACTGGCGCAGGTACGAGTAGTCGAACTGCATGACGTCGGGCAGGCCGCCGCCGGCCGCCTCGGTCTGCCGCTTCTCCCAGAAGGCGGGGAAGTCGAGGAACGAGCTCTGGATGGTGATGTTGGGGTATTCCTCGTTGAAGGCGGCGAATGCCTCCTCGTAGAGCGCCGCGCGGACGTCGTTGCCCCAGAACGCGAAGGTCAGGGTGACCTCCTCGTTGGGGTCGACGGTCTCGACGGCCTCGGGGGAGCCGCCGGAGCAGCCGGCGAGTGTCAGGCCGCCGATCGCGACGAGGGCCGCCGTCGCGGCCAGCCTCTTGGTGGGGAACATCTTTGTCCTCTCAGAACGACATCGTCCATGCCCGGAGCGGGCGGGCGCCATGGGGTGGAAAGCGCTTGCCCGAGACTCTAGCGCGCGTAAAAACGTTTCACAAGAGGGAGGCCCCTTCCCGCCCCGTGTCGTGGCCGTACCGTGACAAAGGGCGGGAAGGGGCGGGCGGATCAGCCGAGGATGACCTTCGCCTCGGAGAAGAACTGCGACACGGCGTCGTCCACCGAGACGGTGCCGAGGCCGAGCTCCTTGCCGAGATCCCAGAACTTCTGCTCGAGCGAGCCGTAGCCCACGACGGGCGCGGGCGGAGCGTCGCCGATGCGCTCCTCGACCGACGCGAGGAAGTCCGCCACCTGCTTGTCGGGGCCCTCGAGGGTCGCGCCCTCGAGCTTCGTCTCCGACGCGGGGAAGCCGAGCGACGTGCCGAAGATCTCGCCGGCCTCGGGGCTGTTCACGACGAAGTCGAGGAAGATCGCGGCGGCCTCGGGGTGCTCGCTCTTCGCCGACACGGCCATCTGCAGCCCGGCCTGCCGATAGAGGTCCTGTGCGCCCTCCTCGGCGGTGGGCGGCGCGACCATCGAGATGCTCGATGCGCCGGAGTCCGCGAGATAGGCCGCGACGAAGTTGCTCCAGCTCGCCTCGCTCGCCGTGAGGTTCGCCCCGAAGCCCGAGACCGGGCTCAGCTCCTCGAGCTTCTGCTGGGGCACGACGACGCCGTCGCGGTCGGCGGCGCCGCTCTCCCAGAAGGCGCGGAGGTCGTCCTCGTCGAACCCGAGCTCGCCGTCCTCGGTGAAGAGGTTGCCGCCCTGCGCGCGCAGCACGTTCTCGAAGTTCTGGATGCGCTGCGTGTAGTCCGTGCCGCCGTACACCGCGCCGCCGGTCGCCTCGGTGACCTCGGCCATCCACGCCGAGTAGTCCTCGAAGCTCGTGCCGCCCGGGTAGGACTCGATCCCGTGCTCGGCGAGGATGTCGTCGTTGAGGAAGACGGCCCACGTGCTGTAGCCGAGCGGGAGCGAGTACTGCGCGCCGTCGAGCTGGCCGGTCGCGAGCAGGCCCTCGTCGATCGCCGAGGTGTCCACGTACTCCGCGTACTCGCTGAGGTCGGCGAGCATGCCGTTCTGCGCGTACTGACGCAGGTACGTGTCGGAGAACTGCCACACGTCGGGGAGGCCGCCGCCGGCGGCCTCGGTCTGGCGCTTCTCCCAGTACGACGGGAAGTCGGTGAACGACCCGTTGACGGTGATGTTCGGGTGCTCCTCGTTGAATGCCTCGATGAGCTTCTCGTACCGCTGCGCGCGGTCGTCGTTGCCCCACCACGTGAAGGTCAGCTCGACCTTCTCGTCCGGGTCGTACTCGGTCGAGCCGGAGCCCGAGCTCGCGCATCCCGCCAGGGTGAGGGATCCGATCGCCGCCGTGACCGCGGCCACGCGGATGAGCCGTCGCTTCATCGCTGCTCTCCTGTCTGCTTCTTCGCTGTGTGAAGGGCGCGCTTCCCACGTTGGAAAGCGCTTCCCTTCGGGCACGCTAGTGCAGTCAGAAACGTTTTACAAGCCGGATGTCACGGCGCGAGCTCACGGGCGAGCGCCGCGACCTCGTCGGGCTCCCAGACGCGGTCGAGGAACGCGAGACGGTGCGCGAGCGCGAGCTCCTCACCCGGCGCGAGCACCACGGTCTCGGCGAAGGTCGGCGACGGCGCGAGCACGGGGAACGGCTCCGCGCGCACGAACCAGCGGATGGCCGGCGAGCCGCTCGAGCGCCCGGCGAACGCGAGCACGGTCCCGCCCCCGTCGATCTCGTCGTGCAGGCCCGAGAACGCCAGCCACGGCGCCTCCGATCCCATCAGCTCATCGGCCTCGGCGCCCGCACGGGCGGCGGCGACGCCGCTGACGTCGGGTGCGACGACCGTGCCGCCCGTGAAGGAGCGCGTCAGGCGCAGGAACAGGCCGGAGTAGCCCGCGTTCTCGCGGCCGTTCGTCGTCGGGCTCCCGAGCACGAGCTCGCGCTGGCTCGTGTTCCGCAGCGTCGACGCGATGTCGAGCGCCCAGAGCCCACGCGAGGGGTCGAGGGTGTGGAACCGGTGCTCGCGCGCCTCGCTCAGCCACGCGTCGCCCGAAGCCGTGATCCACGTGAGGTCCTCGCGGATGACCGCGGCCGGGCCATCCGACAGCGCCCGGAAGCGGTCGTGGCGGATGCGCCCCACGTTGTCGAGCGGGATGTAGCCGCGCCCGTGCACGTAGGTGTTGCCGCCCCAGAAGTTCTGGCCCGAGACGTCGGTGAGGGTCATCTGCAGGCCCTTGTGCCAGCGGTGGTCCCAGGGGCGGAAGCCCGTGAGCGGCGCCCCCGAGAGGGCTCGGATCGGATGGAGGTAGGGCTTCGGGCCCTCGAATGCCGGGGCGTCCTCGGCGAAGACGTATCGTGCGACCTCCCTCCCGCCCGCGCGGACGACGACCGAGGCCTCCTCCTCGTGCAGGGCGAAGCCGGTCATGCGCGCGCCGTTCGGATGGTGCCGGCATGGATGCGCGCGGTCGCCCCGACGGGATCGCCGCCGGGCATCGACGCGTAGAACGGGTCGGCGGGGGAGAGCTCGTCGCGCGCGACCGCCCGACCGGTCAGGGCGGACTTGTACATGCCGGCGGCGAGCTCCATGACGCGCCGCCCGTCCGCGCCGCTCACGCGGGGCCGCTCGCCGCGCTCCATGCTGTCGACGAACTGCGTGAACTGCGGCACGTGGGTCGAGCTCGGCACATCGTCCGTCGGCGCCCAGGCCGCCGCCGTCTCGGGGGCGACGTGCGGCGCGGGCGTCCACGTCCAGTGCGCGTTGCCGTAGCCGTAGAGATGCTCGACCTCGACGGTCGCGTGCTCGAAGTCGATGCGCACCTGGCTCGTCTCGCGCGGCGACAGGAGGCTGTTCGTGATCGAGCAGAGGGCGCCCGAAGCGAAGCGCACGACGGCGAAAGAGACGTCCTCGGTCTCGGTCTCGCGCGCGAGCGTCGACATGACGGCCGTGACGTCGGTCCATTCGCCCAGGAGCGACAGGAGCATGTCCATCTGGTGGATGCCGTGGCCCATGGTCGGGCCGCCGCCCTCGGTCGCCCACTTCGCGCGCCACGGCACGGCGAAGTACGACGGATCGCGGTACCAGAGCGTGTCGCACTTCGCGACGAGCGGCCGGCCGAGCGATCCCTCGGCGATGAGCGTGCGGAGTCGCTCGGCCGCCGAGCCGAACCGGTGCTGGAAGATGTAGGCGGCGTAGGGGCCGTTCTCGCCCTCGTGCGCCATGATCTCGTCGTAGTCGGCGAGCGAGAGGGTCGGCGGCTTCTCCGACAGGACCCACGCGCCGGCGTCGAGAGCGGCGATCGCGGCCTCCTTGTGGGCGATCGGCGGCGTCGCGAGCGTGACGAGGTCGGGGCGCTCGCGCTCGAGCAGCTCGGCGACGTCGGTGTACCAGCTCGCGACGCCGAACTCGGCCGCGGCCGACGCCGCGGACTCGGCGCTCAGATCGGCGACCGCGACGACCTCGACGCGATCGCCGAGCGCGCGCAGACTCGGCAGGTGCTGCACACGGGAGATCGCTCCCGTTCCGATGACGGCGACGCGGATGGCCATGGTGCTGCTCCTTCGCATAGGGCGCGCGGTGGGAAAGCGCTTGCCGACAGGGTATCGCGATTCGGCCGCGCGAGCGAGCCGAGGCGCCGCTCGCGGGTCAGAGCGCCTGGGTCAGGTGGAGCCGTGCGTAGCGGCCGTCGCGCGCGAGGAGCTCATCGTGCGCGCCCTGCTCGACGATCCTGCCCTGCTCGAGGACGACGATGCGGTCGGCGCTGCGGACCGTCGACAGCCGGTGCGCGACGACGAGCGTCGTCCGCCCCGACATGAGGCGATCGAGCGCCTCCTTGACGAGTCGCTCCGACTCGGGGTCGAGGGCGCTCGTGGCCTCGTCGAGCAGGAGGATGCGCGGGTCGCGCACGAGCGCGCGGGCGATCGCGATCCGCTGGCGCTGCCCGCCCGACAGGCGCGCGCCGCGCTCGCCGACGATCGTGTGCCATCCGTCGGGCAGCGCGTCGACGAAGTCGAGCGCGTTCGCGTCGCGCAGGGCCGCGCGGATGCGCTCGTCGTCGGCGTGCTCCAGCCCGTACGCGACGTTGTCCCGGATGGTGCCCTCGAACAGCACGGACTCCTGCGGCACGACCGACACGTGACGGCGGACGGTCCGCAGGTCGAGCTCGCGCGTGTCGGCCCCGTCGAGCAGGATGCGACCGCCCGTGGGGCGCACGAAGCCGAGCACGAGGTTGAGCATGGTCGACTTGCCCGAGCCGGACGACCCCACGAAGGCGACGGTCTCGCCGGGGAGGATGTCGAGTGACACGTCGCGGACCGCATCGACGTCGGCGTCCGGATAGCGGTGCGTCACGTTCTCGAGCGCGATCGCGCCGACGACGGCGTCGACACGTCGCCGGCCCTCGTTGACCTCGATGTCGGGCTCCTCGAGCACCTCGGCGATCGAGCGCACCGACTCCATCCCGCGCGCGGCGACGGGGAGGAGGAGCAGGAGCTGCGTCATCCCCTGCGTGAGGAGCGCGAAGTACGACGACAGCATGACGACCTCGCCCGGCGTGATCGGGACGATGCCCGTCAGCGCGAACACCGCGGCGAGGACGAGGCACGAGGCGCCGAGCAGCTGCATCGCCACCCACGACATCGACGCGATGCGCCCGTTGAGCAGGTCGAGCACGAAGCCCGCGCGCCGCACCTCGTCGGCGCCTGCGGCCACGCGCGTGACGGCCGTCTGCTCGAGCCCGTGCGCGCGGGTGATCGGGATGAGCGAGGCCATCTCGCCGACGCGCGCCGAGAAGCCCTCGACCTCGCGCCGGAAGCGCTCGTTGCTCGCGCGCGAGCGGCGGGAGGTGCCCCAGCGGATGAGCACGGCGAGCGGAACGGCGAGGAGGTAGATCGGCAGGAACTGCGGCACGACGAACGCGGTCATCGTCACGGCGCCGAGGAGGACCATCGCGGCCGACAGCAGCGGGTGCATGACCTGCTGCAGCATGACCTCGATGTTCTCGACGTCGCGGACGACCTTGGTCTGCACGACCGACGCGCTCTGGCGTGTGTGGAAGCCGATCGACAGGTTCTGCAGCCGCTGCGCGAGCGCGTTGCGCAGCTCGGCCCCGGTGTCGCGCACGACCGTCATGAACATCCGCGTGTACACGATGTGGTTCGGGTAGTTCTGCAGCAGCAGGAGCGCCGCGACCGCGAACCAGCCGAGCACGTGGATGACCTCGCCGTCCGACGCGACGATGTCGACGATGGCGGCCGTGACGACCGGGAGCGCCCACAGGGGGATCTCCTTGAGCGCGAACGCGCCGACGGCCACGGCCATCCGCCCCTTCCGCCGCAGCAGCAGGCGGACGACCGAGCGGGCGGGGTGTGATCCGTCGATGCGGACGGGCCGGGGAAGCGATTTCTCGGTCACGTCAGCCATGCTACGGCCGTCGTGGGCCATCCGGCCTCGCCGCGTTTCGCGGCGACCCGCCTCCGGATCGACGCGAAACGGGGCAGGGCTCGTCGAGCCCTGCCCCGGAACGCGTCGAAGGAACGCCCGGTCGCCGCACTTCGCGGCGACCGGGCGCCGGATCACTTCACGGTCACCCGGATCTCCTTCGTCTCGGTCTCGCCCGCGGCGTTCGCGAGCACGGCGCGGTACACGTGCTCGCCCGCGGCCCGGCCGGTCAGGTGCGTCGACGCGGTCTGGGCCTCCGGCGTCGCCGCCGTGAGCTCCTGCTCGTCGACGAGCTGCCCGTCCTCGTACAGGCGGTACGACGTCGCGTTCGTGCCCCACCAGAGGTTCGCCGTGACGGTGTAGTCGCCGTCGCGGTCGTGGTTGTCGTGCGAGAGCACGGCCGTGCCGGGGTTCGCGTCGACGACCTTCACGGTGACCGGCTTGCACGGGGTCGTCCCGTGCTGGTTCACGAGCTCGCACGTGTACTCGTACGTGCCGTTCACGCGGCCCGTCACGTCGAACGAGAACTCCTGCGCGTCGGGAGTGCGGTCGGCGAGGTGCGCCTCCGTGAGGAGCTCGCCGTTCTCGAACAGGCGGATGGTGTGCGCGTTCTGGCCGTGCCACAGGTTCATCGTGACGGTGTAGTCGCCGTCCTTCAGACCGTAGGCCCATCCGCTCGTCGTCGAGAGCACGCCCTTCGCGGGCGCCGCCGTCGCCGGCCCGGGCACGACCTCGGCCGGTGCGGCGTCGGTCGTGTAGGCCAGGCGGGGAGCGGCCGGCGTCTCCATGCCCTCGCCGAGGTAGTAGCTCGTGTGCGGCGGCTGGTTGTATCCGGTGAGCTGCCACGCGACGGCGAGGCGGTACTGCGCGTCCGACATCAGGGTGCGGAGGCGGTGCTCCGTGACGTCCGTCGTCGTGAAGATGCGCAGCGCCGTCGAGTCGGTCGTGCGGTACACGAGCTCCTCGCGCCAGTCGCCGAACAGGTCGGCCTGGAGAGCGGGGTTGCCCTTCGTGTCGTTGTTCGTCAGGACGCCCTCCGGCTCGAAGATCGGCACCTCGACGCCGTTCTCGTAGTCCCACTTCGACACGACGGGCGAGCCCAGGCGCGTCGTCGTGTCGAACGCGTGGTCGACGATCTCGCTGAGGAGGTCGCCGTCCCACTGGGCGACGAAGTTGGCGGCGGGGATGGCCGTGGAGATCTCCTCGCCCGACACGTTGCGCAGAGTGCCCACCCGGGAGTCCCACGCCACCGTGCCGCCGATGTTCCAGCCCTCGGCGCCGTCGTAGCGCGGATCGATGTCGGCCATCGCGCCGCGGCCGGTGTCCTTCGTCGCGGGGACCGACCACAGCACCTCGCCGGTCGCCGCGTCGCGGTAGGTCGCGCCCATGCTGCCGGACCGACCCATGTCCTCGTGCACGGCGTAGACCTCGAGGCCCGGGCGCGCCGGGTCGAAGTCGCTCACGTGCTCGGCATCGCCGTGGCCGAGACCCGTGGAGTACAGGCCCGTTCCGTCGTCGTCGATCGTCGCCGATCCGAAGACGATCTCGTCCTTCCCGTCGGCGTCCACGTCGGCGGAGATCATGGCGTGGTTGCCCTGACCCGCGTAGTCGCCGTTGCCCTTCGTCGAGGAGTCGAACACCCAGCGCTGGCTGAGGCTCTCGCCGTCGAAGTCGAACGCGGCGATCACCGCGCGCGTGTAGTAGCCGCGCGAGAACACGACGCTCGGGTGCTCGCCGTCCAGGTACGCCACGGTCGCGAGGAAGCGATCGACGCGGTTGCCGTAGCTGTCGCCCCACGACGCGACGTCGCCGCGGCCGGGCACGTAGTCGATCGTGTCGATCGCGCGGCCCGTCGTCCCCTCGAACACCGTGAGGTACTCGGGTCCGGTGAGGATGTAGCCCGACGAGTTGCGCCAGTCCTTGCTGCCGTCGCCGATCACGGTGCCCTGGCCGTCCTCGGTGCCGTCGGCGGTCTTCACGACCACCTCCGCGCGGCCGTCGGAGTTCAGGTCGTAGACCATCGGCTGCGAGTAGTGCGCTCCCGCTCGGATGTTGATGCCGAGGTCGATGCGCCACAGCTGCGTGCCGTCGAGCTCGTACGCGTCGAGGTAGACGTTGCCCGTGTAGCCGGCCTTCGAGTTGTCCTGCGAGTTCGTCGGATCCCACTTGACGACGTACTCGAGCTGGCCGTCGCCGTCCAGGTCCGCGACCGACGTGTCGTTGGCGCGGTAGGAGTACGGCTGCCCGTCCTTCGAGTACGCGTCGGCCGGCTTGTTCAGGGGGATGTCGAGCGACTGCCCGTCCTCCCACGGCCGGAACTCCTCGGTCGCCCAGAACGACACCCCGTCCTCGACGATCGCGATGCGGTACGTCGAGTCGGCCGAGCCCGCTGCATCGAGGTAGTTCGTCGTGTCGACGATCGGCTCCTCCGTGATGCGCTCGCCGTCGCGGTAGACGTGGAACGCGGCATCCTGCGCGTCGTCGCCCAGCAGGCGCCATCCGACGTAGACGCCCTGCTCCTGCGCGACGGCCACGGGGGCGCGATCGAGCCGCTCGGCGGCCCGATCGAGCGTCGTGACCGCGGGCGTGGTGACGGGCTCGGAGGGCTCGGACGCCCCGCCCGCGTTCACGGCCTGCACGCGGTAGGTGTACGCGATCGTCGTGAGGACGTCCTCGTCGACGTACGCGGGCTCATCCGCCCGCGCGATGACCTGCCACTCGCCCTTCTTGTCCTGACGGCTGACGAGATAGAACAGCGCGCCGTCGGACGCGTCCCACGAGAGCGCCACGGAGTTCTTGAGCACGTCGCCGTAGGCGAGGCCCGTGGGCGCCGCGGGGACCGCGACATCCGGGTCGATGACCTCGACCTCGACGCCGACCGAGGGCACCGACTCGTCGCCCCGCGCGGTCACGGTGGTGACGGCGTAGGTCGCGGTCTGGCCGGGCTGCGCCGTCTCGTCGACGAAGGAGGTGCCCTCCGTCTCGCCGACGAGGACGGTGCCGTCATCGGTCGTCCGGTACAGCCGGTAGGCCGCAGCCTCGGGCGCGGCATCCCAGGACAGCGCGGCCGTCGCGGACGCCCCGTCGAATGCGAGGTCGTCGAGCCGGATGGCCGCGGGCGCGACGAGGATGGGCGTGAGCGTGAGGCCGTTGAGGTGGCCGGTCGCTCCCGAGATCACGGTGCTGAGCTGCCCGTCGCTCACCGTGATGCCGTCGATCGCCTTCGTCGTGCTGCCGCGGCTGACCGACAGGCCGCCCTCGTCGCTGCCCTCGATCTCGAGGTTCGTGCGGACGGTGCCGAGCAGGTCGCCGACCGTGACGCTCGCCGAGTACTCGCCGTTGGGCACGTCGACGGCGAACTCGTAGCTGCCGTTGAAGTACGCGACGAAGTCGCGCGCGACGTCGTCGCCGGCCGATGCGCCGCGGTCGCGGTCGATCATCCCCGTCGGGTCGACGATGCCGTAGCCCCGCTCCGCCGAGTAGACCGTGGAGCGGTTGACCTCCGTGTAGCCCGCGCCGACCGGGGCGCCGGCCGGCTGGAAGTCGTAGCGGTACGCCGCGGCGCGGGTGGTCGCGGTCACGATGTCGCTCGACGGACCCTCGCCGAGTCCGTTGACGGCGCTCACGCGGAAGTCGTACGCGCCGCCCTCCGCGAGCGAGCCGATGCTCTTCTGCGGCACAGTGGATGTCGCCGCGAGGGTGAACGCGTCGGCTCCGGCCTCACTGCGGTAGATCCGGTAGATGTCGGCGCCCGCGGTCTCGTCCCATTCGAGCGACACCGAGGTGCTGGAGGTTCCGGCCACGGCGAGACCCGTGACCGCAGCGGGGAGCTCGGAGGGCGAGGTGACCTCGACCGCCTCCGAGATGGGCAGGCCGAGCTCGGCCACGCCCTGCGCGACGAGGCGCGCCATCTGGATCGCGCCGTACTCCTGGAAGTGCGTGTTGTCCTGCACGCCGTTCGGGCGGTTCGGGTACACCCCGGGGTCGGCGTAGAGGAAGACCGACTTCGCGGCCTCGGCGCCGATCGCGTCGAGGTAGGCGCGGCTCGAGGCGGAGAGATCGACCAGCGGGACGGCGAGCTCTGCGGCGACGGCCTTCATGACCGCGACGTACTCGGGGAAGCTCTCGTTGAAGAGCCCCGTCTCGCTGTCGACGTCGAGCCGGTTCACCGGGGTCACGAGCACCGGGATGCCGCCGCGCTGGCGAGTGCCCTCGACGTAGATGCGGAGGTAGTCGTCGAACTGGTCCGGCGGCGTGTACCGCTCGGGCACGGACGCGGTCGCGTCGTTGTGGCCGAACTGCACGAAGACGTAGTCGTCGGGTCGCACGACGCGGAGAATCTCGTCCAGGCGGCCCTGCTGCACGAACGACCGCGACGAGCGGCCGCCGATCGAGCGGTTGTCCACGGCGACGGCGTCGGTGAGGAACTGGTCGATCATCTGACCCCAGCCGGCCTGCGGCTCCCAGTACGGGTCGTACGTCTGCACGGTGGAGTCGCCGGTGAGGTACGCGGTGGGGGTCGCCGCGGCCTCGCGCGGAGCCTGCGGCGTGATGACGATCGCGTTGATGTTGGCGGCCGCGCCCGTGAAGTCGAACGACAGCTGCCCGTCGACGAGGGCGATGTCGTAGTTCATCTCGAGGAAGGCGCCCGCGGCCTTCGAGGTCGTCTGGACCTTCTGGATCTGCTCGCTCGCGATCGCGATCTCGGTCGTGCCGCCGGTGTCGCCGGCGACGATCGAGACGGTGTAGTCGACGTTCGCGAGATCGACGACGAAGCTCGAGCCGCTCACCGTCGCGAAGTCGCCCTTCAGAGGGTCGCCGCCGCGGTCGGTCTCGGTCACCGTCGCGCCCGGGGCGAAGCCGAAGCCCGCCTCGGGGGAGTACGCCGAGCCCGCCGTGACCTGCGTGTAGCCGTCGGCCACGGCGCCGGGGCCGAAGTCGAATCGGACGGGCTGGCCGGCTGCCGCCGTGTCGGCCGGTGTCGTCGCGGCGTGCGCGGCGCTCGCGCCGCCGATGCATCCGAAGGCGACGGCAGCCGCCGTCGCGATCGCGAGGCCGCGCAGCGCGCGCGGCCCCCGGCCATCCGTCGGTTCGCCGGCGGGCTCGCCGGCGCGCAGGGTTCTGCCCTTCACATCAACTCCGATCGTGGGGGACGTCGTGCTTCATCGCACGGAAACGTTTCAGGAAAGCGCTTCCCGGGCACCATAGCGTCGGCGACGGCGACCGTCAAGACAGGACATGAAACGTTTGACGCGCGGGGAGTCAGGCGCGCGTCGACGCCCGGACGACGAGCTCGGGCGCGAACACCTCGGCCGGCGCTGCGGCGGGCGCCGCGCCGCGCACGGCATCGACGAGCATCTCCGCGGCGCGGCGTCCCATCGCGCGCGCCGGCTGCCGCACCGACGTGATCGGCACGGCCGCGATCGAGGCGAAGGGGATGTCGTCGTATCCGACGATGGCGATCTCGCCGGGAACGCGGATGCCCGCGGAGACGAGGGCGTGGACGATCCCGCACGCGAGCTGGTCGTTGGCGGCGAACACCGCGTCGGGGCGCTCGGCCGCGGGCAGCGCTGCGATGCGCTCGCCGATCTCGGCGCCCACTCGCGGAGTCGTGCGCCCGCTGAGCGTCACGTCGAGGGAGAGGCCCGCGTCCTGCGCCGCCGCGGCGGCTCCGCGCAGGCGGTCGCGCGTCTGGCGCACCTCCTCGCGCGCGCCCACGAACGCGATCCGCCGCCGGCCGAGCTCGATGAGGTGCTGCACGGCCATCCGCCCGCCCAGCACGTTGTCGAGCGAGACGGAGGGCGTGAGCCCCTTCTCGTCGACGCCGTCCACGAGCGCGACCGGGATCTGCTGCGCGCGCAGGCGCTCGAGCGCGGGCCCGACGTCTCCGAACGGCGAGATGAGCATGCCCTCCACGTGCGCCTGCTCGAACAGCTCGAGATAGCTGCTCTCGCGCTGGGCGCTGTCGTCGCTGTTGCCGAGCATGACCTGGTAGCCCGCGGCCGACGTCGCCTCCTCGGCCCCCTCGAGCATCTCGGCGAAGAAGGGGTTGCCGATGCTGATGACGGTCATGCCGATGAGTCCGCTGCGCCCCGCGCGGAGCTGCTGCGCCGCACGCAGCGGCACGTACCCGAGCTGGTCGACGGCGGCGTGCACGCGCGTGCGCACGTGATCGCTCACGGCCTCCGGCCGGTTGAGGGCGTTCGAGACCGAGCTGATCGAGACGCCGGCGAGGACGGCGACGTCGCGGATGCCCACCCGCTTCATCCGACCCCCGTCCCGCCGTCGTCTGCGACGGCTCGGTAAACGCTTTACGAGATCAGTGTGGCACAGCGCAGCGGCGGGCGACGCCAGGCGGCGCGGGCGAGTGCCGTGTCGTCAGCCGAGGCGACGCCCGAGCCACGCCAGCTGCGCCGCGCGCTGCGCGCCGCCCCCGCCCTCGTGGTTGTTGAACGGATAGACCTCGATGTCCTTCTCCTCTGCACCCCACGCGTTGAAGGCGCCGAACACCGTCGAGGGCGGGCAGATCGTGTCCATGAGCGCGACCGAGAACAGCGCGGGAGCCGTCGCCCGCGACGCGAGCGTGACCCCGTCGAAGTACGACAGCGTGCGGTAGACGTCGTCGATCCGGTCGCGGTGCGCCGAGAGGTAGGTGCGGATCTCGCCGTACGGCATCGAGTCGACGAGGGTCGTCGCGCGCGGGAAGTCGCACAGGAACGGCACGTCGGGCATGGCGCCCGCCACGTCGCCGGCGAGCGCCGCCGCTGCGATCGAGAGGCCGCCGCCCTGGCTTCCGCCCGCGACGAAGACCGGGAGCCCGGGCGCGAGCGCGCGAGCGGCGTCCACGGCGAGTGCCGCGTCGGTGAACGCGCGGCGGTAGTAGTAGGTCTCGGGGCTCTCGATGCCGCGCGTCATGACGCCCGGCGCCTGCGAGCCGCTGCCGTGCGGGTCGGCCGTGGCGCCGCCCATGCTCCAGTGGCCCCAGCCCTGGCCGCGCGTGTCGACGATGAGCCGTGCGCATCCCGCGAGCGGGAACGAGCCCACCTCGTGAGCGGGGCCGCGGCCGCCCGAGTAGCCGACGAACTCGACGACGATCGCACGGGGCGCGCTCGCGGCGGGCACCTGCCACCAGCCGCGGATCGTGTCGCCGCCGAAGCCCGCGAACGCGACGTCGTGCACGTCGACGAGCGTGAGCCCGGTGTCGACCGGCTCGAGGCGCGGAGCCCAGGCCGCATCCCGCGACTCGGCGAGCGTGCGCTCCCAGAAGGCGTCGAAGTCGTCGGGCACGGGGAGCTCGGGCCGGTACGTGCGGAGCTGGTCGAGGGGGAGATCGAAGTGCGCCATCGTCGGCGTTCCTCCTGAGGTCGGGGCTGCGGTGGAAGGACCGAGGGCGAGCCTAGCGCGCCGCGTGCGCGCGACGGAAAGCGTCATCCGGCCCGGCATGCGACGACGCCCGCCCCCGGCGAGGGGCGGGCGTCGTCGAGCGGATGGTCAGAGCGCGTCGATCGCGGCGTTGAGCGTCGCGGAGGGGCGCATCACGGCGGCCGTCTTCTCGGCGTCCGGACGGTAGTAGCCGCCGATGTCGGCGGGCTTGCCCTGGACGGCGAGGAGCTCCTCGACGATCTTCTCCTCGTCGGCGGCCAGCTTCTCCGCGAGCGGCGCGAACGCCGCAGCGAGGTCGGCGTCCTGCGTCTGCCGCGCGAGCTCCTGCGCCCAGTACAGCGCGAGGTAGAAGTGCGAACCGCGGTTGTCGATCGTGCCGAGCTTGCGACCGGGGGAGCGGTCCTGCTCGAGGAACGTCCCCGTGGCGGCGTCGAGCGTGTCGGCGAGCACCTGCGCGCGCGCGTTGTCGGTGGTCTGGGCGAGGTGCTCGAACGACGCCGCGAGGGCGAAGAACTCGCCGAGCGAGTCCCAGCGCAGGTAGTTCTCCTCGACGAGCTGCTGCACGTGCTTGGGAGCGGAGCCGCCCGCGCCGGTCTCGAAGAGGCCGCCGCCCGCCATCAGCGGGACGATCGAGAGCATCTTCGCCGACGTGCCGACCTCGAGGATCGGGAACAGGTCGGTGTTGTAGTCGCGCAGCACGTTGCCCGTCACCGAGATGGTGTCGAGACCCTGGCGGATGCGCTCGAGCGAGAACGTCGTCGCCTCGGCGGGCGCGAGGACGCGGATGTCGAGGCCGTCCGTGTCGTGCTCGGGCAGGTAGCGCTCGATCTTCGCGATGAGGTTCGCGTCGTGCGCGCGGGTCTCGTCGAGCCAGAACACGGCGGGGGTGCTCGAGAGGCGCGCGCGCGTGACGGCGAGCTTCACCCAGTCGCGGATGGCGGCGTCCTTCGTCTGGCAGGCGCGCCAGATGTCGCCCTGCTCGACCTCGTGGGAGAGGACCGTCTCGCCTGCGCCGTTGACGACGCGAACGGTGCCGGCCTCGGCGATCTCGAAGGTCTTGTCGTGCGAGCCGTACTCCTCGGCCTTCTGCGCCATGAGGCCGACGTTGGGCACGGTGCCCATCGTCGTCGGGTCGAGGGCGCCGTTCGCCTTGCAGTCGTCGATCACGGCCTGGTACACGCCGGCGTAGGACGAGTCGGGGATGACGGCGAGCGTGTCCTTCTCGGCGCCGTCGGGGCCCCACATGTGCCCGCCGATGCGGATCATCGCGGGCATCGACGCGTCGACGATCACGTCGCTCGGCACGTGGAGGTTCGTGATGCCCTTGTCGCTGTTGACCATCGCGAGCTCGGGGCCGTCGGCGAGGGCGCGGTCGAACGCCGCACGGATCTCGGCGCCGTTCTCGAGCTTCTCGAGGCCGGCGAAGATGCCGCCGAGGCCGTCGTTGGCCGAGAGGCCGGCCGCCTCGAGGTCGGCGCCGTACTGCGCGAAGACGGGAGCGAAGTAGGCCTTGACGATGTGGCCGAAGATGATCGGGTCGGAGACCTTCATCATCGTCGCCTTGAGGTGCGCCGAGAACAGCACGCCCTCCTGCTTGGCCTGCGCGATCGCGTCGGCGAGGAACGCGTCGAGCGCCTTGGCGCTCATGAAGGTCGCGTCGACGACCTCGCCCTCGAGAACCGCCACCTTGTCCTTGAGGACCGTCACCGTGCCATCCGCCGCCACGTGCTCGATGCGCAGCGCGTCGTCGGCGGGCGAGACGAACGACTTCTCGTTCGAGCGGAAGTCGTCGTGACCCATCGTGGCCACCGAGGTCTTCGAGTCGGCCGACCACGCGCCCATGCGGTGCGGGTGCGCCTTCGCGTACGCCTTGACGGCGCCGGGCGCGCGGCGGTCGGAGTTGCCCTGACGCAGGACGGGGTTCACCGCGGAGCCCTTGACGCGGTCGTAGCGCGCGGCGACCTCCTTCTCGTCCTCGGTCTGCGGGTCCTCGGGGAGGTCGGGGATGTCGTAGCCCAGCGCCTGCAGCTCGGCGATCGCGGCCTTCAGCTGCGGCACCGATGCCGAGATGTTGGGGAGCTTGATGATGTTGGCGCTCGGCTCGTTGGCGAGCTCGCCCAGCTCGGCGAGTGCGTCGCCGATGCGCTGCGCCTCGGTGAGACGCTCGGGGAACTGCGCGATGATGCGGCCCGCGAGCGAGATGTCGCGCGTCTCGAACTCCACACCGGCCTTGGACGCGAAGCCCGAGATGATCGGCAGCAGCGAGTACGTCGCCAGCAGCGGCGCCTCGTCGGTGTGGGTGTAGATGATCTTTGACATGGGTGAGGCGACTCCAGACGGTGGGGTGTTGCCGGGGAACGACGGATGGCACGCGGATGGCGCGATTCTGTCTCGACATCAAGATACCTGGTGGGCTCTGCGCGGACGAAAGCGGGACGCGACTTGACCCTCACGCAGCGTCAGGCTCGAGGGTGGAGCGCATGACCGACTACTACGACGCCTTCGAGATCAGCCCCGTGCCGCCGCGCGACCCCGACGCGGTCGCGCCCGAGCCGTTCCGCGGCATCTACGCGATGCCCTCCTTCGTCACCATCCCCGCGCCCGACCTGCCCGCGTCCGTGGAGTTCTGGACGAGAGGGCTCGGCTTCATCGAGCTGTTCAGCGTTCCGGGCGGGATCGTGCATCTGCGGCGCTGGGCCTTCCAGGACGTCCTCCTCGTGCCCGTGGGCGATGCCCCCGCGCCGCCTCCCGCGATGAGCGTCAGCTTCGCCTGCGTCCTCCGGCAGATCGAGCCGGTCGCCGCCGCGTGCCGTGCCCTCAGGGCGGACGCGGTCGACGGCCCGCGCGACACGCCGTGGGGCACGCGCGACCTCGAGATCCGGACGCCCGAGAACGCCCGGGTCGTGTTCACCGCGCCCCTGCCCTGGGACCCGGAGAGCGACGCCGCGCGCCACCTCGCGGAGCTCGGCATCACGGCGCCCGATGCGGCCCGTGAGCAGAATGGGGAGCATGCGCGATGACGTCGACGGCCTGACGGTGGGGCAGGCGGCTGCGCAGCTCGGGGTCACGGTGCGGACGCTGCACCACTGGGACGCGATCGGGCTGGCGAGCCCGTCGGAACGGACGCCGGCGGGCTATCGGCTGTACACGGCGCCTGACCTCGATCGGCTGCGCCGCGTCGCGATCTACCGCGAGATCGGCGTCGCGCTCGAGGACATCCGCGCGATCCTCGACGGCGCGTCGCCCGAGGCGGCGGGGACGCTCCGGGCGGCGCACGCCCAGCTCGAGGAGCGGATCGCGCGGCTGAACCGGCTCGGATCGGGCCTCGAGCGGATGATCGCCGCGCACGAGCGCGGCGTCCCGCTCGCGGACGAGGTGCAGCGGGAGGTGTTCGGATCCGGCTGGGACCCCGAGCAGGCGCGCGGCGCACGCGAGGCCTACGGCGGCACACGGCAGTGGCGGCAGTTCGCCGAGGCGGCCGCCGACCGCACCGCCGAGGAGTGGCGCGAGGTCGCCGACCGCGTCGCGGGCGTCGAGCGCTCGCTCGCGGACGCGATGGACCGCGGTGTCGCACCGGGCAGCGCCGAGGCCGATGACCTCGTCGAGCGCCACCGCGAGGCGTTCTCGGCCTACTTCCCGCTCAGCCGCCAGATGCAGGTGTGCCTTGCCCGCCGCTACGAGTCGGACCCGGGGTTCGCGGCGCACTACGACGGCGTCCGCGTCGGCCTCGCGGCCTGGTTCCGGCGCGCGGTCGACGAGAGCGCACGCGCGCGGGGGATCGACCCCGAGACGGCGGTCTGGGAGTAGCGGGACGCGACTAGGGTCGTGGCGTGGCCGTCCTCGTCGCGTGCATCGCCGTCGTCCTGCTCAACATCTACGCGATCGTGCTCGTGAGGCTCCGATCGGCGGTGTACGGCGTGCCGCTCTACCGGCCGATGCTGCTGAACATCGGCCTCTCCTTCGTTCCGGTCCTCGTCTCGCTCGTCGCGGTCGCCGGGCTCCTCGGGCTCCCCGCGCTGCTGTCGCTCACGGCGCTGCGGCCACGGGCCGCGGCGGTCGCGGTGTGGGTGTACGTCGTCGTGGGCGCGATCGTGTGGGTGCTGCTCTTCCCGAACTCGATCTATCTCATCACCGAGCTGAACTTCAGCCACCGCCGCGACGGCGACCCGGTGCCCCTCTGGTACGACATCGTGCAGACCCTGACGCTCACGCTCTCCGGCATCGCGAACGCGGTGCTCAGCCTCGCGGTCGTGCAGACGGCCTTCCTCGTGCTCGTCGAGCCCAACGCGATCGGCGCGGTGCCCGCGTCGAGCTGGGCGCTCGCGGCGGTCATCATCGTGCTCGGGGCCGTGGGCGTCTACCTCGGGCGCTACCTCCGGTTCAACAGCTGGGATGTGCGCCATCCGGTCTCGCTGCTCCGCAAGCTGCGCGCGCACCTGCGCCAGCGCGGGAAGGCCCTCGAGGCGGGCGGGTTCGTGCTCACGCACGCGGTGCTCATCGCCCTCATCTACGTCCCGACGTACCTCCTCGGGTTCGGCGCCCTGGCCGCCTGAGCCCCTCAGCCCTTCAGCGCCTTCGCGATGCGCGGGAGCGACACCGCCTCGGCCGTGCCGAGACGCTGCGCGAACAGGCTCACGCGGAACTCCTCGAGCAGCCAGCGTGCGCGCTCGAGGTGCGCGGGAGCATCCGGCGGCAGGGGGATGGCCCCGCCCGCCTCGTCGAAGACGGCCCGCGCGCGCTCGAACTCCGTCATCCAGGCGCGGTCGCGGCCGGGATTGTCGGGGAGCGCCTCGAGGCGGATCCGGGCGCCCTCGAGGTACCGGGGCAGGTGCGCCAGGCGCTCGACGCCCGTCGCCGACACGAAGCCGCGGAAGATCAGGCCAGCGAGCTGACCGCGCACATCGTTCAGTGCGCCGAGGAGCGCCATCGACGTCGCGCCCTTCATCGCGCGCTCCACGTCCCGCGCGAGGGTGAGGATGTGCGCGACGAGCGAGACGCACGCGAAGACGTCGTCGACCGAGCCGCGCGAGACCTCGTCGCGCAGGCGCTCGAACGCCGCGCGGTCGCGCACCTCGCCATGACGCGCGAGGACGGCGTCGGCGACCGCCGCTCGGCAGTCCTCGATGAGGGCCTTGGCCGACGCGTACGGCGACGCGGCGAGGGCGAGCTTCTCGTTCGCCGTGAGGTGCTGCTGCACGTACGACGCGGGCGAGGGCACCTGCAGCAGCACGAGCCTGCGCAGACCGGCGCGCGTGAGACGGGCGGCCGACTCGGGTGTCGCCTCGACGCGCAGCGCGACCGTCTGCCCCTCGTCGACGAGTGCGGGGTAGCCGCGGACGACGCCGCCCGCGACGCGCGTGTCGACGACCGGCGGCAGCTCGCCGAAGGTCCAGTCCGACAGGCCGGCGCGCTCGATGCCCGCGGAGGGCGCGGAGATGCCCGACGCCGCCGCGACGGCCGCCTCGCCGCGACGGCGCTCGCCGCGGGCTGCGCCGCGCGCGATTTGCTTCGCGACGCTGTCGCGCGTGCGCTCGGCGAGCCGCCTCTGCAGCGACGCGAGGTCGCGATCGGACGCGATCGCGCGCCCGCGCGCATCCACCGCCCGGAACGACATCCGCAGGTGCGACGGCACGCGCTCGAGATCGAAGTCGGCGGGCGACACCGGCTGGCTCGCCGCGCGCTGGACGAGCCGCGCGAGGGCGTCGAGCAGCGGCTCGGCGGGAAGACCCGCGCTGTCCTCGGGGCCCCGTCCTGCCAGCTCCTCCGACAGCTTCGCGGCCCAGTCGGCCGCGGGCACGACGTGGCGGCGGATGGCCTTGGGCAGCGCCTTGAGGAGCGCCGTGACGAGCTCGTCGCGGAAGCCGGGCACCTGCCAGTCGAAGCCGTCGGGTCGCAGCGATGCGAGCAGCGGGAGCGGCACGACGACCGTGACGCCGTCGTCCTCGGCGCCCGGTTCGAAGCGGTACGCGAGGTTCAGGGTCTGATCGCCCTGCGTCCAGCGCGTCGGGAAGTCCCGCGCGTCGGCGGTCGCCGCGCCGTCGACGAGGTCGGCCTCGCGCATCGTGAGGAGCTTCGGCGTGCGAGCGCGCGCGTCGGTCCACCACTTCTCGAACGACCGGACGTCGAACACCTCGGCGGGGATCCGCGCGTCGTAGAAGGCGTAGACGGCCTCGTCGCCGGCGAGGATGTCGCGGCGGCGCTCGCGGTCCTCGAGGCGCTCGAGGCGCCGACGGAGGTCGGCGTTCTGCCGCAGGAACGCGGTGACCTGCTGCGGCAGCGCGTGCGCGTCCCATTCGCCCTCGACGAGCGCGTGCTGCAGGAAGAGCTCCCGGGCGGCCGGGCGATCCACGCGCGCGAACGGGATGCGTCGGCGGGGGACGATCTCGACGCCGAACAGCGTGACCTTCTCGTACGCGATCGCGGCGCCCGAGTCCTTCGACCAGTGCGGCTCCGACACCTGGCGCTTCACGAGGTCGCCCGCGAGATCCTCGGCCCAGGCCGGATCGATCGCGGCCGCGGTCCGCGCGAACAGGCGCGAGGTCTCGACGAGCTCGGCGGCCATGACGGCCTGCGGGCGCCGCTTGCGCAGCACGGAGCCGGGGAAGACCGAGAAGCGCACGCCGCGCGCGCCGCGATACTCGGCGCCGCGCGAGCGCGGGTCCTTCTTCGCCTCGCGCTCGTCGAGCACGCCGATCTGCGACAGCAGGCCGGCGAGGATCGCGCGATGCACGGCGGCGGGGTCCGCCGCACCCTCCCGCCGCGGGGCGGAATCGCTCTCGCCGCGACGGCCGAGCCCGCGCGTGAGCCCCTGCAGCTGGCGGTGCACGTCGAACCACTCGCGCACCCGCACGTAGTTGAGGAACTCCGTGCGGCACAGGCGCCGGAACGCGCTCGAGCCGAGCGCGCGCTGCTGCTCCTGGAGGTGGTCCCACAGGTTGAGCAGCGTGAGGAAGTCGCTCGTCGGATCCGCGAACCGCGCGTGCGCCTGGTCGGCCTGCTCGCGCTGCTCCTCTGGGCGCTCGCGGACATCCTGGATGGACAGGCCCGCGACGATCGCGAGCACCTCGCGCTGCGTGCCGTTCCGCTGCGCCTCCACGAGCATCCGCGCGAAGCGGGGATCGATCGGGAGCCGGGCGAGGTCGCGGCCGATGCGCGTGAGCCGCGGCTGCCCGCCATCGCGCGCCGGGTGCACGGCCCCGAGCTCGACGAGCAGGTCGAGGGCCGCGCGCACGCCGCGGGAGTCGGGCGGAGTGAGGAACGGGAACTCGGAGATGTCGCCGAACCCGAGCGACAGCATCTGCAGGATCACCGAGGCGAGGCTCGTCCGCAGGATCTCCGGCTCGGTGAACGCGGGGCGCCGCGTGAAGTCGTCGTGCGCGTAGAGGCGGATGGCGATGCCCGCGCTCGTGCGGCCGGCGCGACCCGATCGCTGCTGGGCCGACGCCTGCGAGACCGCCTCGATCGGAAGGCGCTGCACCTTGGCCCGGTTGCTGTAGCGCGAGATCCGCGCGGTGCCGGTGTCGACGACGTACTTGATGCCGGGCACGGTGAGCGAGGTCTCGGCGACGTTGGTCGCGAGGACGATGCGGCGCCTGAGGCCGGCGACCGTCGAGCGCTCGAAGACCCGGTGCTGCTCGGCCGAGCTCAGGCGGCCGTAGAGGGGGAGCACCTCGACGGGCGCGGTCTCGCTGCGGAAGGCCCCGCGGACGGCGTCGGCCGCGTCGCGGATCTCGGCCTCGCCGGGCAGGAACACGAGCACATCGCCCGGGGCCTCGCGCTCGAGCTCGCGCAGGGCCTGCACGATCGCCGACACGTCGTCCTCGACGTCGTACGGCCGCTCGTCGGGTCTCGGCTCTTCGCCGCCCTCGATCGACGTCCGGGGTGTCGGCGCTTCGCCGTCCTCTGTCGTGTCCGCGAGCAGCGGCCGGTACCGGATCTCGACGGGGAACGTGCGCCCCGAGACCTCGATCACGGGGGCGGGTGTGCCGTCCGGCTCCGCGAAGTGCTTCGCGAACGACTCGGGGTCGATCGTCGCCGACGTGATGACGACCTTGAGATCGGGCCGCTCCGGCAGGATGCGCTTGAGATAGCCGAGGAGGAAGTCGACGTTCAGCGACCGCTCGTGCGCCTCGTCGACGATGACCGTGTCGTAGCGGCGCAGCAGCCGGTCGCGGTGGATCTCGTTGAGGAGGATGCCGTCGGTCATGAGCGCGATGCGCGTCGCGTCCGACACCTGGTCGGTGAAGCGCACCTTGTATCCGACGAGCCCGCCGAGCTCGACCTGCATCTCCTCGGCGACCCGCTCGGCGATGGTCCGCGCGGCGAGGCGGCGCGGCTGCGTGTGCGCGATCGACGTCCGCCCGAGCTCGAGGGCGATCTTCGGCAGCTGGGTGGTCTTGCCCGACCCCGTGGCGCCAGCGACGATGACGACCTGGTGGTCGCGGATGGCCGCGGCGATCTCGTCGCGCGCCGCGCTGACGGGCAGCTCGGGCGGGTAGGCGATGACGGGGGAGGACATAGCCTTCCAGCTTAGAGGTGCGCTGGGAGCGCGTGCACGCGCCGACCCTAGGATCGACCGCATGTCACGGGCGTTCACCTCGGTCGAGCAGCGGATCGATGCCTGGGCGCACCGTCGGCTCGAGCGGCTCGAGCCCGGGGGAGCCCTGCGCCGCGGCCTGATCGAGTTCGCGGTGTTCCTCCTCAAGCAGGCGTGGGCGTGCATCTTCGGGGCGGCGATGCTCGCTGCGCTCGTCGCGGCGCGCCTGTGGTACCCCGACGACGCCGCGCTCGCGCGCACCGACGCGCTCGTCATCGCGGCCGTGGCGATCCAGGCGATCATGCTGCTCGCCCGGCTCGAGAGCGGCCGCGAGGTGTGGGTCATCCTGCTGTTCCACGTCGTCGGCACCGCCATGGAGATCTTCAAGACCGACGTCGGGTCGTGGTCGTACGAGGACGGCGGCGTGCTCCGCATCGCGGGCGTGCCGCTCTACACGGGATTCATGTACGCGGCCGTCGGCTCGTACCTCGTGCGCGTCTTCCGCCTCTTCGAGCTGCGCTTCGAGCGCTACCCTCCGATCTGGGCGACGGCCCTCGTCGCGGCCGGCATCTACGCGAACTTCTTCGCGCACCACTTCCTGCCCGACGCGCGCTGGGTGCTGCTGGCCCTCGTCGTCGCGCTGTACCTCCGCTGCACCATGCACTTCCGCAACCACCGCACGCGGCCGTGGCGGCGGATGCCCGTGCTCGCGGCGTTCGTCGGCGTCGCCTTCTTCATCTGGATCGCCGAGAACGTCGGAACGGCGGCGGGCGCGTGGATCTACCCGGATCAGGCCGACGGATGGCAGCCGGTCTCGATCTCGAAGCTCGTCGCGTGGCTGCTGCTCATGATGATCTCGGTCGTCCTCGTGACCTTCGTGTACCGCCCGCAGCCGCTGGTCAGATCAGACGACGCAGCGCGTCCTCGGGGCTGATGCCCCACGAGGCGGCCCGCGCGCGCAGGCGTGCGAGCTCGTCCGGTGCGAGGAGGAGCCGCAGCTCGACCATCTCCTCCTCGGGGGCCGGGAAGAGGGCGAGCTCGTCGTCGGCACCCCACAGCGCGTCGTCCACCGCGGTCGCGGTCGGCGTCGGAGCCGCGGAGGCAGACGACCCGGACGCGGCCGGCGGCTCGGGGGCGACGACGGCACCGCCCGACGCGCCCTCGACCGGGTCGGCGGCGAAGCCCGGGCCCCGGTTCGGCTCCGCGCGGCGCTGGAACGCCTGGGCGGCCGCGTTCGCGCGCTCGTCGGCCGCCTCGTTGAGCGGATGGCCGGCGTGGCCCTTCACCCACGAGAACACGACGTCGCGGCCCTGCATGGCCTCGTCGATCCCCTGCAGCAGCTCGCGGTTCAGGACGGGCTTGCCGTCGGCCTTGCGCCATCCCTTCCGCTTCCACCCGGGCATCCACTTCGTCACGGAGTCGATCACGTACCGGCTGTCGCATTCGATGAGCAGGGCGACGCCGGCGTCGGCCGTGGCGCGCAGGAGCTCGAGCACGGCCTGCAGCTCGCCCTGGTTGTTCGTGCCGTGAGGCGAGCCGCCCGCCGCCCAGCGCTCGTCGTCGATGTACCAGGCCCACCCCATCGGACCGGGGTTCCCGAGGGCGGAGCCGTCTGCGGCGGCGGTGATTCTCATCCCGCCAGCGTAGTTTCCTGCGCTGACATCTCCCGCGCGACGGTTCGTCACACGCCCGACGCGGGGCGGGGGTAGCGTCGGGCGCGTGAAGCTCGCAGACGTCGATCCGTTCATCGGGACCCAGCCGGCCGATCTTCCCGAGCCCCGAGGCATCGCGGCGTCGTGGTGGTGGCCCAAGCCGCAGATCGGCAACACGCATCCGGGCGCGACCTTCCCGCTCGGGATGGTCTCGGCGTGCGCGTACTCGGGCGCGTACCCCACGGGCTACGGCGAGTACGACCTCGCGACCGAGGGCGTGCCCCCGCGCCTGCGGGACCGGCCCGTGGCGAGCGGCATCACGCACTTCCAGCAGAGCGGCACCGGCGCCATCCGCAAGTACTACAACTACGTCCGCGTGACGCCCATGCTCGGCTCGCTCGACGCGCTCGGCGAGCAGTGGGACGTGTCCGACGAGGTCGCCGCACCGGGCTTCTACGCCTGCACGCTCTCGAGCGGCATCCGCTGCGAGGTGACGGTCGGGCCGCGCAGCGCCGTGCACCGCTACACGTTCCCGAAGCACCGCGACGCGCGGCTCGTCGTCGACCTGTCCCTCGGCGGCCTCGACATCCCGTACGGCGCGACCGTGCCGCTGCGCGCGCACCTCGAGTCCACGGCCCCCGGGCACGCCGAGGGCGAGATCGTCGTCGAGGGCGCGCCCCTCGCGATGCGCATGGAGGCCGACGCACCGGGATGGCGCCAGCTGCTCTGGTACGACCGCCGGCTCATGCCGGGCGGCAAGCGGCTCGACTTCGACGCCATCCGCCCGACCACGCTCCGCCCCTTCGGGCTCATGTGGGCGGGACCGGCCGCGGCGGGGCAGACGATCGAGCTGAGGATCGGGTTCTCGCTGCGCGGCGTGGAGCGCGCGGCGCGGAACCTGCGCGCCGACTGCCCGGAGGGCAGCGGCTTCGCCCACCGCCGCACCGCGACGCAGCTCGCATGGACCGAGCACCTCGGGGCCATCCGCCTCTCCGATCCGCCCGAGCACCCGCGCGAGCCCGACCGCGAGGCGCGGAAGGCCGAGACGCGCGAGCGGCGCACGGTCTTCGGCACCGCGCTGTACCACTCGCTCATCAAGCCGTCGCTCGCGATGGGCGAGAGTCCGTTCTGGCCGTCGGAGGGCCCGTTCGTCTACGACCTCTGCACGATGTGGGACATCTACCGCACGCAGCTGCCGCTGCTCACCCTGCTGCGCCCCGATCGGGCGGTCGAGCTCGGGAACGCCCTCGTGACGATCTGCGAGGAGGAGGGCAACTTCCCGATCGGGTACCGGATGGCCAAGGGCTCGGACCGCTTCGCGCGCCAGGCGAGCGCGCTCGCGCACACGTTCCTCTCCGACCTCTGCCTCGCGGGCTTCGAGGGCATCGACTGGGACTGGGCGCTCGTGCACATGCTCTCCGACCTGCGCCGCACGTACGGCGAGGACTTCCTCACCCACGGTCGCGCCGAGCCGATCACGCACACGCTCGACATCGCCTTCGGCTACTGGTGCACGGCCCAGGTGGCCGCCGCCGTCGGCGACCGTCGCGTGCGCGAGGAGTGCCTCGCGCTCGCCGGACGCTGGCGCAACGCGTTCGATCTCGACACGGGGCTGCTGCGCGACTCCACGTTCTACGAGGGCACGAAGTACAACTACTCGTTCCGGATCGGGCACGACATGGCGGGGCGCATCGCGCTCGCCGGCGGAGACGAGGCCTTCGTGGGCATGCTCGACCGCTTCTTCGGGTTCGGCGCTGCTCCCGTTCGCCAGCCCGGCGTGGGCCCCGGCGACGTCGAGATGGAGGGCGGGTACGCGCTCGGCCGCTTCGAGGGGCTCAACAACGAGCCCGACATGGATGCGCCGTGGGCCTACACCTACGCCGGCCGCCCCGACCGCACCGCCGAGATCGTGCACGCGGCGCTGCACCAGATGTTCGGCACGGGCCCCGGCGGCCTCCCGGGGAACGACGACTCGGGCGGGCTCTCGTCGTGGGTCGTGTGGGCGTCGCTCGGGATGTTCCCGGTGGCCGGCCAGGACCTCGTGCTCCTCAACGCCCCGGCCTGGCCCGAGGCGCGCATCGACCTCGGCGGCGAGAGCGAGCTCGTCGTGCAGACGACGGGATTCCGGCGGGTGGGCCGGGACACGACTCCCCAGTACGTGCAGGGGATGCGCCTCGACGGCCGTCCGCATCACGCGCCATGGCTCTCCGGCGCCCAGCTGCGCGCAGGCGGAGTGCTCGAGGTCGACCTGGGCGAGGAGCCGGGCGACTGGGGCCGGGAGAGCCGGCCGCCGTCGCATCCGCACGAGGCCTCGCCGAGCTCCCGGTCGCTGCGCTGAGCCGAGCGGCGGGGTCGATCGACCGCGCGACACAGACCGCGCACGCAGCCGACACATGCGTGTCGTATCATCGCCCGAACTCGCGCGCAGATCGCCCGCGATCCACGACCATCCGCCCCCTCGGACAGGAGCCAGCATGACCCGTCGACTCGTCATCGTCGTCCGCGCCGATCCGGTGATCTGCGGCCATTCGGGGGAGGCCCGGAATCTCGCCGAGGCCGCCATCGCCCGCGGCTTCGACGAGGTGCGCATCGTGACCTGGCCCATCGAGCGCCTCGAGTCGGCCGGGCTTCCGCTCAAGCCGCTCGAGTCGGTGCTCCCGTACAGCCCCGGGATCCTCGTCGAGCGCCCCGAGCCGGTCGGCGACTACAAGGTCGTCGACGGGCGGTACATCGGAGGTCTCGTCGGGCGCCTCGTCGAGCTGTTCACCGATGGCGTGCCGACCGTCGCGATGTCGCTCTACCTGAGCCCGCACACGACGGCCGTCAGCGACGCGGTCTCGGTCGCACGCCGCACGGGGCTTCCCGTCGACGTCGTGACGGTGGCCGAGGCCGTCGGATCCGACGTGACGAACGTCGTGCGCCAGTGCGTGAACGAGGGCCGCTTCGGCGCGGCGGCGCACGTGCTCGAGTCGTATCTCGCGAGCGACGTGTGCGTCGCGGTGTCGCAGTACACGAAGGACCTCATCGTCGAGGAGGCGCGCGTGCTCGACGCGCGCCACGGCACGCGGTACGCCGCGCGCTGCGAGGAGCGGATCGCGATCTCGTACCCCGCGATCGACGCCTCGCTGTTCCTCGATCTCGACGGCGCCGAGGTCGACCGGCGTCTCGCCCAGCGGGGCCTCGAGCGCGACGGCTACGTCTTCTACCTCTCGCGGCTCGCTCGCGCGAAGGGCGTCGACGACCTCATCGAGGGCTTCGCGCGATCGAGCGCGCCCGCGACGCGCCGGCTCGTCATCGCCGGTCGCGGGCCAGAGGAGCATGAGCTGCGCGCGCTCGCCGCGGCGTCTCCGGTCGCCGATCGCATCACGTTCCTCACCGACGTCGACGACGCCGAGAAGCCGTATCTCTTCGCCGGCGCGGCCGCGTACGTGCTCCCGACGAAGCCGCGGCCGGAGTTCATCGAGACCTTCGGCATCGCGCTCGCCGAGAAGGCGCTCTCGGGCGGTGGCCCGGCCATCACCACGCTCACGGGCGGAGTCGGCGAGGCCGTCGGCGACACCGCGATCATCATCGGGGTCGACGCGCCCGATGAGATCGCGGCCGCGATCGACCGCGCGATCGGGATGGACGTGGTCGAGCGCGCGGAGTGGGAGGAGCGGGCCAGGGCGCACGCGCTCCAGTTCGACCGCGGCAGCGTGTTCGATGCGCTGTTCGCGCGCGTCGACGCGCTCCAGGCGGCGGCGGTGTGAATCCGCATCTTCCGGCGCCGACCGCCCTCGCGCTCAATAAGGTGGAGACATGAACATTCCCGCAGTGACTCTGAACTCCGGCCACGACATCCCCCAGCTCGGCTTCGGCGTCTTCCTCGTGCCGCCGGCGGAGGCGGAGCAGGCCGTCAGCGAGGCCCTCGAGCTCGGCTACCGCCACATCGACACGGCGGCGATCTACCGGAACGAGGAGGGGGTGGGCGCTGCCATCGCGAAGAGCGGCATCCCGCGCGAGGAGCTGTTCATCACGACGAAGCTCTGGAACGACCGCCAGTCGGGCGAGCAGCCGCACGACGCCATCCGCGAGAGCCTCGAGAAGCTCGGCCTCGATTACGTCGACCTCTACCTCACGCACTGGCCGACGCCCGAGAAGGACACCTACTCGAACGCGTGGGCGAAGCTCATCGAGATCCGCGACGCGGGCCTGGCGCGCTCGATCGGCGTCTCGAACCATCTGCCTGAGCACCTCGACCGGATCGTGAAGGACACCGGCGTCGTGCCGGCCGTCGACCAGATCGAGCTGCACCCCGCCTACCAGCAGCGGGATGTGCTCGCGTGGGCCGAGCAGAACGGCACGAAGATCGAGTCGTGGGGCCCCCTCGGCCAGGGCAAGTACCCGCTGTTCGAGAACCCGGCGGTCGCCGAGGCGGCGGCCGCGCACGGCGTGACGCCCGCTCAGGCGGTCATCCGCTGGCACCTGCAGAAGGGCTTCATCGTGTTCCCCAAGTCGACGCGCAAGGAGCGGATGGCCGAGAACCTCGACGTGTTCGGCTTCGAGCTCACCGCCGACGAGGTCGCCCGCATCGACGGCATCGACCCCCTCGACGGGTCGGGGCGCGTGGGCGCACACCCGCTCGAGTTCAACTGAGCCGACCGCGCGGCCGCCGTCTCCCCGGAGGCGGCGGCCGTGTGCTGTCTGCGCACCGCCGCACCTCCTCCCCGGGCGTCCGCCGGGTTGCGGCTAGCCTGAACTGCGCCCGGGTGGTCCGGCGCGCATGCGGGAGGAGCGGTCTGTGTCGAAGGCGCCCACCGTCTACGACGTCGCGGAGAGCGCCGGTGTCTCGATCGCGACCGTGTCCCGCGTGCTGCGCACCCCCGAGGCGGTGCGCCCGGAGACGCGCGACCGCGTCCTCGATGCCGTCTCGCGTCTCGGGTACGTGCCCAGCGGAAGCGCGCGCGGGCTCGCCGAGCGGCGCACGGGCGTGCTCGGCATGTACTTCCCGGGCTTCGACGCGATCGACGACGTCTCGGCTCTCGACGTGCTCGCGAACGAGGTCAGGGAGCCGTTCACGGTCGTCCGCGGCGCGGGTCCGCGCGACGACGCCCGCGCATCGATGCTGTTCCAGGACGAGGTGCTGCGCGGCGCCGAGCTCGAGGCCTGGCGGCGCGGCTTCGTGCTCATGGTGGGCGTGGGGCGGGGCGACCCGTCAGCTTCGACCGTGCGCGACATGGCCGGTCGCGTCGACGGGCTCGTCGTCCTCGCCAGCAGCATCCCCGACGACGCGCTGGACTGGCTCTCGCGGCGCGTGCCCATCGTCGTGCTCGCAGGGCCCCGCCGCGGCGACCGACACGACCACGTCACCGTGAGCAACACCGAGGCCATGGCCGAGCTGACGCGCCACGTCCTCGCGCAGACCGACGGGCGCCCTCCCGCGTACCTCGCCGGCCCGGCGGACTCGCCCGATGGCGCGCAGCGCTGGGAGGGCTTCCGTCGCGCGATCGAGGCGGCCGGACTCCGCATCGACGAGATCGACGTGCGCCGGGGGGACTTCACGCGGGCATCGGGGCGCCGCGTGGGGGAGGAGCTCGTCGCGCACGGCCTTCCCGCCGCCCTCATGTCGTCGAACGACCAGATGGCGCTCGGGGCCCTGGACGCGTTCGCGAGCGCGGGCATCCGCGTCCCGGAGGACGTGATCGTCACGGGCTTCGACGGCATCGACGCCTCCGCTCTCGTCTCGCCCCCGCTCACGACCGTGCGGCAGCCCATGATCGAGCTCGGGCGCGCCGCCATCCAGGTGCTCGCGCACCGTCTCGAGGCGCCGGACGCCGAGCCGGTGTCGGTCCGGCTGCCGGTCGAGATCCTCCTGCGCGAGAGCTCGCTGCGCGCGAGCTGACGCGCGCTCGCCTCCGTCGTGCGGATCGGAGCACCCCGCAGACCGTTGCGCTCGGCAATGTATGCGCTTACACTCGTCGTGCGGACACCCTCCGCGAACGCCTCCTCCTCACGAGGAGCCGTGCTCCAGACACACACGACATCGAGGTCACACCGTGCCGAAGACGCACAGACTCCGCCGCTGGCGGCGGGCGGCGGCCGCCGGGCTCGCCGCCGTCGCGCTCGCGGTGAGCGGATGCAGCATCCAGATCACGTCGCAGCCCGATCCCTCGATCGGCGACGACACGATGCTCATCAACGCCGACCACGGGAACCCGCTGTTCACGCGCACCTTCAACCCCTATCTCACGAACACGCGCACCGCGTCGCGGTGGATCTACGAGCCGCTCGTCCTCGTCAACCCGCTCGACGGGTCGCTGACGCCGTGGCTCGCGTCGGAGTGGGAGCAGCCCGACGCAGAGACGATCGTCATGACCCTCCGCGACGGCGTCGAGTGGAGCGACGGCGAGCCCTTCACGGCAGCCGATGTCGCGTTCACGTTCGACATGCTCAAGAAGACGCCCGCGAACGACATCTACGGCGCGTGGCAGCACCTCGCGAGCGTCGAGGCCGACGGGAAGACCGTGACGTTCCGCCTGCAGGGCGAGGACGCCCCCGCCCTGTCGATCATCGGGAAGACCTTCATGGTCCCCGAGCACATCTGGGCCGAGGTCGACGATCCCGGCACCTGGCGCAACGAGCACCCGGTCGGCACAGGGCCGTTCGTGCTCGGCAACTACAGCGACCAGCAGTACTCGATGGACCGGAACCCGACGTACTGGCAGGCCGACTCGATCGAGATCGAGCACATCATCCTGCCCGCGACGAACACCCAGCTCGACACCGTGACGCGCGGCTACGACTGGGCCTACTCCTTCATCTCGGACGTCGAGGGCACCTGGGGCGCCGCCAGCGCGCACAACCGCTGGTGGTTCCCTCCCGTCGGCATCATCTCGCTCGTGCCGAATCTCGAGCGCGAGCCGTTCGACGACGTCGACGTGCGACGCGGGATCGCGCTCGCGCTGGATCGCGAGGAGATCGCCGAGACCGCGTCGGAGGGCTACATGGAACCCGCCGGACAGACGGGACTCATCCTCCCCAACCAGGAGGAGTACCTCGATCCGACGATTCCCGACAGCGGCGTCCTCGCGCAGGATCAGGACGCGGCGCTCGCGGCATTCGAGGAGGCCGGCTACGAGCTCGAGGGTGACCGCCTCGTCGACGACGCGGGGGAGCAGCTCTCGTTCTCGCTCACGACGGCGAACGGCTACTCCGACTGGACGCGCGCCGCGCAGGCCGTGCAGCGCCAGCTCGCCGAGGTCGGCGTGAAGGTCTCCCTCGAGCTGCCGCAGCCGGCCGGCTACCAGAGCGCGATCGCGAACGGCGACTTCGAGATGGCGATCGGCGGCATGGGGAACGGCGAGGTGTACCAGTCGTTCAACAGCCTGCTCTCGAGCGACTTCTACGTGCCGAGCGGCGAGACGACCGCGAACAACTTCGAGCGGTTCCGCTCCGAGGAGGCGGATGCGCTCCTCACCGAGTACCGCTCGACGGTCGACCCGCAGCGGCAGACCGAGATCGTCCACGAGCTGCAGGGCATCGTCTACGACGAGCTGCCGGTCATCGGGCTCTACTACGGCGGCAGCTGGGGGCTCTTCAACGACGCGAAGTTCACCGGCTGGCCCTCGGCGGAGGACCCGTACATGATCCCCCAGAACTACGACTCGGCCCCGCTCGCGATCTTCCCGCGCCTGGACCGGGTGGAGGGAGACCAGTGAAGTACCTGCTCCAGAAGCTCGGCCTGTTCGCTCTCACGCTGTGGGCCGCGATCACCCTGAACTTCTTCCTGCCCCGCCTGATGCCGGGCTCTCCCGCCGATGCCGCTCTCGCCAAGCTCTCGCAGAACGGCCCGGTGTCCGAGGCCACGCGGGCGGCGATCGAGGCGCAGCTCGGCGTGCCGAGCGGATCCCTGTGGGACCAGTACGTCGCGTACCTCGGCCAGGTCGTCACGCTCGACTTCGGCGTCTCGTACACGTTCTATCCGCAGACGGTCTCGAGCATGGTCTCGACGGCGCTGCCCTACACGATCGGGCTCGTCGGCATCGTCACGGTGCTCGCGTTCGTCATCGGCACCCTGATCGGCGTGCTCGCGGCGTGGAAGCGCGGCACCTGGCTCGATGCGCTGCCGACGCTGACGGGCTCCTTCCTCAGCACGTTCCCGTACTTCTGGACCGCGCTCCTGCTCCTGTTCTTCCTCGGGTACGTGCTGCACTGGTTCCCGACCACAGGCGCGTACGCCGCGACCACGACGCCGGGATTCACGGGGGAGTTCGTCGCCGACCTCGTCCGGCACGCGGCGCTGCCGGCGCTCACGATCCTGCTGACCTCGCTCGGCGGGTGGATCATCGGCATGCGCAACGCGATGATCAACACGCTCGGCGAGGACTACGTCACGTTCGCCGAGGCGAACGGCCTGCGCGGTCGGACGATCGCCATCCGCTACGCGGCGCGCAACGCGATCCTGCCGAATCTCACCGGCTTCGGCCTCACGCTCGGCGGCGTCGTCGGCGGGTCGATCCTCGTCGAGCAGGTCTTCGGGTACCCCGGCATCGGATACCTGCTCTTCAACGCCGTGATCGGGCAGGACTACCCGCTCATGCAGGCGCTCTTCCTGATGATCACGGTCAGCGTGCTCATCGCCAACTTCCTCGTCGACATCCTGTACGGCGTGCTGGACCCAAGGACTCGCCGATGACCTCCACCATGAACGTCAAGATGCCCCCGCGCTCGATCGCCGGGCCGCGCCCATGGCGCTCCGCCGGCCGGATGGTCGCGACCCTGTGGGGCAACGGCAAGGCGCGCCTGGGGCTGTGCATCCTCGCCGTGTTCGCGCTCGCCGCCGTCTTCGCGCCGGTGCTCGCGCCCTACGGCCCCAAGGACAACGGCTTCCCGCGCAATGCCGACGCATCGTGGGAGCACTGGCTCGGCACGACGGCTGCCGGCGAGGATGTGCTCAGCCAGCTGCTCTACGGCGCGCAGGTGAGCCTCGTGGTCGGGTTCGCGGCCGGCATCCTCTCCACGGTCGTGGCGGTGCTCATCGGACTGAGCTGGGGCTACCTGCGCGGGTTCGCGGCCGAGGCCGTCGGCTTCGTGGTGAACCTCTTCCTCGTGATCCCGGGGCTCCCGCTCATGATCGTCATCGCGGCGTACCTGCAGAACGGCGGGATGCTCATGATCGTCGCCGTCATCGTCGTGACCGGATGGGCGTGGGGAGCGCGGGTGCTGCGCAGCCAGACGCAGTCCCTGCGCGGACGGGACTTCGTCGCGTCGGCGCAGTTCTCGGGCGACGGTCCCGCGCGGATCGTGTTCCGCGAGATCCTCCCCAACATGACCTCGATCATCGCCGGAACGCTCTTCGGCGCCGCGACGGCGGCGATCCTCGCGGAGGCGGGTCTCGAGTTCCTGGGGCTCGGCGACTCGAGCATCGTGAGCTGGGGGACGATGCTCTACTGGGCCCAGAACTCCAACTCGCTCCTCACCGGCCAGTGGCTGCTCCTGTTCGCGCCCGGCCTCTGCATCGCCCTCCTCGCCCTGAGCCTCACGCTCATCAACTTCGGCGTCGACGGCATCTCGAATCCGCGTCTGCGGGAAGGAAAGGGGCGATGAGCATGGAGCGCGAGATCCTGCTGGATGTCCAGGGACTGTCGGTCGAGTACGCGTCGCCGGGAGCGACGCCCGTCACGGCCGTCGACGACGTCTCGTTCACGCTGCGGCGCGGGGAGTTCGTCGGCCTCGTGGGGGAGTCGGGGTCGGGCAAGTCGACGCTCGGCTTCGCGCTCACCCGGCTGCAGAAGCCGCCGGCGCGGATCAGCGGCGGGCGCATCCTCTTCGGCGGTCGCGACATCCGCGAGCTCGACGCCGAGGAGCTGCGCCGGCAGCGGCAGGGCGGATTCGCCATGGTGCTCCAGTCGGGCATGAACGCGCTCAACCCCGTCCGCACGATCCGGAGCCACTTCCTCGACGTCTTCGCCGCGCACGGCCATGTCGCCGGCCCCGCGCGCGAGGCGCGAGCGCGCGAGCTCGTGGCCAAGGTGGGGCTGAGGCCCGAGGCGCTCGACCGCTACCCGGGTGAGCTCTCGGGCGGCATGCGCCAGCGGGCGTCGATCGCGATCGCGCTGTCGCTCGAGCCGCAGCTCATGGTGTTCGACGAGCCGACGACCGCGCTGGATGTGCTCGTGCAGCACGCGGTCATGGACACGATCCAGGCTCTCCAGCGCGCCGAGGACTTCACCGCGATCCTCATCAGCCACGACCTCGGCATCGTGCTCGAGGCCACCGACCGTGTCCTGGTCATGCACGAGGGCCGCATCGTCGAGGACGCGCCGAGCCGCGACATCCTCGAGCGCCCGCAGGATCCGTACACGCGCATGCTGCTGAGCCACTACGCGGATCCGCGTGCTGCGCACATCTCGATCCCGGGCTTCGTCGACCTCGCGACGCGGAAGGCGCAGGGCGCCACGCGTGCCGAGGGCACCGAGACCGTGCCCACGGTCGGGTCGCGCGGAACCCGCCGCGCGGATGCGGCCATCGCGGTCGAGAGCGTGTCGAAGACCTACCCCGCTCCGCGCCGCGGACAGGCGCCCGTGACGGCGGTCGACGACGTGTCGTTCCGGCTCGAGCCGGGGGAGTCGCTCGCCCTCGTGGGCGCCTCGGGGTCGGGCAAGTCGACCCTCGCGAAGCTCATCACGGGAGTCGAGAAGCCGACGTCGGGCGTCGTCCGCTTCGGCGACGTCGACGTGCCGTCGCTGCGGCGGAAGGGGCTGCGCGACCTGCGCAAGGACGTGCAGATGGTGTTCCAGGACCCCTACGCGGCGCTGAACCCGCTCCACACGGTCGAGTACACGCTCACGCGCCCCGTCGTGAACTACACGGGTCTGCGCGGAGTCGAGGCGCGCGCCCGTGTCCTCGAGCTCCTCGAGACCGTCGGGCTGACGCCCGTCGAGCAGTTCGCGGCCAAGCTCCCGCACCAGCTCTCGGGCGGGCAGCGACAGCGCGTCGTCATCGCCCGTGCACTCGCGAGCGATCCGCAGGTGCTCATCGCGGACGAGCCGGTGTCGATGCTCGACGTGTCGCTGCGCGCCGGCGTGCTCGCGCTCCTCGAGGACCTGCGCGAGCGCTGGGGCATCAGCATGCTCTACATCACCCACGACCTCCTGAGCGCCCGCCTCGTCACCGAGAACATCCTCGTGCTCGACCAGGGGCGCGTCGTCGAGCGCGGAGAGACCGCGCACGTGCTGCAGCATCCGCAGGACCCGTACACGATCGGCCTCCTGGACGCCGTGCCGAACCCCGCTCGCGCGCGCTGAGCGCGCGGGCGGCATCCGAAACCGAAACAGCGAGAGGAGCATCCGTGCTCTCATTCCCCGATGGCTTTCTCTGGGGCGCCGCGACCGCGGCGCATCAGGTGGAGGGGAACAATATCGGCAGCAACTGGTGGGTCATGGAGCACGCTCCCGGCTCCCCGATGGTGGAGCCCTCGGGCGACGCCGCCGACCACTATCACCGCTACCCGGAGGACATGCGCCTCCTCGCGGAAGCGGGCCTGAACTCCTACCGGTTCTCGATCGAGTGGGCGCGGATCGAGCCCGAGCGCGGGTTCGTCTCGCGCGCCGCGCTCGACCACTACCGGCGGATGATCGACACGGCGCGCGAGACGGGGCTCGACCCGACCGTGACGCTCATGCACTTCACGGTGCCGCGCTGGTTCCAGGACGACGGCTTCTGGCGTGCGGACGACGCGGTCGACCTGTTCGCGCGCTACACCGAGACCGTGCTGCCGATCCTCGAGGGGGTCGAGCACGTGTGCACGATCAACGAGCCGAACATCGCCGCGATGCTCGCCGGCGGGGAGGATGCCGCGAACCTCGTCGCGTACGGGCTGCCGCATCCCGACCTCGGCGTCGCCGACACCCTGCTCGCCGCCCACCGTCGATCCGCCGAGATCCTCCGGTCCGTGCCGGGCATCAAAGCCGGCTGGACCATCGCGACGCAGGCGTTCCACTCGACGGGCGAGCCCGGCGCGGACGAGATGCTGCAGGAGTACGGTCATCCGCGCGACTTCTGGTACCTCGAGCAGTCCGCGGGCGACGACTTCGTCGGGGTGCAGGCGTACACGCGCACGTTCATCGGGCCGGAGGGGCCGCTGCCCGTCGCGGAAGGCGTCGAGACGACGCTCACCGGCTGGGAGTTCTTCCCCGACGCGCTCGAGCTCGGCGTCCGCTCGGCTTGGGAGCTGTCCGGCGGGACGCCCATCCTCGTCACCGAGAACGGGATCGCGACGTCGGACGACACGCGACGCGTCGCGTACACGCGGGGAGCGCTCGAGGGCCTCCACCGCGCGATCTCGGACGGCATCGACGTGCGCGGCTACCAGCACTGGAGCGCGCTCGACAACTACGAGTGGGCGAGCGGGTACCGGCCGACGTTCGGCCTCATCGCGTTTGACCGCGAGACGTTCGCGCGCACGCCGAAGCCGAGCCTGGCCTGGCTCGGCGAGGTCGCGCGCCGCAACGGCCTCGACGGCTGAGCGCGTGATGCGCGAGACCCCCGGAGCGCGCGCTCCGGGGGTCTCGCGCATGCGGATCAGACCCAGCTGGGCAGCCAGTTGTGCAGCTGCCAGAGCGGGAACGGCTCGACGATCCCGAGCGCGAGCGGAAGGTAGAACGCGCCCACGACGACGGCCACCGCGAGGAAGACGGCCGCCGCGATGCGCCACGCGCGCCGCTCGCGATCGGCGGCCTCCGTCGCGAAGGCGACCTCGGCATCCGTCGGGAACGGGAGCAGGTCGGGCTGCCGCGAGCGGGTCAGATGCTGCAGCGCGACTGCGAGTCCGAGCACGACGAACGGCAGCATGACGACCGTGTAGAACTGGAACACCGTGCGCTCGGGGTAGAGCAGCCAGGGCAGGTAGGTCACGGCGATCCCCGCGAGCGGGAAGCCGAATCGGGCGTCGCGGGTGCGGATGAGCAGCCAGACGAGGAAGAGGGCGGCCGCGATCCCCGCGTACCAGACGACGGGGTTCGGGATGCTCCCGATCACGCCGATGCAGTCGGTCGACCATGCGCAGGTCGTCGTGCCGACCTCGGGGCGCGTCAGCCACATCGCGGTCGGGCGGAGGAGGAGCGGCCACTGCCACGCGGGGCTCGCGTACGGATGGCTCGCGCTGAGCCCCACGTGGAACCCGTAGACCGCCTGATGGTAGTTCCACAGGGCGACCAGCGGGTTCGCGTCGCTCGCGCGGTCGTACCCGCCGGTCGTGACGAGCCACCCGCTCCACGAGAGCAGGTACACCACGGCGGCGGCCGGCACGAGCAGCAGGAAGGTCACGGGGCCCTGGCGGAGGATCGCGGAGAAGTACCACTCGCGGACTCCCGCGCGGCGGCGCCAGAGCGCGTCGAGGACGACGAGTCCGATCCCGACGCCCGCGATGACGTACATGCCCGACCACTTGACGGCGGTCGCGGCGCCGAACGCGGCGCCCGCGGCGAGGAGCCAGGGGCGCGCCCAGACGACGGGCCCCCACGCCTCTGTCTGATCGCGGAGGACGCGATCGCGCGTCTCCTGCACATCGCGCAGCAGGAACGAGAAGCCCAGGAGCACGAAGAGAGCGAGGATGCCGTCGAGCAGCGCGACCCTGCTCATCGCGACCGCGAGCGGGTCGATGGCGAGCAGGAGCCCCGCGACGCCCGCGACCGCGATCGAGCCGGTGAGGCGGCGCGCGACGAGGGAGAGCAGCGGCACGAGGAGGGTGCCGACGACGGCGGTCGAGATCCGCCAGCCCCATCCCGAGTCGGCGCCGAAGACCGCGAGCCCCAGTGCGATGATCCACTTGCCCAGGGGCGGGTGCACGACGAAGGAGGCATCCGCCGAGTACACGTCGGTGTCGCCTGCGAGGAAGCTCTCGTTCGCGCCCTCGGGCCACGTGCCCTCGTAGCCGAGATGCAGAAGCGTCCAGGCGTCCTTGACGTAGTAGGTCTCGTCGAAGACGAGCTCGTGGGGATGGCCGAGTCCGACGATGCGCAAGAGGCCCGCGAGCAGCGTGAGAGCCGAGGGCACCAGCCAGCCCGCGTGCTGGCGGATGGCCGTGAGGGCTCTGTCGCGGGGGGATGCCTCGGGCAGCGCGTGCGTCACGGCTCCAGCGTAGTGCGCGGGCGCGAGGCGCCCGGGGGCGGGCGACTCCCCAGCCGGGTCCGCTCCAAGGGTCCTGACAACGCTCACCCAGGCGGGCTTCGTATGTTGACGGGATGTCCTACTCCGCGCATCGCCCGGGACGCTACGACTCGCAGGGGCGGATCATCCTCCCCGACGACGACCCGAACGGCGCCGTTCCCGACGAGGAAGCCCTGTACCTCGAACGGGAGTTCTTCCCCGAGACCGCCGCCGCCCCGACCGAGCCGATCGAGGTCGACGAGCGCCCCGCTGAGGCGTCTGCCGAGCCCGAGCCGACGCCGCGCGCTCCGCGACGTCGCGCGGCGCGTCCGCCGCGCACGCCCGGCTCGCGTCTGCGCATGCTCGCGATCCTCGGCGGCGCGGACGGGCACGTGCTCGACACCGTCCCGACCGAGACGCCCCGGTTCGTGCAGATGTTCTTCGTGCTGCTCGGCACCGCGCTCGTGTCCGCCCTGTCGATGCTCTTCGCCCTCACGACCGGTGTGCAGGTCTCGGTGTGGCTCGCGGTGCCGCTCGCGATCGTCTGGGCGGGCATCATCTTCAACCTCGACCGGTTCCTCACGTCGACGATGACCGCGACCCGCAGCATCGCGCGCCTCGTCGGGCTCGCCCTCCCGCGTGTCATCATGGCGCTCCTCATCGGCGTCGTCGTCGCGGAGCCCGTCGTGCTGCAGGCCTTCCGCAACGACATCGCACAGGAGGTCGCGTCGACGAACATCGTGCAGTCGCAGGAGGACCAGGCGGCCCTCGACTCCGGGCCCGAGAAGCAGGCGCTCGATGCCGCGACCGCGCGTCTCGGCGAGCTGCAGAACCAGGCCGCGACGGGCATCGTCGCGGGCACCGACTCGGCCTCTGCGACGCAGGCCGCCGCGCAGGCGACGGTCGACGACCTCACCGAGAAGCTCGCGGCGCAGCAGACCGTGATCGATGAGGCGCGCGCGCTCTACCAGTGCGAGCTCGACGGCACAGGAGCGGGCGAGGTCGCCGGCTGCACGGGCGTGCAGGGGGAGGGCGCGAGCTCCGATGCCGCCCAGGACCAGCTCGCGGCGGCTCAGGCGACCTATGACGACCTCGCTGCCCAGCTGCGCGAGGCGAACGAGGCCCTCGCAGCGGCCGAGACGGCTGCGGGCGAGAACGCCGCGGCATCCGAGGCCGCGAACCGCCAGGCGGCGGAGGACCAGCTGCCCGCGGCGCAGCAGGAGTACGACGCGGCGCTCGCCGCGTACAACGCGCGGGCGGCATCCGTCGCCGAGACGAACGCCGGCGCGATCGGGCTCCTCAGCCAGATCAGCGGGCTGAACCGGCTCGCGGAGAAGGAGCCGGCGATCTGGTGGGCGCACCTCCTCATCGCCGCGCTCTTCCTCATGATCGAGCTCCTCCCCGTGCTGGTGAAGGTGCTGACGAGCTTCGGCGATCCCTCGCTGTACGAGAAGGCGGCCGCCGTGCGCAAGCAGGTCGCGGAGGAGCGCGTGAACGCGGACGGGTTCCGCGACCGCGCCGACATCATCTCGGCGCCTAGGCTGGCGGGGTGATCATCCTCGCCGCGACGCCCATCGGCAATCTCGGCGACGCGTCGCGCCGCCTCGTCGAGCTGCTCGAGCAGGCGCCCGTCGTGGCCGCCGAGGACACGCGCACGACGCAGCGCCTTCTCGCCGGGCTCGGCATCGCGAACCGTCCGCGGCTCATCGCCCTGCACGACCACAACGAGCGGCAGAAGGCGGCCGAGCTCGTGGAGCTCGCGCGCGACGAGGATCTCGTCGTGCTGACCGATGCGGGCATGCCGACCGTGAGCGACCCGGGTTACGGGCTCGTGCAGACCGCGGCCGCTGCGGGAGTCGACGTCACGGTCGTTCCGGGCCCGTCGGCCGTGCTCACGGCCCTCGCGGTGTCCGGTCTCCCGACCGATCGCTTCACCTTCGAGGGCTTCCCTGCGCGCAAGCCCGGCGACCGCCGTCGCGCTCTCGCGGCGCTCGCGGCCGAGCCCCGCACGATGGTGTTCTTCGAGGCGCCCACGCGCGTCGCGCAGACGCTCGCCGACATGGCGGCCGCGTTCGGCGGCGACCGCAGGGCGGTCGTCGCGCGAGAGCTCACCAAGCTGCACGAGGAGGTCGCGCGCGGCACGCTCGACGAGCTCGTCGGATGGGCCGAGGCGGGTGTGCGCGGCGAGCTCGCGATCGTCGTGGCCGGGTCCGAGCGGCGCGAGACGCCACTCGAGGACGCGGTCGCCCAGGTCCTCGCGCTCGTCGCCGACGGCGGCCGCCTCAAGGAGGCGGCCGCCGAGGTCGCCGCAGCGACCGGGCGCTCATCGCGCGAGCTGTATCAGGCCGCGCTCGCGGCGCGCTGACGCGCGCCCGCGGGCTCAGCCGTCCGCGCGCCCGTGGTGCGCGCGGAACAGGTCGTGCGGGTCGACTGCCCGCTTGATCCGCTCCACGCGCGCGGTGTCCTCCGGCAGGTAGGCCGTCGCGAGCTCGGCGCGCGTCACCGCCGGGCCTGAGAGGAAGCTGGCGAGCACGCCGCCCGTGCTCCATGGCGACATGTCGCCGATGAGTCCGGCGAGCGCGGACCTGAGGGCGGGCGCGTCATCGCCGTGTGCCGCACCGCCCGCATACAGGACGAACGCGCCGTCTCGCCTCCCGATCGCGCTCGGCACGGCGGCGGGCCGAGCGAGGGCGCCGCCCAGGAGCCGGAGCTCGACGAGGTACGGGGCGGCCGCCTCGGGCCCGGCGTGCCGCAGGAGCGTGCTGATGGCGGCCGGAGCGAGCGAGGCGAGCACGGTGTTGCGGCCGTGGAAGGGGACCGGAGCGGTCGGCTCGGCGTGGATGGACCCGACCTCGGCGTACGGCATCTCGGCCACCGTGTCCGTCGCCGGGTCCAGGTCGCGGAAAGGCTGGACGAGTCGCGCGCCTTCTTCGGCGCTCCCGGTGAACGCGAAGCGGAGGTGCAGGACCGAGCGGCCGCGCAGGGCGTCGGGGAGCTGCGGCAGGTCGGGCATCCGGATCAGGAGCGCGGAGGTTCCCATGGCCTCCGGAACAGTCTGCGTCCACTCCGCCCACGCCCGCAGCGCGCGCTCGACGTCCTCGGCGGCGAAGTGCATCCCGCCGCCGTACAGCCGGCTGATCGGATGCAGCGCGACCTCCATGCCGACCACGACGCCGAGGGTCCCGCGTCCCGCGCCCCGCAGCGCCCAGAACAGCTCGGGTTCCTCGGTCGCGCTCGCACGGCGCACAGCGCCGTCGGCCGTGACGACGTCCAGCGCCCGCACGTGATCGACGGCCCAGCCGAGCGTTCGGCCGAGGATGCCGACGCCCCCGCCCAGGTGGTATCCGATCACCCCCACCTCGGGAGATGAGCCGTTCACGGGAGCCAGTCCGTGCGCGGCCGCCGCCCGGACGAGGTCGCCGCCGCGGACGCCTGCTCCCACGCGCGCGATGCGGCGGACGGGATCGATCTCGACGGCATCCAGGCCCGACGTGCGGATGAGCACGCCGCCGTCGGCGGGAAGCGACGGGCCGTGCCCGGTCGCCTGGACGGCGATGCCGAGACCGCGCTCCGCCGCGAAGCGGACGCCGTCGATGACATCCTCGACGGTCGAGGCGGGCACGACGAGGTCGGGGCGATGGGCGACAGAGAGGTTGTATCCGACGCACTCGGCGTCGAAGCGGGGATCCGAGGGGGAGAGGAATTCGGTCATGACTCCACCCTCGGCTCGGCGGAACCCGCGAACAACGACGGATCCGGCATCGACTGATAACCTGAGCCTTATGGAACGGCGCGAGATCGAGGTCTTCCTCACGCTCGCCGAGGAACTCCATTTCGGACGGACGGGGGAGCGCCTGCTCATCTCCCAGGCCCGGGTGAGTCAGACGATCGCGGGTCTCGAGCGTCGGCTGGGCGTCGCCCTGTTCGAGCGCACCAGCCGGCGCGTCGCGCTCACCCCGGTGGGCGCGGCACTGCACGCCGAGGTGCGCGAAGGCCACGAGCGCATCGAGCGCGCTGTGGCAGACGCGATGGCCGCCGGCCGCGGGGTCGCCGGGAGGCTCGTCGTCGGACTCGAGGCGCCGGCGGTCGCCGAGCTGGCGGCGGACCTGTTCGACCGCTTCCGCGCGCGCCGCCCCGCTGTCGATCTCGCGTTCCGGGAGACGGGGTTCGCCGATCCGCTCGACCTCCTGCGCACGGGGGAGGTGGACGTGGTCGTCACGAACGGGCCCATCGACGAGGACGGCTTCGTCGAGGGACCGGAGGTGCTGCGAGAGCCGGTCGTGCTCGCGGTCGCGCACCGTCACCGTCTCGCGAAGCGCGAGACCGTGACCCTGGCCGACCTCGAAGGGGAGACGGTGTTCCGCGCGGGCCGCCGCGCCGCGCCGTACCGGCGCGAGCCGGATCGCACGGCCGCGACGCTCCTCGACCTCCTGACGATGATCGCCGCGGGCGAGGGCGTCTGCCCTCTGGCCGCGCACGCGGCGGACTACTTCGCGCGGCCGAGCCTGAGGATGATCCCGTTCGAGTCATCGGCGCCGCCCGTGAGCTGGGTGCTCTGCTGGCGCACCGGGCGGCTCACGGCGCAGGTCGCTGCGCTCGCCGAGGCGGCAGCGCGCGGCGACGCGGACGCCGCCGCGCGCTGAGGTCGTTCAGCCGACCTTCACGAGACGCACCTCGTCGACCGTTCCCCACGCGCCGGCCGACAGCTCCCACGCGATCTCGACCGTGACCTCCTGCCCACGCTGCACGCGCACGGCGTCGGTCTCTGAGGTGGCGTACGCGCGCCATCCGTCGAACGCGAGCAGCGCCTCCGCGGTGCGCGTCTGCGCCTGCGCCGCCCGGTCAGCCGCGGTCGCCGGCAGGTGCGTCGGCGACGCCGTGACGCGGAGGGTCACCGTGTCGCCGGGCAGCGTGCCGCCGCCCTGCGACGTCGCCGTCGCGACGTAGCGGCCAGGCTCGAGACCCGTCACGACCTGGGTCGCCGAACCCGTGAAGTCGCGGTCGAGCCACACATGGAGCGCATTCGTCCCTGCCGAGGCGTCGGCCTGCCATCCGATCGAGCCGCCGTCGCCGGCGAGCGTCCACAGCGCAGCCCCGTCTCCCTCGAAGCCGCCGCCGGGGAGGTGCGAGCGGGCGAGGACCTCGATCGTCGCGGACGTCTCGTGGCCGGCCGACGTGCGCCCCGCCACCGTGTAGACACCGGGCCCGTCGATCTCGACAGCATCCCAGACCACGGGCTGATCCTCTGTCGTGCCGTCGCTGTACGAGACGGTGACGGTCTCCGGCAGCGCGGCGTCCTCGCCCTCCTCGATCTCGAGCGCGACCGTCTCGACGCCGGTCACGACGCGCGGCCCCTGCGCTCCGGTGCGGACGTACTCGAACATCCGCAGCGACGGCAGGGGAGTGCCGTCGAACGCGAACAGCGCCTGGTTGTCGACGGCCGACCCGCCGAACCAGCGACCCGCGTCCGCGGGGTCGTACGCGCCCGCGTAGCTCGTCGCCCACCCCGAGCCGTCGCGCTCCCAGAGGAGGCGGTTCGCTTCGAGCTGCTCCGGAGGGCCGACGGGGAGCCACGCTGGCTCCCACGAGAACACGCCGATCCCCGCATCGCCGACATCGGCGACCGCCTGCACGACGTCGCGGAACGCCGTCGCCTGGCCCTGAGGGCTGACGGGATACGCCGTGGCCTCGCTTGCGAGGTCGATCGTGTTGCCATGGCCGTCGCCGTCCTCGAGCGTGTAGGCCCAGGAGGTCTCGACGACCGCGACCTTCTTGTCGTGCACCTCCGCGACGTGCGAGAGCACATCGGTGAGGTTCGCGATCGTGCCGTGCCAGTACGGGTAGTACGACGATGCGAACACGTCGTAGTCGACGCTGCGGGCGGCGAGCTCCGCGGCGTAGCCCGCGTAGCGCCCGGGCGTCTCGGGATTCGTGAAGTGCACGGCCACGAGCGCGTCAGGGAGCGTCTCGCGGACTGCCGCCGACCCGGCCCGGAACACCTCCGCCATCCCGTCCCAGCCCTTGACGCCGGCGACGCCGTTGTTCGTCTCGTTGCCGACCTGCACCATCCGCACATCGACGCCTGCATCCGCGAAGCGCGCGAGCGCGTCGGCGGTGAAGTCGTGCACCGCATCCGCGGTCTGGGCAGCCGTCAGTCCCTCCCACGCCTTCGGCGCCTGCTGCTTGCCCGGATCGGCCCAGAAGTCGGAGTAGTGGAAGTCGACCGTCACGCCGAGCCCCGCGTCGGTCGCGCGCTCGCCGATCTCGATCGCGCGTGCGACGTCGACGTTCCCGCCGCCGTATCCGCGTCCCTCGGCGTCGAAGGGGTCGTTCCACACCCGGACCCGCACGTCGGTGACGCCGTGGTCGGCGAGCACCTGGAACAGGTCGGCCGGCGCGCCGGTGTCGTCGCGGAACACGACCCCGGACTCCTCGAGCGAGAGGACGGAGGAGACGTCGACGCCGGTCATGAAGTCGGCCGACAGGCCGTCGACGGCGGGCAGCGAGATGTCGATGCTCGCGTCATCGGCATGCGCGGGCGACGCCACGAGGGCGAGGGAGACGGCCGCGGCCGTCGCGATGGCCGCTCGGATGGGGGATGGCATGGCACTCCTTCGTGCGGGTGGATGGATGGGGGATCGGTTTCGACTCGCTGCGCGCGCTCAGCCCTTCACGGAGCCCGCGGTGAGGCCGCCGACGATGTAGCGCTGGAGCGACAGGAACAGCACGAGGACCGGGATCGATGCGAGCACGGAGCCCGCGGCGAAGATGCCCCAGCGCGACGTGAGCTGGTTCGAGACCCACTGGTACATGCCCACGGCGAGGGTCCAGTTGTCCTCGCTGGTCAGGACGATCTTCGCGAGGATGAAGTCGCCGAACGCCGAGATGAAGGCCAGCAGCGCGACGACGGCGAGCACGGGCGTCACGAGCGGCATGATGATGCGCCAGAAGATCTGCGCGTGCGAGGCGCCGTCGATCTTGGCCGACTCGTCGAGCTCGATCGGGATCGAGTTGAAGAACCCGTACATGAGGAAGGTGTTCGCGCCGAGCGCGCCGCCCAGATAGACGCAGATGAGCGCGAGGCGCGAGTTGATTCCGAGGGCCGGCACGACCTCGCCGAGCGCGAGCAGCAGGAGGAACACCGCGACGAACGCGACGGTCTGCGGGAACATCTGGATGATGAGGAGGCTCGTGAGGCCCGCGCGCCGTCCCGCGAAGCGGAAGCGCGAGAAGGCGTACGCTGCGGCTGCGCCCATGAGCACCGCGCCGATCGCGGCGACGCCGCCGACGTAGAGGGTGTTGAGCATCCAGGTCCAGAAGCGCGTCTCGGCGAGCGCGGCGTAGTTGTCAGCGCTCACCGCCGAGAACAATGCGCTCGACCCGGCGAGGCTTCCCCGCGGGTTCACCGACGCCGAGACGATGTAGAGCAGCGGGAACATCGCGTAGACGAGGATGACCGCCGCGACCGGGTACTTCCAGCCCACCTCGGCCCACCAGCGGGAGCGACGTGCGGTGCGACGCCCCGGGGTAGCGGACGTGATGCGTTCGGTGACAGTGCTCACTGGAACTCCTCGAGCTTGCGGGTCTGTCGGAAGGCGAGCGCCGAGATCACGCCGATGACGATGAACACGACGATCGAGAGGGCGCTCGCGAGGCCGTAGTCGGCTGATCCGCCCGCAACGCCGGAGATCCGGTAGATCGCGGAGATGAGGATGTCGGTCTCGCCCAGTCCCGAGTTGCCGAGGAACGCGGGGCCGCCTTCGGTGAGCATGTAGATGATCGTGAAGTTGTTGAAGTTGAACGCGAACGACGAGATCGCGAGCGGTGCCGTCGACACGAGCAGCTGCGGCAGGATGATGGATCGGAATCGGCGCCAGCGTCCGGCCCCGTCGATCGTGGCGGCCTCGAGCGTGTCACTGGGGAGCGCCTGGAGCGCGCCCGTGCACACGAGGAACCAGTAGGGGTAGCTGAGCCAGAGGTTCACCCAGAGGACGGCGGCCTTGGCGAGCAGGGGATCGCCCAGCCAGGCGATGTCGGCGCCGAGGAAGAGCAGGTCGTTGACGACGCCGAACTCGGAGTTCAGCATGCCCCGCCAGAGGAGCGCGGACATGAATGCGGGGAACGCGTACGGGAGGATCATGAGCGTCCGGAGGACCTTTCGGCCGCGGACACGGGGGTCGTTGTAGATGAGAGCGAAAAGGAGCCCGAGGCCGAAGCTCGTGAGCACGGTCAGAATGGCGAACGCGAACGTCCACGCCGCGACCTGGAGGAGCGGCCCGGCGAGGCTCTGATCCGTCACGGCGCGCACGAAGTTGTCGAACCCGACGTTGACGTACCAGCCGGTCGGGAGAGCCGACCCGTCCTCGGCGACGAAGCGGCCGTCATCGGACGCCGCGTAGACGACCCCGGTCTCTGTGTCGGTGAAGGTCCGCGCGGCGGCATCCCATTCGAGGCCCGAGGTGTAGACCGCGCCGGTCGTGCCCTCGCGGGTGCGGAGCGAGCCGTCTTCCGCCTCGTCCGAGACGGGGACGCGCAGGCTCGCGACGCGCTCCTGCAGATCGGGGTCGGTGAGGATGTCCGCGCGCGGCACGACGGTCCACCCCGGCACGGTCTCGGGGGCGCCTGATCCGCCGGTGCGTGCTCCCGCGACGGCCTCCAGGGGCTGGTCGGCGGTCCCGGCCCGCACGACGCCGTCCTCGTCGACGATCGCGAAGCCGAGCTCCCCGTCCTGCTCGACGACCGCGAGGGGATAGGACGGGGAATCGGGATCCCGCCGCTCGTCCTGGATGAGCGCCGCGTCGACGGCCTGCTCCATCGAGCCCGCATGCCCGGTGCCGTAGTTCGTGAACGCGACGTAGGCCGTGTAGCCGAGCACGAACACCTGGAAGACGGCGAGGAACACGAGCCCGGGAAGCAGGTACTTGAGCGGCAGAGCCCGTCGTGAGAAGTACACCGCGTCCGCGATCGCGAGCAGCACGAGGGACGCGCCGAGCACGATCCACGACTCCGCCTGCCACGCCGACAGCGCGACAGCGATGCCGAGCGCGTTGACGATCCCCATGAGCACGAGCTTCACGACGAAGCCCCATCCGAGCCCGCGCCAGCCGCGCGCGTGCGATTCGCCGCGCCGCGCGGGGGCGGTCGTCACATCCGTCATTCCGTCTTCCTTCCGCCGGAGCGCCGGGGCGCGCGTCCGCCCGCCCCGGCGCAGCCGGTCAGCCCAGCTCGGCCTCGAGGTCGGCGACCATCTGCTTCCAGGTCGCTGCGGGGTCGGCGCCGCCGATGATCTGCACCTCGGCCGCGTTCCAGAGGTCCCACACCGAGCCCATCTCGGGGAAGCTCGGCATCGGCACGCCGTTCTGCGACGAGGCGAGGAATCCCGCGATGACGGGGTCGGAGGCGACCTCATCGGCGAGCGCCGTGAACGCGGGAATGCGCGGGTCGGCCTCGTAGAGGGCACGCTGCGCGTCCTCCTTCGCGAGGTAGTTCACGAGGAACTCCTGAGCGAGCAGCGCGTTCTCGCTCTGCGAGCTGAGGTAGAAGCCCTGCACGCCCACGAAGGGCGCCGCGGTCTGCCCGCCGGCCGACGGGATGGGGTGCACCGCGACGTTCGGGACGTCGGCATAGGCGCTCATCGCCCACGGTCCCTGGATCGTGAAGGGCGCCGTGCCGCTGTTGAACAGCTCGTTGTTGATGTCGTAGTCGACCGTGGTCGAGATGTAGCCCGTGCCCGCCGACCCGTTCTCGTGGAGCCACTGCGCGAACGCCTCGCCGTTCGCGCCGCCCATGCCGATCTCGGCCGTGTACGAGCCGGTCTCGTCCTGGACGAACACCGGCGCGCCGAACGAGGTCTGCAGCCCGTACATCGTGTACGCGTCGCCCGTCTCGCCGGCCGTGTTGACCGCGATCGGGCGCTCGGCCCCGGCCTCCTGCGCCATCGACACGAGCTCGTCCCAGGTCGCCGGGGCGTCGGGGCCCACCATGTCGACGTTCTGAATGAGCGCGACCGTCTCGAGCGAGTACGGCAGCGCGTAGAGCTGGCCGTCGTAGGTCATCGCGTCGAGCGCGACCTGCTCGAAGTCGCCCGTCGCGTCGCCGAGATCGATCGTGTCGACGACGCCGGCGGTGACGAGCGCCCCGAGCCAGTCGTGGGCGCCGACCGTGATGTCAGGCCCCTCGCCCGTGGGCACCTGCGCGATGAAGTCGTTGCGCAGGTCCTCGAAGTTCTTCTGGACGAGCGTGACGGTCGCTCCCGTGTCGGCCTCGAACTGCTCGGCGGCCGCGGCGATCGCGTCCTCGCGCTCCTCGTCGGTCCACACGACGAGCTCGGCGGTCGAGCCCTCGTCGGCCGGCTCCTCGGCCGTCTCGGGGGCGCTGCCGGAGCAGCCGGCCAGCAGCAGGGCCGACGCGGCGGCGATGCCGGCGAATGCGATCTGCGTGCGCATGATTGTCTCCTTCTCGATGGTCGTGCGATGCGTCCGCCGAAGCGGTCGCGTCGTCACGACCTGGTGGTGGTGGATCGGTCGGGCCGGGCGGCCCCGGGGTGCCCCGGAGGGCGGGTCAGTCGGTCTCGATGACGGCGACGCCCCCGGCGGGGACGACGAGGGATCCGGACGCCGTGGCGCCGGTGAGCAGCTCGCGGCCGACGGCGTCGATGGTGACGTCGTCGTCGCGGTGGTTGATCGCGAAGAGGAACGTGCGATCGTCGGCGCGGCGCCGGACGACCTCGAGGCCATCCGGAGTCGACGACGGGACGACCCCCGCATCGGCGTACACGTCGGACAGGACGGCGCGCAGCCCCTCCGGGTCCAGGCGCGTGGAGATGTACCACCCCGTTCCGGCGCCGTGCCGGTGACGTGTGATGGCGGCGCCTCCCGCCGCGGGGCCCTCGGCGTAGGCGCCGACGACGTCGGCGCCGTGCAGACGGAGGCTCTCTTGCCAGTGGTCGGCGCCCAGCAGGGCGCCGTCGCTCCATTCGACCGCGGCAGCAGCGCCCTCGCGCAGCGGCAGGTGCTCCTCGACGTCGACGCCGAGGGCATCGCGGAGGGGAGCGAGGAACCCGCCGGGGTGGACGGCGTCGTTCTCGTCGACGACCGCCGAGAAGTACGAGACGACGAGCGTTCCGCCGCCTTCGACATACCGGGTGAGGTTCGCGGCGTCTGCCGCCGTGAGCAGGTACTGCGCGGGTGCGACGACGAGCCGGTAGCGCGACAGGTCGTGGTCGGGGAGCGCGAAGTCGACCGTGACGCCGTCCCGCCAGAGACGCTCGTAGAACGCGCGCACGCGCTCCTGGTGGGAGAGGTCCTCGGTCGGGCGCCATTCGAGGTCCTGCGCCCAGAACGACTCGAAGTCCCACAGGACGGCGACGTCGGCCTCGACGCGCGACCCGACGACCGCGTCGAGCCGGGACAGCACCTCGCCGAGCGCGACCACCTCGCGCCAGACGCGCGAGTCGGTGCCGGCGTGGGGGAGCATCGCCGAATGGAACTTCTCGGCGCCCGAGCGTCCCGCGCGCCACTGGAAGAAGAGCACGGCGTCCGAGCCGCGTGCGACGTGCGTCAGCGAGTTGCGGGCCATCTCCCCGGGGCGCTTCGCGATGTTGCGCGGCTGCCAGTTCACGGCCGACGTCGAGTGCTCCATGAGGATCCACGGCTTCCCTCCGCCGACCGACCGGGAGAGATCGGCGGCGATCGAGAGCCCGATGTGCGCGTCCTCGTCGGCCGCCCACAGATAGTGGTCGTCGGACACGACGTCGACGTCCCTGGCCCACGCCCACAGGTCGGTCGTCCAGCTCTGGTTCGCCATGAAGTTCGTCGTGATCGGCTGCGGGGCGCGGGCGCGGATCGCGTCGCGCTCGGCGACGAAGCACGCGCGGAGCTGATGGTCGGTGAAGCGCTGGAAGTCGAGGCGCTGTGCGGGATTGACGACCGACGGCGCCGCGGCCGGGGCGCCGATGTGCTCCCAGGCCGTGTAGTGCTGGCCCCAGAACGCCGTGCCCCATGCGGCATTGAGGGCGTCGAGTGACCCGTAGCGCTCGCGCAGCCATCCGCGGAAGGCGCGCACGGAATGCTCCGAGTAGTCCTCGCCGACCGGGACGCCGTACTCGTTGTGCACGTGCCACAGCACGACGGCGGGGTGATCGCCGTAGCGGTCGGCGAGTGCGCTCGCGATGCGGACGATCGCCTCCCGGTAGGCGGGGGAGGAGTGGGACGCCATCCCGCGCGATCCGAAGCCCATGACGGTGCCGTCTCGTGTGACGACGCGCGCGTCGGGGTGCGCGGCGAAGAACCAGGCGGGCGGTGAGGCGGTCGGCGTGCCGAGGTCGACGGCGATGCCGTTCGCGTGGAGGAGGTCGATCACCTCGTCGAGCCAGGCGAAGTCGAACTCGCCCTCGGCGGTCTCGAGCAGAGCCCACGAGAAGATCCCCACGCTCACGAGGTTGACGCCCGCCTCGCGCATCAGGCGGACGTCCTCCTGCCACGTCTCGCGCGGCCACTGCTCGGGGTTGTAGTCGCCGCCGAAGGCGATGCCGGGCAGGGCGGGCAGGGGGGTCTGGTCGGGCATGGACGCTCCATCGGGTCGAAAGACTGTGACCGGTCCCAGTGTGGCGCGGCGTCGTCAGAGCGCCAAGGCGATCGTCCATCCGTTATCGAACTGTGACCGGTCCCAGTCGGACCCTCGGCTCGCGCTAGAGTCTTGATCCATGGAGCAGACGCCGCCCGCGCGCAAGCCGACGATCCGCGACGTCGCGGCGGTCGCGGGCGTCTCGCGCGGCACGGTCTCCCGCGTCATCAACGGAGGGCACTGGGTCTCGCCCGACGCGCGTGCCGCGGTCGAGGACGCCATTCGGCGGACGGGCTACACAGCGAATCACCACGCGCGCAGCCTGGCGACGGGCCGCTCCGGATCGCTCGCCTTCCTCCTGACCGAGGAACACCACTTGCTGTTCGAGGACCCGACCTTCGGCCTGCTGCTGCGCGGCGCTGCCGAGTCCCTCTCGAAGCGGTCGATGACCCTCGTGCTCCTCGTGGCGGGAACCGATGCCGAGAAGGCGAACGTGCTCGAGTACGTGCGCGCGGGGCACGTCGACGGTGTGCTCCTCGTGTCGAGCCATGCATCGGACCCCTTCCTCGGCCGCATGCACGAGGCCGGCATCCCGATCGTCAGCACGGGCGTCCCGCTCGGCCTCGAGGGGCTCGTCCCGTCGGTCGGCATCGACGAGGCGCGCGCCTCGCGCGAGATGACGGCCTACCTGCGCTCCCGCGGGCACCGTCGCATCGCGCATATCGCGGGGCCCGACGACACGCCGGGCGGCCGGTTCCGTCTCGCCGGGTTCCGCGAGGAGATGGGCGGCGACTACGACGCCGAGCTCGTCGAGCGCGGGGACTACTCGCGCGAGTCCGGCTCGCGCGCGATGGCGCGCCTGCTCGCACGCGGGCGCGATATCGACGCGGTCTTCGCGGCCTCGGATGGGATGGCCGCCGGCGCGGTCGCGACGCTGCGCCGCGAGGGGCTGCGCGTGCCCGACGACATCGCGGTCGCGGGGTTCGACGATTCGGGCCTCGCCGAGACCCACGATCCGCCGCTCACGACGATGCGTCAGCCGTGGGCCCGGATCAGCGAGGAGATGGTCGCCCTGCTGCTCGACGTCGTGGCGGGGAGCGCTGGCCGCGATCTCATGCTCCCTGCGTCGCTCGTCGTTCGCGAGAGCGCGTAACGCTCGGCGCGGAGCACGCGCGGCCCGGAATAGACTCTCCTGGTGACTTCCGGCCGTTCCTTCTACATCACCACGCCGATCTACTATCCGAGCGATGTCCCGCACATCGGGCACGGGTACACGACCGTGGCGGTGGACACGCTCGCGCGCTGGCACCGCCAGGCCGGTGACGACACCTGGATGCTGACCGGCACCGACGAGCACGGCCAGAAGATGATCCGCGCCGCCGCCGCGAACGGCGCGACCCCGCAGGAATGGGTCGACAAGCTCGTGGCGGAGTCGTGGCAGCCGCTTCTGCGGACGCTGGATGTCGCCAATGACGACTTCATCCGCACGACGCAGGAGCGTCACGAGAAGAGCGTCCAGCTGTTCCTGCAGGCCGTGTACGACCGCGGCTACATCTACGCGGGCGAGTACGAGGCGCTCTACTGCGTCGGGTGCGAGGAGTTCAAGCCCGACAGCGAGATCGTCGACGGCACCGGGCCGTTCGAGGGGCTCAAGGTGTGCGCGATCCACTCGAAGCCGCTCGAGCTGCTGCAGGAGAAGAACTACTTCTTCAAGCTCAGCGAGTTCCAGGACCGCCTCCTCGAGCTCTACCGGGAGCGCCCCGACTTCGTCCAGCCCGAATCCGCGCGCAACGAGGTCGTCGCCTTCGTGCAGCAGGGCCTGAAGGACCTCTCGATCTCGCGCTCGACGTTCGACTGGGGCATCACCGTCCCGTGGGACGAGTCGCACGTCATCTACGTGTGGGTCGACGCCCTCCTCAACTACGCGACCGCGGTGGGGTACGGCTCCGACCCCGACAACTTCGCGCGCCGCTGGCCCGCGCACCACGTCGTGGGCAAGGACATCCTCCGGTTCCACGCCGTGATCTGGCCGGCGATGCTGATGGCCGCGGGCATCGAGGTGCCCGAGAACGTCTTCGCGCACGGCTGGCTGCTCGTGGGCGGCGAGAAGATGTCGAAGTCGAAGCTCACGGGCATCGCGCCCAACGCGATCACCGACGTCTTCGGCTCCGACGCGTATCGGTTCTACTTCCTGTCGGCGATCTCGTTCGGCCAGGACGGCTCGTTCTCCTGGGAGGACCTGTCGGCTCGGTACCAGGCGGAGCTCGCGAACGGGTTCGGCAACCTCGCATCGCGGACCATCGCCATGATCGGCAAGTACTTCGACGGCGTCGTCCCCGCTCCTGCGGAGTACGCGGATGGCGATCTCGCGATCCAGCGGACCGTCGCGGAAGCGGCTCGGAAGGCCGATGCGGCGATCGACCGCTTCCGCATCGACGAGGCCATCCGCTCGATCTGGACGATCGTCGACGAGCTCAACGGCTACATCACCGAGAACGAGCCGTGGGCGCTCGCGAAGGACGACGCGCAGCGCGACCGCCTGGCGACCGTGCTCTACACGTGCGCCGAGGGGCTCCGCGCGCTCGCCGTGCTGCTCTCGCCCGTGATGCCGCAGGCCACCGGCAAGCTCTGGGACGCGCTGGGCGTCGAGAGCGCCCTGGGTGCGCTCGTCGAGCAGCCCGTGCGCGAGGCCGGCGCGTGGGGCGGCATCCCCGCCGGCACGGCGACGTCCACGCTCCAGCCGCTCTTCCCGCGGGTCGAGCAGCCGGAGTGATCCGATCGAGGGGGATGGCGTGAAGGACAACGGGGCGGACCCGACCGTCTACGTGCGCGAGCGGAGCCGGGACGGGCGGAAGGACCTGCGCTACCCGGCCGCGCCCGAGCCGCTCGCGGTGCCCGTGTACGACAACCACTGCCACCTCGAGATCGAGGACGGCGACGAGCCGCTCTCGCTCGAGGAGCAGCTCGATCGGGCGGGCGCGGTCGGCATCGCCGGCGTCGTGCAGTCGTCGGGCGACATCGACTCTTCGCGGTGGGCCGTTGCCGCCGCCGAGCGGGATGCGCGCGTGCTCGCGGCCGTCGCCATCCATCCCAACGACGCGCCGACGTACGCCGAGCAGGGGCGCCTCGAGGAGGCGCTCGGAGTCATCGACGAGCTCGCGGGGCACCCGCGCGTGCGCGCCGTGGGCGAGACGGGGCTCGACTACTTCCGCACGGGCGAGGAGGGGCGACCGGCACAGCACGCCTCCTTCGAGGCGCACATCGACATCGCCAAGCGCCACGGCGTCGCACTGCAGATCCACGACCGCGACGCCCATCGCGACGTGCTCGACACGCTGCGGCGCGTCGGCGCCCCCGAGCGGACGGTCTTCCACTGCTTCTCGGGCGACGAGGACATGGCCCACGAGGCGGCCGACGCGGGCTACTGGGTGTCGTTCGCGGGGAACATCACGTTCAAGAACGCGCAGAACCTGCGCGACGCCCTGCGGGTGACGCCGCGCGACCGCATCCTCGTCGAGACGGATGCGCCGTTCCTCACTCCGACGCCGCACCGAGGGCGCCCGAACGCGCCGTACCTCGTGCCCGTCACGGTCCGCTTCATGGCCGCGGAGCTGGGTGCCGACGTCGACGAGCTCTCCGCCCAGCTGGCCGCGAACACGCGCGCCGTGTACGGGGAGTGGACATGACCGTGCGGCTCCTCGGGGCCGGCGACATCCGCGAGCTCGCCGCCGAGCTCGATGTCACGCCCACGAAGAAGCTGGGCCAGAACTTCGTCGTCGACGCCAACACCGTGCGACGCATCGTGCACACCGCGCGCGTCGAGGCGGGGGAGCGGGTCGTCGAGATCGGCCCCGGGCTCGGCTCGCTGACCCTGGCCATCCTCGAGGCCGGCGCGACCGTGACCGCCGTCGAGATCGACCACCGGCTCGCCGAGCGGCTGCCGCGCACGGCGGCCGAGCGCGGCGTCCCGGACGGCGCGCTCACGGTGGTCGACGCCGATGCGCTGCGCGTCACCGAGCTGCCCGGCGATCCGACCATCCTCGTCGCGAACCTGCCCTACAACGTGTCGGTGCCTGTCCTGCTGCACTTCCTCGAGACGTTCGCCCGGCTCGACCGCGGTGTCGTCATGGTGCAGGCCGAGGTCGGCGAGCGCCTCGCGGCCGAGCCGGGGAGCAAGGTCTACGGGGCCCCGAGCGCGAAGGCCGCCTGGTACGGCGCGTGGCGGCTCGCCGGCAGCGTCTCCCGCCAGGTCTTCTGGCCGGTGCCGAACGTCGACAGCGTGCTCGTCGCGTTCCAGCGCGACGCCGCGGCGCGCGGCACGGAGGACGAGCGGCTGCGGACCTTCCGGATCGTCGATCTCGCGTTCCAGCAGCGACGCAAGATGCTGCGCCAGGCGCTCGCCGGCGAGCTCGGCGGCTCGGCGGGCGCGACCGAGGTGCTCGAGCGCGCGGGCGTCGCGCCGACCGCGCGCGGCGAGTCGCTGGACATCGACGACTTCCTGCGGATCGCACGCGCGCTCGCCGAGACGAGCGGCGCCGAGGCGACGGCGCCATGAGCCTCGCGTCGTCGGAGCCGCAGGTGCGCGTGCGCGCACCGGGCAAGATCAACGTCTTCCTCGAGGTCGGATGCCGTCAGAGCGACGGCTACCACCAGCTCGCGACCGCCTTCCAGGCCGTCTCGCTCTACGAGGATGTCGTCGCAACGCATGCCGACGGCTTCACGCTCGCGGTCGAGGGAACGGTCGACGTCTCGGGCGTGCCGGTCGACGACCGCAATCTCGCGCTCCGAGCGGCCCGCCTCCTCGCGGCGGAGACCGGGTACGCGGGCGGCGTCCATCTCGACGTGTTCAAGGAGGTCCCCGTCGCTGGCGGCATGGGCGGCGGCTCGGCGGATGCCGCGGCCGCGCTCGTGGCGTGCGACGCGCTCTGGGGCACGCGGGTCGGGCAGGCCGAGCTGCATCGCCTCGCAGCGCAGCTCGGCGCCGACGTGCCGTTCGCGCTCAAGGGCGGCACCGCGATCGGGACCGGTCGCGGCGATGAGCTGAGCCCGGCCCTCGCACGCGGCCGCTTCGACTGGGTGCTCGTCGTGAACGAGGAGGGCCTCTCGACGCCCGAGGTATACGGGGCGCTCGACCGCCACCGCGAACGGCACTGGCTCGACATCGCCCCCACGCGCGCCGTGCCCGAGGTCGACGCCGGCGTGCTGCAGGCGCTGCGCGCAGGCGACGCGGCGATGCTCGCCGAGACGCTCCGCAACGACCTCCAGGTGGCCGCGCTCGGCCTGCGCCCCGATCTCGCCGAGACGCTCGAGCTGGGGGAGTCGTCGGGGGCGCTCGCGGGCCTCGTGTCGGGCTCGGGGCCCACCGTCGCGTTCCTCGCGGCATCGCCCGAGGACGCCGCGGAGCTCCGCGACGTGCTGGACGCCGCCGGTCGGGATGTGCTCCTCGCGCACGGCCCCGTGCGCGGCGCGCGCATCGTCGGCTGAGCGCCGCCGCGGCGCCCTCGCGCCACGCCCCGTCGTGCCCGGGATGGCCCCGTGCGCGTCCGTGCGCCATACTGTGGGAGGCGATGTGACCGTGCGCATCGCGAAATCAGGTGAGGACGAGACGGCTGTGGCCCACGCAACGGAGCGACCGCGGATGCCGAGCATCCGCGATGTGGCGCGCCTCGCCGGCGTGTCCCATCAGACGGTCTCGCGCGTGCTCAACGAGCATCCGTCGATCCGCGAGGAGACGAAGCAGCGCGTCCTCGATGCGATCCGCCAGCTCGACTACCGGCCGAACCAGGCCGCGCGCGCGCTCGTCACGAGCAAGCTGAATCTCATCGGCATCCTGTCGGCCACGGTCGGCGAGTTCGGCCCGACGGCGTCGATCGCGGCGATCGAGGAGGCCGCGCGCGAGGAGGGCTACTCGGTCACCACGCTCAACCTCCCCGACACGTCGCCGGAGGCGATCGGCGGCGCCGTGCGGCAGCTGCTGCGCGAGCAGGTCGACGGCATCGTCGTGCTCGCCCCCCAGGTGCGCGTGTTCCATGTCCTTCGCGGCATGGCGATCGGCGTGCCGTTCGTGAGCCTCCAGACGGCATCCGGCGCGCTCGAGGAGAGCGTCGCACCCGACCAGCTCGAGGGGGCGCGGATGGCGACGCGGCACCTCATCGAGCTGGGGCACGTCGACATCCTCCATCTGTCCGGCCCGCAGGACTGGATCGAGGCGGACTCGCGGATGCGCGGGTACCTGCAGGCTCTGCGCGACGCGGATCTGCCCACCATCCCGCCGATCCGCGGCGACTGGACGGCCGACTTCGGCCACTACGCGGGGCTCGAGCTCGCGCGGCGGCAGGACTTCTCCGCCGTCTTCGCGGCCAACGACCTCATGGCGATCGGGCTCATGCACGGCTTCCGCGATGCGGGCCTCGATGTGCCGCGCGATGTGAGCATCGTGGGCTTCGATGACATTCCCGTCGCGGCACATGTCTGGCCGCCCCTCACCACGGTCCACATCGACTTCGCGGATCTCGGCCGTCGTGCGATCGCGCGACTCCTCGCATCCCTCCGCGGCGAGGCCCCCTCGGCGGAGGAGCCGCCGGCTCCCGCCCTCGTCGTGCGCGACTCGGCCGCACCGCGTCGTTAGCGAGATGTGACACGGCGTCGGCTTGACAGCCCGGCGCGGCGGGTGCACGATAAGACGCGATGTGAACGGTCACACGGAGACGTGCGACCCCGACGAGGACGTCCCGCGACTCCTCGACGGCGCATCCCCCCGCTGTGACGCGGAGGCACACGTCCTGGATTCAGAGGAGAACACCCGTGAAGAAGCACCTTCTGCTCGTCGGCATCGTGGCCGTCGGCGGACTGGCCCTCGCCGGCTGCAGCGGCGACCGCACCGGAGGCGGAGCCGCTGAGGAGGGCGGCGAGGTCGACACGAGCTCGCTGACCATCGGCGTCGCGATGCCGACCCAGCAGTCCGAGCGATGGATCGCGGACGGCGACAACGTCAAGGCGACCCTGGAGGAGATGGGCTACCAGGTCGACCTCCAGTTCGCGAACGACGACATCCCCACCCAGGTGTCGCAGATCGAGAACATGATCTCGAGCGGCGCCGACGCCCTCATCGTCGCGTCGATCGACGGCACGACCCTCACCGACGTCCTGCAGACGGCCGCCGATCAGGACATCCCCGTGATCGCATACGACCGCCTCATCAACGGCACGGAGAACGTCGACTACTACACGACGTTCGACAACTACCAGGTCGGCGTGCAGCAGGCGACGAGCCTGCTCACGGGCCTCGGCGTGCTCGACGAGAACGGCGAGGAGACCGGCGAGAAGGGCCCGTTCAACATCGAGCTCTTCGCGGGCAGCCCCGACGACAACAACGCGACGTTCTTCTGGAACGGTGCGATGGACACCCTCCAGCCCTACCTCGACTCGGGCGTTCTCGCGGTTCCGTCCGGCCAGACCGACTTCGACCAGGCCGCGATCCTGCGCTGGCTGCCGGAGACGGCCCAGGAGCGCATGGAGAACATCCTCACGATCATCGGCGACACCAAGCTCGACGGCGTGCTCTCGCCGTACGACGGCCTCTCGATCGGCATCATCTCGGCGCTCACGAGCGGCGGCTACTCGGCCGACGCGCTGCCCGTCATCACCGGCCAGGACGCCGAGGTCGGCAGCGTGAAGTCGATCCTCGCGGGCGAGCAGTACTCGACGATCTTCAAGGACACGCGCCTGCTCGGCGAGACCGCGGCCGACATGGTCGACGCGCTCATGCACGGCGAGGAGCCCGAGGTCAACGACACCGAGACGTACGACAACGGCGTCAAGGTCGTGCCCTCGTACCTCCACGAGTCGGTCATCGTCACGGCCGACAACTACGAGGAGGTCCTCATCGACAGCGGCTACTACGAGGCCGGCGAGCTCGAGTAGCACGGAGCGCGGGTCCGCCTCGACGGCGGGGCGGACCCGCGCGCCCGTCACCCCTCATCCGCACGGCGAGAAAGCGAACCTGTGAACACCATCCTCGAGATGCGCGGCATCACCAAGGAGTTCCCGGGCGTCAAGGCACTGCAGAACGTGACGCTCGAGGTCGAGCGCGGCACCGTCCACGCCATCTGCGGCGAGAACGGCGCCGGCAAGTCGACCCTCATGAAGGTGCTGTCGGGCGTCTACCCGCACGGCACCTACGACGGCGAGATCGTCCTGGAGAACGAGACCGCCCAGTTCCGCGACATCCGCGACTCCGAGCGCGCAGGCGTCGTCATCATCCACCAGGAGCTCGCGCTCAGCCCGCACCTGTCGATCGCCGAGAACATCTTCCTGGGCAACGAGCGCCAGAAGAACGGCTTCATCGACTGGCACGACACGAACGTCGAGGCGCAGAAGCTCCTCGCACGCGTCGGGCTCGGCGACAACCCCGCGACCCCTGTCAAGGAGATCGGCGTCGGCAAGCAGCAGCTCGTCGAGATCGCGAAGGCCCTGTCGAAGAGCGTGAAGCTGCTCATCCTCGACGAGCCCACCGCGGCCCTCAACGACGAGGACTCCGCTCACCTGCTCGACCTGATCCGCCACCTCAAGGGCCAGGGGATCACGTCGATCATCATCAGCCACAAGCTCAACGAGATCAAGGCGATCGCCGACCGGGTGACGATCATCCGCGACGGCCGCACGATCGAGACGCTCGAGCTCAAGACCGACGACGTCTCCGAGAATCGCATCATCAAGGGGATGGTCGGACGCGACCTCGAGCACCGGTACCCCGACCGCACGGTCGATGTCGGCGAGGAGGTCTTCCGCGTCGAGGACTGGTGGGTCGACCACCCCACCGAGTCCGGGCGCACGATCATCCACGGCGCGAACCTCTCGGTCCGCGCGGGAGAGGTCGTCGGCATCGCGGGGCTCATGGGCGCGGGGCGCACGGAGCTCGGCATGAGCATCTTCGGCCGCTCCTACGGATCGAACATCCGCGGCCGCGTGTACGTGCGCGGCAAGGAGGTCAACACGAAGACCGTCGCCGACGCGATCGACGCGGGGATCGCCTATGCGACCGAGGACCGCAAGGTCTTCGGGCTCAACCTCATCGACGACATCAAGCGGAACATCTCCCTCGCGTCGCTCGGCAAGCTCGCCCGACGCGGGTGGGTCGACGCGCACGAGGAGTTCGCCGTCGCCGAGCGGTACCGCAAGAGCATGAACATCAAGGCGCCGTCGGTCGCCTCGGTCGTCGGCAAGCTCTCGGGAGGCAACCAGCAGAAGGTCGTGCTCTCGAAGTGGCTGTTCTCCGACCCCGAGGTGCTCATCCTCGACGAGCCCACGCGCGGCATCGACGTCGGCGCGAAGTACGAGATCTACACCCTCATCAACGAGCTGGCGGCGCAGGGCAAGGCCATCATCGTCATCTCGTCCGAGCTGCCCGAGCTGCTCGGCATCAGCGATCGCGTCTACGCGATCTCGGAGGGGCACATCACCGGCGAGCTGCCGATCGAGCAGGCGACGCCCGAGTCGCTCATGCAGCTCATGACCAAGGAGAAGGAAGCCGACCATGTCCTCAGCTAGCGCCACCGAATCGCCCGTGCGCGGTGCGATCGCGTTCCTGACCTCACGGCTCCGGCAGATCGGCATCTTCATCGCGCTGATCGCGATCGTGCTGTTCTTCCAGATCGTCACGAGCGGTCGCCTCCTGACGGCCGGCAACGTCTCGAACATCGTCGTCCAGAACAGCTACATCCTCATCCTTGCGATCGGCATGGTGATGATCATCATCGCCGGCCACATCGACCTGTCGGTCGGATCGGTCGCGGCCTTCGTCGGCGCCGTCTCGGGTGTGCTCATCGTGCACTGGGGATGGCCGTGGTGGGCGGGCATCCTCGTCTCGCTCCTCATCGGAGCGCTCGTGGGAGCCTGGCAGGGCTTCTGGGTCGCGTACGTGGGGATCCCGGCGTTCATCGTGACGCTCGCGGGCATGCTGCTCTTCCGCGGTCTCACCCAGATCGTGCTCGGCAACACGCAGATCACCCCGTTCCCGACGGAGTACCGCCAGCTGGGCGGCGGCTACCTCTTCCCCGAGCTCTTCCCGGCGTCGAGTTCGCCCGCCGAGTGGATCACGGTGGGCCTGGGCATCCTCGCCCTCGTGCTCTACATCGGCAACTCGCTGCGCGAGCGCGGCAAGCGCGTGAAGCTCGGCCTCGAGAGCGAGCCCGCGTCGTGGTTCTACACGAAGCTCGTCTTCATCTCGGCGCTCATCGCCTACATGACGTACCTGCTCGGCGTGGCCCCCGGATCGCGCGGCACCCCGATCGTCCTGATCGTGCTCGCGGTGCTCATCCTCGCGTACTCGCTCGTGATGAACCGGTCGGTCTTCGGCCGCCACATCTACGCGATCGGCGGCAACCGCCACGCGGCCGATCTGTCGGGCATCAAGTCGAAGAAGGTGGACTTCTACCTCTTCGTGAACATGGGCGTGCTCGCCGCGCTCGCCGGCCTCGTCTTCACGGGCCGCCTCAACTCGGCGGGCCCCGGCGCGGGCAACCTGTTCGAGCTCGACGCGATCGCGGCGGCGTTCATCGGCGGTGCGGCCGTCCAGGGCGGCGTCGGCACCGTGATCGGCGCGATCACGGGCGGTCTCATCATGGGTGTCCTGAACAACGGCATGTCGCTGCTCGGCATCGGCACCGACTACCAGCAGTTCATCAAGGGCCTCGTGCTCCTGCTGGCCGTCGCGTTCGACGTCTGGAACAAGCGCCGCACGCGCGCGAGCTGACCGGCCATCCGACCGCGAAGGGCCGGGGCGTCTTCGGACGCCCCGGCCCTTCGGCGTCCGTCAGACCGGAAGGCCGAGGGGGAGCACGTGCGGCGCGCCGCCGTCGGGATCCGCGACGAGCGCGGAGCGGATGCCGAACACGCGCTGCAGGGTCTCGGGCGTCGCGATCTCCGAGGGCTCGCCCGCGGCGACGACGGCGCCGTCGCGCATGGCGATGAGCCAGTCCGCGTAGCGGGCGGCGAGCGACAGATCGTGGAGCACCATGACGATCGTGCGCCCCGACGTGCGGTTGAGCGACCTCACGAGCTCGAGCACCTCGAGCTGGTGCGCGACGTCGAGGTAGGTCGTGGGCTCGTCGAGCAGGATGGTCTCGGTCTGCTGCGCGAGCGTGAGCGAGATCCACGCGCGCTGACGCTGCCCGCCCGACAGCTCGTCGAGGGGAGCGTCCGCGAGGTCGTCGAGCCGGGTCGCGGCGAGGGCCTCGCGCACGATGCGCTCGTCCTCCCGAGAGAACCGGTCGTACCAGCGCTGATGGGGCGTCCGTCCGCGCGCGACGAGCTCGAGCACGGTCAGCCCCGATGGCGCGGACGGCGCCTGCGGGAGAAGCGCGATGCGACGCGCGATCTCGCGGTGTCCGAGCCGTGCGAGCGGAACGCCGTCCAGCAGCACCTCGCCCGCGGCCGGCGGCAGCAGCCGCCCGAACCCGCGCAGGAGCGTGGACTTGCCGCATCCGTTGGGCCCGATGATCGCCGTGACGCGACCGGCGGGGATGGCCAGCGACAGGTCGCCGACGATGACGCGGCCGTCGTAGGCGAGCGAGAGCGCCGAGGCCTCGAGGCGAGCGGACGTCATGCGATCCTCCTCCGGTTCAGGACGATGAGCCACAGCAGGTACGGGACGCCGACGAGCGCCGTGCCGATGCCCGCGGGAAGCGGGATGGGGAAGAGATGAGCGGTCACGACGTCGGCTGCGAGGAGCAGGACCGCGCCTACGAGCGCGCTCGCCCAGAGGGGAGGCGTGGGCGTGTGCGTCGCGAGGCGCGCGATCTGCGGCGCCGCGAGCGCGACGAACGAGATCGGGCCCGCGACGAGGGCCGCGAACGAGGCGAGCAGCACGGCCGTCGCGAGCACGGCGAGACGCACGGGGCCCAGGCGCACGCCGATGCCGGCTGCCGTCTGGTCGTCGAATGCGGTGAGCGCGAGCTGGTGCGCGAGCGCCGATCCGATGACGAGCAGGACGGCGATCGCTGCGACGCTCGGCGCGATCGCGCTCCACTCGCGCCCGTTGAAGGAGCCGCTCATCCAGGTCACGGCGATCGCGGCGTTCGTGACGTCGCCGAGCGTGAGCAGCCAGGTCGTGAGGCTCGTGGCGAGCCACGACACCCCGATGCCCGCGAGCACCGTGCGGTGCAGGTCGATTCCGCCGCGCCATCCGAGCACGGCGGTCGCGATTCCCGCGAGGATGCCGCCGCCGAGGGCGGCGGCGGGCATGAGCACGGACGCCGCGATGCCGCTCGCGCCCGCGCTCGCGCCGCCCGCGAGCACGAGGACGGCGACCGCGCCGAGCGCGGCGGCGGAGGTCACGCCGAGGATGTCGGGGCTCGCGAGTGGGTTCCGGGCGATGGTCTGCGTGAGGGCGCCCGACATGCCGAGCGCGAGGCCCGCGGTGAGCGCGGCCGTCGCGCGCGGGAGCCGGAAGCCGTGGACGACGAGGGCCGTCGCATCGTCGGGCGGATTCCCGAGGAGCGTCGCGACGAGCTCGGAAGGCGGGATCACCGTCGTGCCGATCGAGAGATGCAGCGCGAACGCGGCGCCCGCGAGCAGCGTGAGGGCGACTGTCGCGACGACCGAGCGCATCCGCACGAGCGCCGAGAGGCACCCGATCCTGACCGGCGCGGGCACGGCCATCCGCGCGCTCACAGCGCGATCTTCCTGCGCGAGCGGGCGATCGCGACGAACAGGGGGGCGCCCACGACCGCGAGGACGACGGTGACCGAGATCTCGCCCGGCCGTGCGACGACGCGGCCGACCGTATCGGCGACGAGGACGATCGCGGGCCCGAGCAGCGCCGACACCGTCAGCTGCCACCGGTAGTCGGGCCCCACGAGCGAGCGCGCGAGATGCGGGACGATGAGGCCCGCGAACGCGATCGGCCCGGCGAGGGTCACGGCGGATGCTCCGAGCAGGGCGATCGCGGCGATGCCGACGGCGCGGGCGCGCCAGGGCGCCTGGCCGAGAGCGGATGCGGCGTCGTCGCCCAGCGCGAGCACGTTGAGGGCGCGCGTGTTGGCGATGGCCAGGACGAGGCCGATGACGATGAGCGGCCAGACGGCGCCGATCGCGCCGCTGCGCGAGGCGAGGGAGCCGACCTGCCAGAACCGGAGCTGGTCGAGCGCCTGCAGATCGAGCAGCGAGATCGCCGTCACGAGCGACGACGCCAGCGCGGAGATCGCGACGCCCGCGAGCACGAACGACAGAGTGCCCTCGCGCCCGGGGGCGACGCGCGCGATCGCGAAGACGAGCACGGCCACCGTGAGGGCGCCCGCGAAGGCGCAGAGAGCGAGGGCGAGGGCCGGCGGGTTCGCTCCGGACGCCGTGACGACGACGATCGCGAGCGCCGCCCCCTGGTAGATGCCGAGGAGCCCCGGGTCGGCGACCGGATTCCTCGTGTGCCCCTGCGTCAGCGTGCCGGCGATGCCGAGGCACGTACCCACGACGAGCCCGAGCACGGTGCGGGGGAGGCGCAGGCCGAGGATCGTCACGTCGGCGTCCGTTCCGGTCGGCGCGAACAGGGCGCCGAGGAGCTCGCCGACGGACGTCACCCGGCCGCCGACGGCGAGACTCAGGACGACCGCGACGAGGAGGAGCAGTGCGCACAGGAGCGCGGCCGCCGGTCGGGAGCGGGGTCGGGCACGGCGCTCGCTCGGGCGCGCGATCGCGGAGACGGATGTCAGGGGAGCCTCCGGCGGTCGGGACATCGGGAGTTCTTAGGTTAGTCTACCCTTCGCGCTGACCCCGTCCGCGCGCCGTCCCCGCGACGGCCTCCTGACACCCGATAGAGGAAGACCGCATGAACACCCTGCGCACCTCGGCGTCCGCCCTCGGCATCGCCGGCCTCGCGCTCGGCCTTCTCGCCTGCGCCCCCGCGACCGCCGAGAGCGGATCCGCCCCCGAGGAGACCCCGGCGGCCAGCGCCGAGGCGTCCGAGTTCCCGATCACGATCGAGCACGCCATGGGCGAGACGACCATCCCCGAGGAGCCCCTCCGGATCGTCGCGCTCGACCCGAGCTACGTCGACGCGACCCTGCTGCTCGGCTCGCACCTCGTCGGCTACGCCCAGTACCGCCAGGACCCGGACGACCCGTTCGCCCCCTACCTCGGCGACGTCAGCGAGTTCGCGGGCGACGCCGTGAGCGTCGGCACGATGGCCGAGCCCGACCTGGAGGCGATCCTTGCGCTCGAGCCCGACCTCATCATCTCCGCGAAGGTGCGCCAGGAGGCGCTCTACCCGCAGCTGTCGCAGATCGCGCCGACCGTGTTCTCGGAGAGCACGGGCCCGACCTGGCGCGAGAACGTCGTGCTCCTCGGCGAGGCGCTCGGCAAGAAGGACGAGGCCGAGGCCGCCGTCGCCGCCTACGAGGAGCGCGCCGCAGCGGTCGGCGCCGAGATCCTCGAGGCGCAGCCCGACCTCACGGTCGACCTGGTCCGCTTCGCCGGCGAGGACACCGCGCGGCTCTACTCGAGCAACTCCTTCATCGGCGAGATCCTCACCGACATGGGCCTCCCGCGCCCCGAGACGGCGCCCGACACGACGGAGGAGATCTTCGTCCCCATCTCGCAGGAGCAGATCGTCGACGTCGACGCCGGGCTCATCCTCGTGAGCTCGTGGGAGCCCGAGGGAGCAGAGGGTGACGCGTCGCGCGCGCAGCGCGAGCAGTTCGAGTCGAACCCCCTGTGGGACCGCCTCGAGGGCGAGAAGCTCTACGTCGACGACGCGGTCTTCCTCGCGTCGGTGTCGATCCAGGGCGCGCACGAGGTCATCACCACGCTCGCCGAGCACTTCGGGGTCGACCCGCAGCTCGAGGACTGACGCGGGATCCCGGCACCATCGTCAGCATCTCGGACGGTGCCGTGAAGGTGATCGGACACGTGAACCGCTGATGCGCGAGGGGATGGTCGGCCCCGGCCATCCCCTCCGCCCAGGCCGGTCGCCTACCCTGGTAGGGACATGGCGCATCTTCTCGGGGCCGAGGCCCTGCATCTCGAGTTCCCCACCCGCATCGTCTTCGACTCCGTCACGCTCGGCGTGAACGAGGGCGACCGCATCGGCATCGTCGGCCGCAACGGCGACGGAAAGTCGAGTCTGCTCGCGATGCTCGCGGGTCGTCTCGAACCCGACAGCGGCCGCGTGACGGTGCGCGGGGGCGTGCGGATCGGCGTGCTCGACCAGGCGGACACGCTCGACGACGACGACACGATCGGGAGCGCCGTCGTCGGCGACGCCGCGGAGCACGAGTGGGCGGGCGATGCCCGCGTGCGCGATGTCATCGCGGGCCTGCTGCGCGACCTTCCGTGGGATGCCCGGCTCGCGGAGCTCTCGGGCGGTCAGCGCCGACGGGTGGCGCTCGCGCGGCTCCTCGCCGGCGACTGGGACGTCATCGCGCTCGACGAGCCCACGAACCACCTCGACGTCGAGGCGATCGCGTGGCTCGCCGCGCACCTCAAGCGCCGGTGGTCCGCGAACGCGGGCGGGCTGCTCGTCGTGACGCACGACCGGTGGTTCCTCGACGAGGTGTGCACCACGACGTGGGAGGTTCACGACCGGATCGTCGAGCCCTTCGAGGGCGGCTATGCCGCGTATATCCTCCAGCGCGTCGAGCGCGACCGGCAGGCCGCGGCGATCGAGCAGCGGCGCCAGAACCTGGCCCGCAAGGAGCTCGCGTGGCTGCGCCGGGGAGCGCCCGCGCGCACGTCGAAGCCGAAGTTCCGCATCGACGCGGCCAACGAGCTCATCGCCGACGTCCCCGACGTGCGCGACAAGGTCGCGCTCCAGTCGCTCGCCGTCTCGCGCCTCGGCAAGGACGTCGTCGACCTGCTCGACGCCTCCGTCTCGTACGGCGACCGCGAGGTGCTCCGCCGGATCGACTGGCGCATCGCACCGGGCGAGCGCACGGGCATCCTGGGCGTGAACGGCGCCGGGAAGTCGACGCTGCTCGGTCTGATCGCGGGCACCGTCGAGCCGACGGCAGGCCGGGTCAAGCGCGGGAAGACCGTGAAGGTCGCGACCCTGACGCAGCGGATGGACGAGCTCGAGCCGCACATGCAGGACCCGGTGCGCGTGGTCATCTCGAACCTGCGCACGAGCTACACGATCGGGTCGGGCTCGAAGGCGCAGGAGCTCACTCCGGGCCAGCTGCTCGAGCGCATGGGCTTCTCGTCGGTGCAGCTGTCGACGCCCGTCAAGGACCTCTCGGGCGGGCAGAAGCGGCGCCTGCAGCTCCTGCTCATCCTCCTCGATCAGCCCAACGTGCTCATCCTCGACGAGCCCACGAACGACCTCGACACCGACATGCTCGCGGCGATGGAGGATCTCCTCGACTCCTGGGCGGGCACGCTCCTCGTCGTCTCGCACGACCGGTACTTCCTCGAACGCGTCACCGATCAGCAGTACGCCGTGCTCGACGGACGACTGCGGCATCTTCCCGGCGGCGTCGACGAGTACCTCCGACTGCGTGATGCGCAGGAGGCCGCGCGTGACCGTGCCCCGGCTGCCGCGGCGGGGGCCGCCGCGGCGACGCCTGCCGCCGGGCTGTCAGGCGCCGAGCTGCGGGCCGCGCAGAAGGAGCTCGCCGCCGCGGAGCGCAAGCTCGAGAAGCTCCAGGCCGATATCGCGAAGGTGCACGACCGGATGGCCGCGCACGACCAGAGCGACTACGAGGGCCTGGGCGCGCTGTCGGCCGAGATCCGGGCGCTCGAAGAGCAGACGGCGCAGATCGAGGAGCGCTGGCTCGAGCTCAGCGAGCTCGTCGAGTAGCGCGCCCGCGGTCAGCGCCGGCCGGAGGCGATCCGCGACCAGATCCCGAGGTCGACGCGGCCGCCATCCGTGAACCCCGCATTGCGCGCCGTGCCCTCGTAGACGAACCCGGCGCGCTCGGCGACCCGCGTGGACGCCGCGTTGCCGGTCGCGATGCGGAGCTCGACGCGCTCGAACGCCTGCGCGTCGATCAGCCAGGAGGCGAGGGCATCGACGGCGCCTGCGGCGAGCCCGCGGCCCCGGTGCGCAGGTGAGAGCCAGTAGCCGAGCTCGGCGGTGCGCGCCCGCCAGTCGACGCGCTTGACGTCGATGCAGCCGGCCATCCGCTCGCCTTCCCTGATGCAGCGGACGAGCCCGGATCCCGACGCGCGGATGGTCTCAGCGACGCGGGTGCTCCAGTCGGCTGCGAGCTCGAGCGGGTACGGACGGGGGAGCGGGAGCCAGCGGCGGATCTCCACGTCGTCCACCGCGGCGTGGATGGCGGCCGCGTCGTCGGACGCGAAGGCCGTCAGGGCGACCCCCTCGCGCACAGGGATCACCTCATCGGGCAGCGCGTTCATGCCTGGGCCGGCATGAGCGCGCCGATCGCCGCCTCTGCGCCGCTCACGCGGAGGTCCCAGTCGGGGCGCGCGAACTCCGCGGCCGAGACGCGCAGGCGCACGAGATCGTCGACCTGGTCGGGACGCGCCCGGACGCGCTCGATGCCGTTCTCGCGGTAGCCCAGTGCGCGCGAGACCCCGAGCGACGCCGCATTCCAGCTGGCGGCTCCGGACTCCGCCCGCTCAGCGCCGAGCACGTCGAAGGCGAAGAGGAGGACCGCGGCCCGCATCTCGCGCCCGAGCCCGCGCCCCTGCGCGGAGCGGGTCAGCCACGAGCCGGTGTGCACCGTGCGCAGGGCGGGGAAGTCGCGTCCGTCGAGATCCTGGATCCCGATGGGCCTGCCGTCCTCGAGGACGGCGAAGCTGATGCCCCATGCCTCCGGCCGGAGCTGCGCGCGCCGGCTCCAGTGGAACCGCGCGAACTCGCGTCGCAGGATCTCGGGCTCGGCGTCGGTCCATGGCGCGCTGAACGGCATGCGGTCCGGATCGTGGATCCCCTCGATCGCCGCATCCGTGAGCGGCGCGAGGTCCTCGTCGCGCAGCGGCCTCAGGGTGAGGCGCGGCGTGGCGAGCTCGAGCGCGAACAGCGGCCAGACGGTCTCGATCCCCATCCGGTCAGGCTATGCGACGCGCGGGCGTGCGTGCGATCAGGACGCGCGGCGCGCTCACCCCGACGGCTTCATGTCGTAGGTCACCCAGGGCGTCGCGACAGCATGGGCGTCGTACACGGACCGGGCGACCGGCGGCCTTGAGGGATCGTGCTCAGGCAGACTGGAGAAGTGAGCGAAGCGGACGTCGAATGGTTCGATCAGCCGATCGGCGAGGCCGTCGAGATTCACGACCCCTCCGACGAATGGGCTGCTATCGGACATGATTGGGAAGAGCGCCTCACGGAGGCGCTCTCGCCGCTCCCCGTTCGAGTCGACCACGTCGGTTCGACTTCCGTGCCAGGGCTCGCAGCCAAGCCGGTCATCGATTTGCAGGTCCAAGTGCCGGACCTCGCAGATGAACGCGCCTATGTGCCCGCACTGGAAGGGTTGGGAATGGTGCTGCGCGCTCGCGGGTCTGACTTCCGCTTCCTTCGGCCCCCTGCGGGTCGCGCGCGCGACGTGCACATCCATGTCTGCGAGGCTGGCTCCGCCTGGGCAACGGAGCACCTGGCCTTCCGTGACGCGCTGCGCGGAGATGTCGCCCTCGCCCGCGAATACGAGAGGCTGAAACGACGTCTGGCTGAGACTGTTGTCGAACGCGCGGACTATAACGTCGGCAAGGAATCGTTCATCCTCGAGGTCGTCGCGCGGTATAGGGACTCTCGGCAATAGACATCACCGATTCGCCTCACGCTGCAGCACCTTCTGTGAGATCGAACACGGGAGGCTGACCCCGACGGCAGTGCCCTCGCCGCACGATCCGTTGCCGTTTCGTGATCGATCTCCACCGAGCCTGCGTCGTCTGGATCTGCGAATGTCGGTGGTCCTTGTGATGATGAATGTATGGAGATCAGTTCGAGTGCGCGGGCGTCGACGGGGTGGCTGCCGACGCCGGATGAGCGCGCTCGGCTGGGGGCGCTCGCGGATGCACTGGAGGTGAACGGGCGGTCCCTGGCGTCGCTCGAGGCGATGCAGGCGCTCCTGATCGCGCACATGGTGGAGGTCGCGCAGGAGCAGTACGCGCGGGAGGCGCGAGCGCTGGCCGACGGCGAGGAGGGCCGAGGGTGGTCCTTCCGGGCGCTGGCAGAGGAGATCGCGGGCGTGCTGGGATGCGCGCGGGCGACGGCCGAGGCGCGGATGGCCGACGCGGTCGCGCTGGTGAATCGGTACCCGCGGGTTCTCGCGTCGATGCAGGAGGGGCGCGTCTCGGCAGGGCAGGCGCGCGTGATCGTGGAGCTCGGGGACGAGCTGGAGTCCGCGACGGCGCGGGCGCGGTTCGAGGAGCTGGTGCTGGGCGTGCTGGCCGAGCACGCGCTGACACCCGGCCGGCTGCGTCCCGTGGCGGAGGCCGTGGCGGAGCGGCTGCAGCCGCGGTCGCTGCGAGAGCGGCACGAGGAGGAGGCCGGGCGGCGTCGGGTGGTGTTCCAGCGGGGCCGGCACGGGATGGGCTGGGTGCGGATGTACGTGTCCGCGCTGGTCGGCGAGGGGATCGTGGATCGCTCCCGGCAGCTGGCTGAGGAGCTCGCGGCGGCGGATGTCGACGGCTCTGACGAGCGCACCGCCGAGCAGCGGCAGGTGGATGTGCTGTGCGATCTCGCTCTCGCGGGGGCGCCCACAGCCGGCCCGCAGGGAGTGCCGACGGGACTCGCGGGAATCCGCGCGAGCGTGCAGATCACGATCCCCGCCCGCGCGTTCATCGCCGCTGCGGAGCACCGCGCCGCCGGCGCCGCGGAGATCGGCGGAGGGGGCGACGACGAGCTCGCCGACCCGTGTCCCGACGGTGACACCGCGGACGCGACCGCTCAGGGGTCGGGGCGTGACGCGTTCGGACGCCCGACGGAGCGCCTCGTGGGCGGGGCGGCCGTGCTGTGCGGGCACGGGGCGATCCCCATCGTGCAGGCGGTTGAGCTCGCTGTGACCGCCCCTGTGTGGGAGCGGCTGTTCGTCGACGCCGACACCGGAGCGCTGCTCACGGTGGATCTGCGCTTCCCGAATGCCGCGCAGCGCCGATACCTGAGAGCGCGCGACGAGCACTGCCGGTTCCCCGGATGCCGTCGCCCCATCCGCAAGCGCCTCTCCGACGCCGATCACACGATCGATCACTGCCTCGGCGGGCCCACCTGCGTGTGCAACCTCGCCTACCTCTGCGAGTACCATCACACCCTCAAGCACCATTCCGCATGGACGGTCGTGCAGAGACCCGGCGGCGTCCTCGAATGGACGTCGCCGACGGGACGCACCTGCACCGACGTGCCGCCGCCCGTCGTCCGCTTCATCCACGACGGCGACCCGCCACCCTTCTGAACGGTGGAGGAGGGGCTGCCCGGTGAGCCTGCGCGGTGTACGAGCGGGCAGCTGCCTGAAGGTTCGGGGAACAGTGCGCGGGAGGGGTTGACGCTCCCGTGCGCCCTGAGTAGGCCTGGGGGAGCCGGGGTCTTCCTGACCCAGGCGAGGGGGAATCGCTCGGATCGGCGTGCTCGCGTCGGTTGACGACGACCGCTCGTCGTCGGCGCCGTTCACATCCAGATCAGTTGGGGGAACAACATGAGCAATTCGGATCAGTTCGGGCAGAACGACCAGTCCGAGGGGCAGGGGGCTGAGGAGTTCGGGTCGGGTGACCAGTACTCCGGAGAGGCTTCGGAGTCGTACGGCGAGTCGTCGGAGCAGGGCGGCTCCTACGACGGGGGGTCGTCGGATTCGTCATACGGCGGCGCGTCGTCGGAGTCGTCGTACGGCGGCGAGTCGGGCGAGTCGACCGGAAGCGAGTCGTCCGGCGAGTCGTATGGAAGCGAGTCCTCGTACGGCGGGGAGTCGTCGTCGGAGTCGTCGTACGGCGGTGAGTCGGGCGAGTCCTACGGCAGCGAGTCGACGGGAGACTCCTCGTACGGCGGGGAGTCGTCCGAGTCGTCGGAGTCCTCCTACGGCAGCGAGTCGTCGGGCGAGTCGTCCGAGTCCTCCTACGGCAGCGAGTCGTCGGGCGAGGGGAGCGGCTCCTCGTACGGCGGCGACTCGTCATCGGAGTCGTCCTTCGGCGGATCCTCGGAGCAGAGCGGCTCCTACGAGGAGGAGTGAGTTCGCGGCCGTGAGGCCGATCGCGCACGGGAGCCTCGTCGGATCGGATCCGGCGAGGCTCCCGCACGTCCGTCTGCCAGCGCGTCGGCCGTCGCGGCGTTCCGGGCGTCGTCGATCACGCGCCGATCTGCTCCTCGTACCACGCGATCTTCTCGTCGAGTCTCGCGCGGCGCTGCCGCAGGAGCTCCAGCTGCGCATCGACGTCGTCCGCGTGCTCGCGCAGCAGGTCGACGCGGGCGCGCAGGGTGGACGGGTCGCGGCAGAGCTCTCCGTATCGGCGCAGCCGCTCGATCGGCATCCCCGTGTCGCGCAGGCACTTGAGGAAGTCGAGCGTCGACAGGTCGCCGTCGGTGTACACGCGCCTTCCGCCGCCGTCTCGTGCGACCGGCGGCAGGATCCCCTCGCGCTCGTAGTAGCGGAGCGTGTCGATGGAGAGGCCGGAGCGCGTGGAGGCCTCTGCCGGGGAGTAGGTCGTCATGCTCGCACGATAGCGCTTGACCTGGAGCGCGCTCCAGGTCGCATCGTGTCCTCATGACCGTCACCACCACGCCCCTCGTCCTCGGCGCCATGACCTTCGGAACCCGTCTCGACGACGAGGCGTCCTTCGCCCTTCTCGACCGCTTCGTGGAACGCGGCGGCGAGTGGATCGACACCGCCGACTGCTATGCGTTCTGGGAGAGCACGGATGGCCGCGGCGGCGCGAGCGAGACCGTCCTCGGCCGGTGGCTCGCGGCACGGCCGGGCATGCGCGAGCGCGTCCGCCTCTCGACGAAGGTCGGCGCCGAGCCGCTCTGGGCCGGGTCCTGGCCCGAGCACCGCGCGGGCCTGAGCCGTCGCGCGATCCACGACGCGTTCCGGGGAAGCCTCTCGCGCCTCGGCGTCGACTCCGTCGATCTCCTCTGGCTGCATCAGGAGGACCGGCAGACGCCGATCGAGGAGACCGTCGACGCCCTGCAGGAGCTCGTCGCGCGCGGCGAGGTGCGCAGGGTCGGGGCGTCGAACCATCCGGCCTGGCGTGTCGAGCGCGCGAGGCGGCACGCATCGGCGTCGGGTGCCCTCCCGATCGACGCGCTCCAGCTCAACGCGACCTACCTGCGGGCGCGCCCGGGCGTGCGGCCGGCGGGAGTCGTGCACCCCTTCGGCCTCCTGAGCGACGAGCAGCGCGACATCGCGCGCGAGCACCGCATGGAGATCTGGGCCTACACACCCCTCCTCGGAGGCGCCTACGACGACCCGGAGAAGGAGATCGACCCGGTATACGACCACCCGGGCAACGCGCGCCGACTCGAGGCCCTCGACGAGGTCGCCCGTGACGCGGGCGCGACCCGCGGGCAGGTCGTCCTCGCGTGGCTCGTGTCGCAGGGCATCCGCCCGATCCTCGGCGGCAGCCGGCTGCACCAGCTCGACGCCGCTCTCGACGCCGTCGCGCTCGAGCTCACGGCCGCGCAGCTCGAGCGGCTCGACGTCGAGGGCTGAGCTCGGTCAGACCCCGCCGTCGAAGCTGAGGCTGAGGCGGCGCAGCAGCGCGGCCAGCCGCGTCCGCTCGGCCGCCGACAGGCGGCCCAGCAGCTCGGCCTCGGCGTCCATGAGTCGTGTGATGGCGGCGTCGACGCGCGTGCGGCCGTCGTCCGTGAGCGTGACGAGCACGCTGCGTCCGTCGCCGGGGTCGGACTCCCGGCGGACGAACCCGCGCGTCACGAGGCGGTCGATCCGGTTCGTCATGGTGCCGCTCGACACGAGCGTCTGCTGCAGCAGCTGCTTGGGGCTCAGCTGGTATGGGGCTCCGGCCCGGCGCAGGGCCGAGAGGACATCCCACTCCCACGGCTCGATCTCCGTCCGGCTGAACGCCTCGCGGCGCGCGCGGTCGAGATGCCGCGAGAGGCGGTCGACACGCGAGAGCACCTCCATCGGCGAGAAGTCGAGATCGGGGCGCTGCGTCGCCCAGGCGCCCACGATGCGGTCGACTTCGTCGGTATCCGTGGCCATCCGTCCAGTATCACGCACGCGCGCCATCGGTCTGACGCCGGCCGACGACCCGAGCCCGACGACGCCACGTGGCAGACTTGTGGGGCGGCCAGGGGCCGTGGTCCGCCATGGTGTAACGGCAGCACGACAGCCTTTGGAGCTGTGAGGACCAGGTTCGAATCCTGGTGGCGGAGCGTGACGGAGAGCGACGTGACGGAGAACCACGTGACACAGAGCGAACTGGCGATCGTCATCCTGGCCGCGGGGCAGGGGACGCGCATGAGATCGAAGCTCCCGAAGGTGCTGCACCGGATCGGCGGTCGTCCCCTCGTCGGGCACGTCCTGCACACGGCGCAGCAGCTCGACGCGGTCGTGACGCGCGTCGTCGTGCGCCACGAGCGCGACCGGGTGGTCGAGGCGATCGCCGACTTCCCCGGCGTGGAGCCAGTCGACCAGGACGACATCCCGGGAACGGGGCGCGCGGTCCAGGTCGCGGTCGAGAACCTCCCGGACTCGTTCGGCGGCGATGTCCTCGTGCTGAGCGGCGACGTGCCGCTGCTCGATGCGGAGACTCTCGCGTCGCTCATCGAGACGCACCGCAGCTCGGGCGCCGAGGCGACCCTCCTGACCGCGTCGCTCGACGATCCGTCGGGCTATGGGCGCGTCGTCCGCGACGCCGACGGCGCGGTCGCCCGCATCGTCGAGCAGAAGGACGCGAGCGACGACGAGCTCGCCATCGCCGAGATCAACGCGGGCGTCTACGTCTTCCGCGCGCCGGCGCTGCGCGCGCAGCTCGCGCGGATCGGCACGGCGAACGCGCAGGGGGAGATGTACCTCACCGACGTCGTCCGCCTGCTCCGCGAGGAGGGCGCACGCGTCGCCGCCCAGACGGCACCCGACGCGCGCATCGCGCTCGGCGTGAACGACCGCGTGCAGCTCGCGGAGGCCGCGGCCATCCTCAATGCGCGCATCGTGCGCCGCTGGCAGGTCGAGGGCGCGACCATCCTCGACCCCGCGTCCACGTGGATCGACGACACCGCATCGCTCGCCCCTGACGTGACCGTGCTGCCCGGCACCTTCATCCTGGGCGCGACGAGCGTGGGCGAGGGGGCGACGATCGGCCCCGACACCTCCCTCCTCGACTGCGAGGTCGGCGAGGGCGCGACCGTCCGGCGCACCGACGCGACGCTCGCCGTGATCGGCGCGGGGGCGACCGTCGGTCCGTTCGCGTTCCTGCGCCCCGGAGCGGAGCTCGCGGCGGACGCGAAGGTCGGCACGTTCGTCGAGGTGAAGAACTCGACGATCGGCGAGGGCAGCAAGGTGCCGCATCTCTCGTACGTCGGCGACACGACGATCGGCCGCGGGGTCAACCTCGGCGCGGGCGCGATCACCGCGAACTACGACGACATCGCCAAGCACCGCACCGTGATCGGCGACGAGGTGCACACCGGCTCGCACAACGTCTTCGTCGCCCCCGTTACACTGGGTGACGGCGCGAAGACGGGAGCGGGCGCGGTCATCCGCAAGGATGTGCCGGCGGGCGCTCTCGCTCTCAGCGTGGCACCCCAGCGGAACATCGCCGGGTGGGTCGAGACGAACAGGGCGGGCACCGCAGCGGCAGAGGCCGCGGCTCGTGCCCGAGCGGCGGAGAAAGCAGCCGATGGCGCGCACGAAGAAGACCATTGACCTCGACCTCGAACGGGGCATCGCCCCGGGAGTCGTCACCAAGACGAAGAAGCGGCTGGTGGTGGTCGCGGGGCGCTCGCACCCCGAGCTCGCCCAGGCCGTCGGCGAGCAGCTCGGCATCGGCATCGCGCCGACCGAGCACCGCACCTTCGCGTCCGGTGAGATCTACACGCGCTTCGAGGTCTCGATGCGCGGCAGCGACGTCTTCCTCATCCAGTCGTTCAGCCAGAGCGTCAATGAGGAGCTCATGGAGATGCTCATCATGCTCGACGCCCTCAAGCGCGCGTCGGCGAAGCGCGTCACCGTGGTCGTGCCGTACTACCCGTACTCGCGCCAGGACAAGAAGGGGCGCGGCCGCGAGCCGATCTCGGCGCGCCTCGTCACCGACCTGATCGCGACGGCCGGCGCCGACCGCATCATGAGCGTCGACCTGCACGCCTCCCAGATCCAGGGCTTCTTCGACGGTCCCGTCGATCACCTCTTCGCGAAGCCGGTGCTGCTGCGCCACTTCGAGGACACCCTCACGGAGGAGGAGCGCGAGACGCTCACGGTCGTCTCGCCCGACATGGGCCGCGTCCGCGTCGCCGACACGTGGTCGGACAGCCTCTCGGCGCCGCTCGCGATCATCCACAAGCGCCGTGACCCGAAGGTCGCCAACCAGGTCTCCGTGCACGAGATCGTCGGCGAGGTGTCCGGCCGCACGTGCCTCCTCGTCGACGACATGATCGACACGGCCGGAACGATCGTGAAGGCCGCCCAGGCGCTCAAGGCCAACGGCGCGAAGAAGGTCATCGTCGGCGCGACCCACGCGATCTTCAGCGACCCCGCCGTCGAGCGGCTGCAGGATGCGTCCGTCGACCGCGTCGTGGTCACCGACACCGTGCCGATCCCGCCGGAGCGCCGCTTCGAGAAGCTCACGGTGCTCTCCGCGGCGCCGCTGCTCGCGCGTGCCATCCGCGAGGTGTTCGACGACGGATCGGTCACGAGCATGTTCGACGGCGCCGCCTGAGCGACCGTCACAGCAGACTCATAAGGTCCGCGAAGCGGTTCCCGCATCGTGCCTGGTTAGGGTTGCCTCACACGGCCGCACCGCGGCACCGATGAACAGGGGACCGACATGAACCGATCCATTCGCACCGGCGCCGCACTCGCAGGAGTCGCGGGCGTCGTGGCGCTCGCGGGCTGCGGCGCCGTCACCGTGGGAGCCACCGCGGACGACGAGACCGCGACGACGGACGCGTCGAGCGGCCAGGCGACCGACTCGGGCACGGTGGCGTACGCCGACGGCACCTACACGGCCGAGGGCAGCTACCAGACTCCGGAGACGGTCGAGACGGTCAGCGTGACCGTGACGATCGAGGACGACGTGGTGACGGCGGTCGAGGTGACCGGCGACCCGCAGGCGGCCGAGAGCCGGCAGTACCAGTCCCAGTTCATCGCCGGCATCGCCGACGAGGTCGTGGGGGTCGCCCTCGATGACCTCGCCGTGGACCGCGTGGCCGGGTCGTCGCTCACGAGCGGCGGCTTCAACGCGGCGATCGAGCAGATCAAGCAGGACGCGGCGGTCTGACGTGTCCGCGTCGGCCGTGTGGCGCTTCGACGCCATCGGCACGAGCTGGGAGATCGAGTCGGCGCAGCCGCTCGACGCGCACGTGCGCGACGCGGTGACCGCGGAGGTCGAGGCGTTCGATGCGACCTGGTCGCGCTTCCGCCCCGACTCCCTCGTCTCCCGGCTCGCCCCCGCGGGCGGCGCTGCGCCGGCGCCGCCCGACGCCGGGGCGATGCTCGACGCGTGCGCGGAGCTCTCCGCGGCGACGGATGGCGCGGTGAACCCGCTCGTCGGCGGCTCGCTCGAGCAGCTGGGGTACGACGCGTCGTACAGCCTGCGCGCGGGGGAGCCCCTCCCGGCTCCGGCGGACTGGCGTGCGCGGCTGACGTGGGGCGACGGCGAGCTCCGCCTGCGCGGCCCTGGCGTCGTCGACGTGGGGGCGCTCGGCAAGGGGCGCCTCGTCGATCTCGTCGTCGACCGCGTTCCGGGTGAGGGGGTCGTCGACGCGAGCGGCGACCTGCGGGTCCGCGGCCGCCGTCGCGTCGCCCTCGAGCACCCCTACGACCCGCGGCGCGCGATCGGCATCGTGACCGTCGAGGACGAGGCCCTGTGCGCGTCGGCGGCCAACCGCCGCACGTGGGGCGACGGGCTCCACCACGTTCTCGATGCGCGGACGGGTCTTCCGGTGCGCACGGTCGTCGCCACGTGGGCGATCGCCCCCACGGCGATGGTCGCCGACGCCGCCGCGACCGCGCTGTTCTTCGACGGCGGGCCCGAGTACGCGCACGCGCACGGCGTGCACTGGGTGCGCGTGCTGTCGGATGGCCGCGCCGAGTGGTCCTGGGGCTCCCGCGGGGAGCGGGGAGAAGCGGAGCTGTTCACATGATCGGACGACTCACCTCGGTCTATCAGCGGGGGATGCGCGCGCTCGGGCGGTTCTCGATGTACCGGCTCGTCCTCGTCGCCCTCGCGGTGCTCGCGGCCATCGCGCTCGCACTGTCCGTGTTCGGCCTGGTGCTGCCCTCGCCGGGAGCCCTCCTGGCGACCGCCGCCGTCCTCGTCGGCGTCGGCGCGATCGTCGACGCCACCGCGCACCGCATCCTCGGGCTCGTCTGGCGGCCCGAATCGACGCTCATCACCGCGGGCATCCTGCTCTTCGTCGTGCGCCCCGGGCTCGACGCCGCAGGCCTGGCGGGCGCGGCGATCGCCGCGGCGGCCGCGTCGCTCTCGAAGTACCTGATCGTCTGGCGCGGGCGCCACATCCTGAATCCCGCGGCGGTCGGGGCGACGGTCGCGACGCTCTCGACGCTCACCACCTCGGCGTGGTGGGTGGGCACCCCCGCGCTCTTCGCCCCGCTCCTCGTCCTCGCCGTCCTCGTGCTCTGGCGCACCGAGAAGCTCCGCGTCGTCGGCCTCTTCCTCGTCGTGGCGATGGTCGTCGGCGCCGCCCGCACGATCGTGCAGCTCCTCGCCGCCGGTCTCTCGCTTCCGCTCGAGAGCCTGCTGCAGGGCCTGGTCGTGCAGTCGCCCTTCCTCTTCCTCGGCGCGTTCATGCTGTCCGAGCCGCTCACGCTCCCGCCGCGCCGACGCCAGCAGTACCTCGTCGCGGTCGTGGTCGGCGTGCTCGCCGGCTGGCCGATTCCGCTGGGGATCATCACTCTCGGCCAGGAGCGCGCGCTCCTCATCGGCAACCTCATCGCCTTCGCCTTCGCGGCGCGCGGCGCCGTCCGTCTCATCCTCGTCCGGCGCGTCGCCCTGACGCCGACGGTTCAGGAGCTGACGTTCGCCGCCCAGCGGCGCCTGGCCTTCGTGCCGGGCCAGTACCTCGAGCTCGACGTGCCGCACCGTCGGCCCGATGCGCGCGGGACGCGCCGCGAGTTCTCGATCTCCTCTGCGCCTGAGGAGCTCCCGACCATCCGCATCGCCTTCCGCGAGAGCCGCGGGGGAGCGCGCTCCAGCTACAAGCGCGCCCTCGCGGAGGCGCGCGAGGGCGACGTGCTCGCGGTGACGGGAGTGTGGGGCGACTTCGTGCTGCCGCGGTCGGCGGATGCGCCGGTGCTGATGGTCGCCGCCGGCATCGGCGTGACGCCCTTCGTGTCGCAGCTGCGGCACCTGCAGCTCTCGGGCGCGCGGCGCGATGCCGTGCTCGTGCTCGTGGCCTCCCGCGCCGACGAGCTCGCGTATCGACGCGAGCTCGAGCAGACCGGCGTCCGGACGGTCGTGTTCACCCCGGATGAGCCCGCGGGCCTGCCCGCGCACTGGGCGTGGGCAGGAGGGGAGCGGCTGACGGCGGATGGCCTGGCCGCCGCGGTCCCGGACATCGCGGCCCGTCACGCGTACGTCTCCGGCCCGCCGGCCCTGATCGCCGATCTCGCGCCCGCGCTCGGCAGGGCGCGGTCGCTCACGACCGACGCCTTCGCCGGCTACTGACGCCGAGCGGCGGCGCGCCGGACGAGAGGGGCGCGCCGCCGCTCGGCCCGGCTCACCGCCGGGTGATGTCGTGCACGGCGCCGTGGTCGAGGCGGAGCCGACGACGGGCGCGACGGGCGACGGCCGAGTCGTGCGTGACGAGGACGAGGGTCAGGCCATCGGCGTTCAGGCGCTCGAGCAGGTCCATGATCTCGTCGCGCGTGCGCTCGTCGAGGTTCCCGGTCGGCTCGTCGGCGAGCAGCACCCGGGGGCGCTTCGCGATCGCACGCGCGATCGCGACGCGCTGCTGCTGGCCGCCCGACAGCTCAGCGGGACGATGGTCGGCGCGCTCGGCCAGCCCGACCTGCGCGAGGGCCTCGGCGACGCGCGCGTCGCGCTCGTCCCTCGGCAGGCGCAGCGGCTCGAGACCCATGGCGACGTTCTCCCTCGCCGTCAGGGTGGGGATGAGGTTGAACCCCTGGAAGACGAAGCCGATCTCGCCCGCGCGGAGCGCGCTGAGCTCCCCGGCTGACGCCCGGCCGAGCTCGGATCCGGCGATCGAGATCGAGCCCTTCGTCGGCGTGTCGAGCGCTCCCAGCAGCTGGAGCAGCGTGGACTTTCCGCCGCCGGTCGGCCCCTGGATCGTGACGAAGTCGCCCTGCTCGATCGTGAGATCGACGTGGGCGAGCGCGCGGATCTCGCGCCCCTTCGCCCGGTAGGTCTTCTGGACGCCCTCGAGCGCATACAGCGTGGTCATGATGTTCTCCTCTGTTCCGTCCGCGCTCAGCCGACCGAGCGCAGCGCCTCGGCGGGGCTCAGGCGCGCGGCGCGCCATCCGCCGATCGCCCCGGCCACGAGGCCGCCGGCGACCGCGAGAGCCACGGCGGCGATGATGACGACGGCGTCGAGCGGTGCCGTCAGCGCGATGTCGCTCGCGGTCTCGGCCATCGCGCCGAACGGACCGCCCATGCCGCCTGCCGCACCGGGGCCGGCGGCCGTCGCAGCGGACGACGTCGAGATCGTCGGCCGCACGAGGTCGATGATCACGGCGCCGATCACGCCGAGCGCCACGCCGGCCGCGCCGCCGATGAGCCCCTGCACGACCGATTCGCCGGCGACCTGGCGCACGACGCGCGCGTTCGTCCATCCGATCGCCTTGAGCGTGCCGAACTCGCGCGTGCGGCGCGAGACGCCGGAGAGCGTGAACAGCACCGCGAGCAGCACGGCGACCGCGAGCACGATGACCGAGAGCCACGTGCCGAGGCTCGAGATGAGGCTCGAGGCGCTCGACAGCGACCCTGAGACCGTCGACGCGAGGTCGGACTGCGAGCTCACGGTCGCCTCGGGCAGCTCCTCCTCGAGGGCGGCCTGCACGGCGGCGATGTCGCCGGCCGACGCGGCCTGCACGTAGACGGTCGAGACGACGTCGCCCGCGCCCGAGAGCTCCTGCGCGATGTCGAGCGGGATGAAGACGTCGGCCGCGGTGTCGGCGGAGTCGGTCGCGGACGCCGCGATCCCAACGATCTCGAACTCCTCGCCGCCCAGCTCGACGGCGTCCCCGACCGCGAGCTCGTTCGTCGAGGCGTAGGTCGCGTCGACGACGGCGACGGCGGCACCCGCATCGGATGCCTCCAGCGCCCGCCCGTCGGACACCTCGACCGACGAGAGCGGGCCCACCGTCGTCGCGGCGTCGTCGACACCCAGGACGCTGATCGAGTCGAGGTCGAAGGCGCCGCCGCCGAAGCCCCCGCCTCCGCCGCCCGGAGGCGCCTCTCCCTCCGCGGGCGCGGCCTGCGTGGCGTCCCCGGCGTCCTCCGGCGCGCTCGGCAGCTCGCCGTCGAACGTGAGGTTGGTGAGCGCGAGCGCGCCCGACACGGCGGAGACGCCCTCGGTGCCGGCCGCCGTCTCGACCGCGGACGACGCGAGTGTGCTCCGGCCCATCTCGACGGCGAGGCGCGACTGGCTCACCTGCGTGGTCCCGTCCTCGGCGGTCTCGCCGTCGTCCTCGCCGAACTCGAAGCGCTGGCCGCGGCCCTCGCCGGGCTCGGCCGCCGCCCCGCTGACCGTGAGGTCGGTGCCGACGCCGTAGACCGACTCGAGGGCCGCGTTCTGGGCGTCGCGGACGCCGGCCGACAGCGCATTCACGATGATCACGAGCGCGATCGCCACCGCGAGTCCGGAGGCGACGATCATCGTCTGCCGCTTCCGGCCCGCGAGCTCTCGTCGCAGGTACGTTCCGAACATGGATCTCCCTTCGCCGCTCCCCGCGAGCGGCCAGCTGCGACCGTAGGGAGCGCGGCGATGGAGGGGGCATGAGCGGCATATGAACGGGCTATGCGGCGCCGCGCGCACTCACAGCCCGCGCATAGCGCGTGCCATAGCAGACCCATAGGAAGCGGAGCACAATGGGTCGCATGACAACGCCCGCTCGCACTCCGTCGCCCGCCCTCACCCGTCCCGACGGCAGCCCCGTGCGCGTCCTCGTCGTCGACGACGAGCAGATGCTCACCGACCTGCTGTCGATGGCGCTGCGCATGGAGGGCTGGGAGGTGCGCGCAGCGGGCAGCGGCTTCGAGGCGCTCCAGGCGGTGCGCGAGTTCGATCCCGACGCGCTCATCCTCGACGTCATGATGCCCGATCTCGACGGGATGGGCGTCCTCCAGCGGCTGCGCCAGAACGGCAACGACGTGCCCGTGCTCTTCCTCACGGCGAAGGACGCCGTGAGCGACCGGGTCGCGGGACTGACGGCCGGCGGCGACGACTACGTGACGAAGCCGTTCAGCCTCGAGGAGGTCGTCGCGCGTCTGCGCGCCCTCATGCGCCGCTCCGGCACGGCCCTCGCGGCCGAGGTCGAGCCCATCCTGCGCGTCGCCGACCTCACGCTCAACGAGGACAGCCACGAGGTCGAGCGCGCGGGGACGCCGATCGAGCTCACGGCCACCGAGTTCGAGCTGCTGCGCTATCTCATGCGCAACCAGCGGCGCGTGCTCTCGAAGGCGCAGATCCTCGATCGGGTCTGGCACTACGACTTCGGGGGCAAGTCGAGCGTCGTCGAGCTCTACATCTCGTACCTCCGCAAGAAGATCGACGCCGGACGCGAGGCGCTCATCCACACGGTGCGCGGGGCCGGCTACATGATCAAGGCACCGCAGTGACCGACGCGCCGCGCGACGAGCTGGCCGCGCCGCCGCGCCGGCAGCTGACGTTCGAAGCGCGCCTCATGATCACGATCGTGTCGATCGTGTCGGTCATCCTCGTGATCATCACGACCCTCACGAGCGCGATCATGAGCAGCGTCCTCGACCAGCAGCTGAGCGAGCGCGTGGCCTCGGCCACGCAGGAGCTCGACCACCAGGTCGCCGGGGCGCTCGCGTCGGGGAAGACCGCCGCGGAGGCTCTCGTCGGCCCGCCGGTCGAGCGCGGGCTCCTCCTCGTCGCCGAGACCGACGGCGGCATCACGGGCGCGGTCGTGGGCGAGGGGAGCGTCACGGCGCTCACCGCCGAGCAGGTGGACGACGTCGTCACGGCGATGACCGGCGAGGCGCACACGGAGACGGTCGCGGTGTCCGATCTCGGCACGTACCGCGTCCGCACGGCCGTGATCCGGCAGACCGGCCAGTCGCTCGTCATCGGCCTCCCCACCGCCGAGGTCCAGGGCACGATCGGCCGGCTCTGGACGACCATCCTCTTCGCGACGATCGGCGGGATGATCCTGCTCGGCATCGCGACGACCCTCGTCATCCGCGCGGGGCTGCGCCCCCTCCGCGCAGTCGCCGAGACCGCGACCCGCGTGGCGCAGCAGCCGCTCGACCAGGGATCCGTGTCGATCGACGAGCGCGTTCCGGCCGAGCAGGCCGACCCGCGCACGGAGATCGGGCAGGTCGGCGCCGCCCTCAACACGCTGCTCGACCATGTCGAGTCGTCGCTGCACGCACGGCAGCGGAACGAGGAGCTCATGCGCCGATTCGTCGCCGACGCGAGCCACGAGCTGCGCACGCCGCTCGCGTCGATCCGGGGCTACTCCGAGCTGTCGCTGCGCGATCCGTCGCTCAGCGAGACGTCGGAGCAGGCGCTCGAGCGCATCCAGGCGCAGTCGATCCGGATGACCTCGCTCGTCGAGGACCTGCTCCTCCTCGCGCGTCTCGACGAGGGGCACGAGATCGTGCTCGGCGCCGTCGACCTGACCCAGCTCGCGGTCGAGGCCCTCGCCGATCAGCAGGCGGCGGGGCCTGATCACGATTGGTCGGTCGAGGTGCCCGAGGAGCCCGTCGTCATCGCGGGCGACCGCGGCCGTCTCACCCAGGTCGTGGTGAACCTCCTCGCGAACGCCCGCACGCACACGCCGGAGGGGACGCACGTCGAGCTCGCGGTGCGCCTCGAGGGCGAGGGGAGCGGGACGCGCGCCGTGCTCACCGTGCACGACGACGGGCCGGGCATCGACGAGGAGCTCCAGGGCGAGCTGTTCACGCGGTTCGCGCGCGGCGATCGGTCGCGGGCGCGCAAGACCGGCGGGACGGGCCTCGGGCTCTCGATCGCCAAGGCGATCGTCGAGGCGCACCACGGCGAGATCTCCGTGCGCAGCGCGCCGGGAGACACGACGTTCGAGGTGCGCTTGCCCGCGAAGCCCGCCGAGGCCCCGCCGGCCTGACCGGCGCCGGAGACGGAGCGAGCCGACCCCCGGGCGGGGGTCGGCTCGCTGCGGCGTTTCGGCTCGCTGAGGCGTTTCGGCTCGCTGCGCTCGCTCAACGACCGGAGGCGGCTCGCGGAGACCCGTGCTGAGCGAGGGAGCGCAGCGAGCGAGCCGAAGCATCGCTGAGTGCTAGTGGGTGTCCTCGGCCTCGATCTCGGTGCGGTCGCCGCTCCACTGCGTGTGGAACGTGCCCTCTTTGTCGATGCGCTTGTAGGTGTGCGCGCCGAAGAAGTCGCGCTGCCCCTGCACGAGGGCGGCGGGCAGGCGCTCGGCGCGGATGCCGTCGTAGTAGGCGAGCGACGACGAGAACGCCGGCGAGGGGATGCCCGCCTGCGTCGCGGCGACGACGACCCGGCGCCACGCCGCCTGACCGCGCGTGAGCGCCTCGGCGAAGTACGGGGCGGTCGCGAGCACCGGGAGGTCGGGCTGCTCGGCGTACGCGTCGGCGATGCGGTTGAGGAACTGGGCGCGGATGATGCAGCCGGCGCGCCAGATCTTCGACACGGCGCCGAGGTCGATCGTCCAGTTGTACTCCGCTGCGCCCGCGCGGATCTCGTCGAAGCCCTGCGAGTAGGCGATGATCTTCGACGCGAACAGGGCCTGGCGGACGTCCTCGATGAAGCCGTCGACGTCGTCGACGCGGAACTCCTCGTCGGGGCCGGGGAGCGACGCCGCCACGGCGCGCTGCTCGGGGTGCGACGACAGCGAGCGGGCGAACGTCGCCTCGGCGATGCCCGACACGGGCACGCCGAGCGCGAGAGCCGTCTGCACGGTCCAGGCGCCGGTGCCCTTCGCACCCGCCTGGTCGAGGATCACGTCGACGAGGGGCTTGCCCGTCTCGGCGTCGACCTGGCGGAGCACCTCGGCGGTGATCTCGATGAGGTACGACTCGAGCTCGCCCTTGTTCCACTCGGCGAAGACGTCGGCGATCTCGGCAGGCGTCTTGCCCGTGCCGCGGCGGATGAGGTCGTACGCCTCGGCGATGAGCTGCATGTCGGCGTACTCGATGCCGTTGTGCACCATCTTCACGAAGTGGCCGGCGCCGTCGTGTCCGACGTGCGTGACGCAGGGCTCGCCCTCGGCGACCGCCGCGATCGACTTGAGGATGGGGCCGAGCGTGACCCACGACTCGTCCGAGCCGCCGGGCATGATCGAGGGGCCCGTGAGCGCGCCCTCCTCGCCGCCCGAGATGCCCGCGCCGACGAAGTTGATGCCGGTCTCGCGGACGGCCTTCTCGCGGCGGATCGTGTCAGGGAAGTACGCGTTGCCGCCGTCGACGATGATGTCGCCCGGCTCGAACACCTCGACGAGGGAGTCGATCACGGCGTCGGTGGGACGACCGGCCTTGACCATGATGATCGCCGTGCGCGGCTTCGACAGCGAGGCCGCGAACTCCTCGTAGGAGAACGCCGGGATGAAGCCGGCCTCGGGGTGCTCGGCGACGAGCTCGTCGGTCTTCGAGCGGCTGCGGTTGTACACGGCCACCGTGTTGCCCTCGCGGCTCGCGAGGTTGCGGGCCAGGTTCGAGCCCATCACGGCGAGGCCCACGACCCCGATGTTCGCAAGGGCAGGGGTCGATGAAGCGTCAGTCACGCGCGTCTCCTTGAGGACGGGAAATGATCGTACGTAATGCAGGGTAGTGCTCCCGCGCCTCACGCGCCTCTCCGTGACGTTGTGAGTGCGCGGAGGGCGTCACTTGCGGTACGAGCTCCGGCCGAGAGCGAACATCGCGCCCGCGACGAGCACGACGAAGGTCACGGACATGCCGCCGATGACCCAGGCGATCACGTGCGAGATGGCTGCGCCGTCGATCATGGGGACTCCTTCTGCAGATGCGCGGCCCTTTCCAGGGCGCGCGCGGACGGTCGAGGACGGCGCGATGCGCCGCCTCCATCGTAGTCGCGGGCGTCGTCGGGCCCTCCTCGATAGGCTCGGCCCATGGCGGCGCGCGCGTGGGCCCCGGACATCCTGGGGGAGGGGTTCGAGCAGCTCGAGCTGCCGCTCGCTGCCGACGGCGAAGGCGACGTCGTGGCCACCCTCGTCCGGCACCTCCCGCGGCGGCGCCGGTTCCTCGAGCGCGCGCGTCCGCTCGAGGACGTCGACGTCCTCTACGTGCACGGATGGTCGGACTACTTCTTCCAGCGCCGGCTCGCGCGCTTCTGGGCCGATCGCGGCGCGCGCTTCTTCGCGCTCGATCTCCGGAAGTACGGCAGGAGCCTCCGGCCCGGTCAGACGCCCGGGTACACGACCGACCTCGACGTCTACGACGAGGACATCGCGGCGGCGCTTGCGGCGATGCAGCCCGCGGTGGGGCGGCGCCTCGTCCTGCTCGGCCATTCCACCGGAGGCCTCACGCTCAGCCTCTGGGCCGCGCGCCATCCCGACGTCGCGAGCGCGCTCATCCTCAACAGCCCGTGGCTCGAGTTCCAGCTGAGCGGCGTGCGCACCGCGATCGCCCCCGTCGTGCAGATGCAGGCGCGCTGGCGCCCCATGGACGCGGCGCCGCAGGTCGACCTGGGCTACTACTCCCGCGCCCAGCGCGAGGCGGCCGATCCCGACGACCCGGTCGAGGTGAACCCGCTCTGGCGCCCCGAGCAGACGATGACGGTCCATGCCGGATGGCTGAGCGCTGTGCTGGCCGGGCACGCGCGGGTCGCGGCCGGCCTCGGGATCGCCGCCCCGGTCTGCGTCCTGCTCTCCGCGCGCAGCGCTCCGCCCACGCGGTGGTCCGACGAGCTCACGCGCGTCGACTCGGTCCTCGTCGTCGACGACATCGCGCGCGCGTCGCTCCGGCTCGGCCGCAGCGTCACCGTGGAGCGCATCGAGGGGGCGCTCCACGACGTGTTCCTCTCGCGGCGCGACGCGCGCGAGGAGGCGTACGCGCGCATGGACCGCTGGGTGAGCGGGTTCGTCGCGGGCTGAGGCTGGGAATCCGCGGTTCTCCCGACCGCCGGCGTCGGGTAGCATGGACGACGACCTCGGCGAGGGGTGCCTCCGCGCGTGCGCGAGACGGGCATCCGTGATCGACGCGGTGATGCGGGCCCATGCCCTCCTCACGCGCAGCGTTCGAGCCGAGGACTTCCGACAGAACTTCATGCGGCTCCGCTCGGCCGCGTGTCCCACGAGGAGCAGACACATGGCTGACCAGAACAAGCTCGCGGCAGAGGTCCGCACCGAGTTCGGCAAGGGCTTCGCCCGCCGCCTCCGCGCCGCCGGCAAGATCCCCGCCGTCATCTACGGCCACGGCACCGAGCCCGTGCACGTCGCGCTGCCCGGTCACGAGACGGCGCTCATCGTCCGTCACGCGAACGCGCTGCTCGAGCTCGATGTCGAGGGCCGCGCCGAGCTCGCGCTCGTCAAGGACGTGCAGCGCGACCCGGTGCGCCAGGTCATCGAGCACATCGACCTCCTCGTCGTGAAGAAGGGCGAGAAGGTCGCCGTCGAGGTGCCCGTCACCACCGTCGGCGAGTCGTTCTCCGGCACGATCGTGAACCTCGAGACGGCGACCCTCAAGCTCGAGGTCGAGGCGACGCACATCCCCGAGCACGTCGAGGTCTCGGTCGAGGGCCTCGAGGACGGCACGGTCATCACGGCCGGCGACATCGCGCTCCCGCAGGGCGCCGTCCTCGCGGACGAGCCGGAGCTCCAGATCCTCTCGATCCTCACGCCGCGCGCGACGGTCGAGGACGAGGCTGCCGCCGAGGGCGAAGAGGCACCCGCCGCGGAGTGACGCGGATCTTCCACGCGAGGGGGTGCGACCTGGTCGCACCCCCTCGCGTCGTCTCCAGGAGGGAATGAGGATGGCCGAGACATGGCTGGTCATCGGGCTCGGCAATCCCGGCCCGCGGTATGAGCAGACGCGGCACAACGTCGGCCAGATGGTCGTCGACGAGCTCGCCGCGCGCCGCAGCGCGACGTTCCGGCAGCACAAGGCCAACGCGCGTGTGGCGGAGACGTGGCTGCGACCGGGCGCGGCGAAGCTCGTGCTCGCCAAGCCGAACACCTTCATGAACGTCTCGGGCGGCCCCGCGGCGGGCCTCGCCCGGTTCTACGGGCTCGCGGCCGATCGCGTCGTGGTCGTGCACGACGAGCTGGACATCCCGTTCGACACCATCAAGCTCAAGTCCGGCGGCGGGCACGGCGGGCACAACGGCGTCCGCGATGTCGCGAAGGCGCTCGGCACCCCGGACTTCGCCCGCGTGCGGGTCGGCATCGGGCGTCCACCCGGCCGTCAGGACCCCGCGGACTGGGTACTCGACCCGTTCGGCGCGACCGAGCGCAAGACGCTCCCGATCCTCGTGTCCGACGCGGCCGACGCCGTCGAGCGGCTCGCGGAGGACGGCCTCGTGGCCGCGCAGCAGCGCTTCCACGCCCCGCGGGCCTGATCGGCGGGGCGCGAGGTCAGAATCCGGCCTGGTCCAGGCCGGCGGCGAGCCCGATCGAGAAGCCGATCGCGGCGGACGTGGCGACGATCACGGGCGCGACCGCGGCGATGACGACGGCGGCGATCCCCGCGCCCCTGCCGCGTCGTCGTGCGATCGCGACGATGCCCTGGATCAGCGCCCACACGCCGAGCGCCGTGGCGACCCACGCGGTGATCTCGCCGGTGAGGACGGCGTCGCGCACCGGCGTGAGCAGCGACCAGTCGAACTCGGTCGCCGCCGCGAAGTCCGTGCGCCCGGCCTGCACCCCGACGAGGAAGCAGCAGACGCCGATCACGAGCGTTCCGCCGACGAGGGCCACGAGCGCGAGGAGGAGCGCGACGCGGCCGAGGGCGGCGGATGGCGCGGGCGCGGGCGCCTCGACCATGGCGGCGAAGCGCGGATCCCCCGGCTGCTGGTACGGCGCGGTCGGCGGATAGAGATAGGCGCCCGAGGGCTGCTGGCCGGGCGTGACGCCGCCGGGGGAGATCGGCGAGTGGTCGCCGGGAGCGGGCGGGTACGGCGGCTGCGGGTCGGCGCTCATGCGCCCATCCTAGGAAGGCGGGGCGCGGATGTCCGTCGTGCCCGTGTCGGAGGGCGCGACTAGACTTCTGCGGTGACTGTTCAGGGAATCGTCAGTGCTCTGGAACAGGACGGGTCCTTCCGCGACGCGCTCGCCGCGTCGGCCGTCGATGCGGATCTCTCGCTCGTCGACGGACTGGACGCCCCGATGCTCGCCGGCCTCCTCGAGCGCCGCCGTGCGAGCGGGCACGCCCCCGTCCTGCTCGTCGTCGCGCCCACCGGGCGGCGGGCGGAGGCGCTCGGCGCCGCGCTGTCGTCGGTGATGCCCGAGGCCGAGGTGCTCGACTTCCCCGCATGGGAGACGCTGCCGCACGAGCGGCTGAGCCCGAGCCCCGAGACCGTGGGCCGACGGCTCGAGACCCTCCGCCGCATCGCCGCCGCGCATTCCGGGCCGACCTCGCCGCTCATCGTGACGGCGTCGATCCGCGCCGCCATCCAGCCGATCGCGAGCGGACTCGGCGACGTGCACCCGATCGAGCTGCGCGCGGGAGGGCGCGGCCATGAGCTCGAGACCGTCGTCGAGCGCCTCGTCGAGCTCGCGTACCACCGGGTCGACATGGTGTCGCGACGCGGCGAGTTCGCCGTCCGCGGCGGCATCCTCGACGTCTTCCCGCCGGTCGCCGATCACCCGTATCGCATCGAGTTCTTCGGCGACGAGGTCGACCAGATCCGCGCCTTCTCCGTCGCCGACCAGCGCTCGCTCCCCGGCGATGTCGCGGCCGTCTCGCTCGTGCCGAGCCGCGAGCTCCTGCTGACGCCCGACATCCGCCAGCGCGCGCGCGAGCTGCAGCACGAGTACCCCGGCATCGCCCAGATGCTCGAGCGGATGGGCGAGGGCATCCCGGTCGAGGGCATGGAGTCGCTCATGCCGGTCCTCGCGGGGCCGCTCGTGTCGCTTCCGACGTACCTTCCCCGTGGCGCGGCGGTCGCGCTCGTCGATCCCGAGCGCGCGGTGTCGCGGTCCATCACCCTCGGCGAGACGAACCGCGAGTTCCTCGAGGCGGCGTGGAGCGCCGCGACGAGCGGAGCGAGCGCGCCCATCAACCTCGACGCGGGCGACTTCCTCACCCTCGCCCAGCTGCGCGACGACGTGCGAGCGGTCGGCGGCGTGTGGTGGACCCTGAGCCCCTTCGACTCGGGAGCGGCCGAGATCGCGGCCGAGCTCGCCGAGCACGACGACCTCGACGCCGTGCCCGACGCGCGAGACGCGATCCGCGTGCGCGCCTCCGCGACGCCGACCTTCCAGGGCAACGTCGAGGGCGCCACCGCGCACATCGGGCAGCTCCTGCACGACGGCTGGTCGGTGGTCGTCGCGGCGTCGGGCATCGGCCTCGTGGAACGGGCACGCGACGTGCTGTCGGAGCGCGGGCTCGCGGCGCGCATCGTCGACAGCCTCGTCGAGGCGCCGGAGCCGGGGGTCGCGACCCTCGTGCAGGCCGCGATCGAGCGCGGCTTCACGGTCGAGGGCGTGAAGCTCGCCCTCTTCACCGAGAACGAGTTCTACGGCAGGGCGATCGGCGGCGACACGCGCGCGGTCAAGAAGCTCGCGTCGCGGCGGAAGAACGTCGTCGACCCCCTTCAGCTGAAGCCGGGCGAGATCGTCGTGCACGCGACGCACGGCATCGGCCGATTCGTCGAGATGACCCAGCGCGAGGTCTCCAGCGGCGGCCGCAACGCGACGAAGACGACGCGCGACTACCTCGTGCTCGAGTACGCGCCGTCGAAGCGCGGGTATCCGGGCGACAAGCTGTACGTGCCGACGGACCAGCTCGACCTGCTCTCGAAGTACGTCGGCGGCGAGGCCCCGACGCTGTCGAAGATGGGCGGGAGCGACTGGGCGCAGGCGAAGAGCCGCGCGCGCAAGGCGGTCCGCGACATCGCTGTCGAGCTCGTCAAGCTGTACTCGGCGCGGATGGCGGCGAAGGGCCACGCCTTCGGGCCGGACACCCCGTGGCAGCGCGAGCTCGAGGAGGCCTTCCCCTTCGCGGAGACCCCCGATCAGCTGCAGACGATCGAGGAGGTCAAGCGCGACATGGAGCGCCCGATCCCGATGGACCGCCTGCTCTCGGGCGACGTCGGGTTCGGCAAGACCGAGGTCGCCGTGCGCGCCGCGTTCAAGGCGATCCAGGACGGCAAGCAGGTCGCGATGCTCGTCCCGACCACGCTGCTCGTGAAGCAGCACCTCGAGACCTTCCAGGACCGGTTCGCGGGCTTCCCCGTGAAGGTGCGCGCGCTGTCGCGCTTCCAGACCGACAAGGAGGCGCGCGAGACCATCCAGGGCCTGTCGGACGGGTCCATCGACATGGTGATCGGCACGCACCGCATCCTCACCGAGCAGGTGCGCTTCAAGGACCTGGGTCTGCTCATCGTCGACGAGGAGCAGCGCTTCGGCGTCGAGCACAAGGACGCCCTCAAGAAGCTCAAGACGAACGTCGACATCCTCGCGATGAGCGCGACCCCGATCCCGCGCACGCTCGAGATGGCGGTCACCGGCATCCGGGAGATGTCCACCCTCGCGACGCCGCCCGAGGATCGCCACCCGATCCTGTCGTACGTCGGCCCGCACAACGACAAGCAGATCGCCGCGGCCATCCGACGCGAGCTGCTGCGCGAGGGGCAGGTGTTCTTCGTGCACAACCGGGTCACGACGATCCAGAAGGTCGCCTCGCATCTCGCCGAGCTCGTTCCCGACGCCCGCATCGCGGTCGCGCACGGCAAGATGAGCGAGAACCAGCTCGAGCAGGTCGTCGACGACTTCTGGGAGCGCAAGTTCGACGTGCTCGTCTGCACGACCATCATCGAGACCGGCATCGACATCGCGAACGCGAACACGATCATCATCGACCGCGCCGACAAGTACGGGCTCGCGCAGCTGCACCAGCTGCGGGGTCGCGTCGGCCGCGGTCGCGAGCGCGCCTACGCGTACTTCGTGTACGACGAGGGCAAGCCGCTCTCCGAGACCGCGGCCGACCGCCTCGAGACGATCGCGGTGCACAACGATCTCGGCAGCGGCATCCAGGTCGCCATGAAGGATCTCGAGCTGCGCGGCGCCGGCAATCTCCTCGGCGCCGAGCAGGCCGGCCACATCGCGGGCGTCGGCTTCGACCTCTACCTGCGCATGATCGGCGAGGCCGTCGCGACGTTCCGGGGAGAGGAGACCGAGGGGCCGACCGAGCTGCGACTCGAGCTGCCCGTCGAGGCGCGCCTGCCGGAGAGCTACATCGACAGCGAGCGGCTGCGGCTCGAGGCGTACCAGAAGCTGTCGGCGGCCGCGTCGGCGACGGCGAAGGACGACGCCATCGACCTCGTCGTGGAGGAGCTCGTCGACCGCTACGGCGCGCCGCCGCCCGAGGTCGACGGCCTCATCGCCGTCGCGCGCCTGCGCCGCCGCGCGGCTCAGGCCGGTCTCGCCGATGTCGTCGCGATGGGGCGCAATCTGCGCATCGCGCCGGCGAACCTGCCCGATTCGATGAAGGTCCGGCTGCAGCGCCTGCACCCGGGCGCGAAGATCCTGAGCGGGGGAGAGGCCATGGTCGTCCCCCTTCCGCAGGCGGGCGGCGAGCCGCTCGGCGACGCCGAGCTCATCGCCTGGGTCGGGCAGCTGCTCGACGCGCTCTTCCCGGCGCCGAAGAAGGACGCTCCGGCCGAGTGACGTAAGGTGGGAGGCGGTGTGCCGGGAAGTCTGGTCGGCGGCGGGCGCTGATCGCGCCCGGTCCCCGGTCGGTCCTGAAAGGATCCCATGCTCAAGCTCCTGCGCTCCGAGCGCTTCCCCGCCTTCCTCCTCCTCGGCGCCGCGATCGTCGGCCTCGTCGTCGCGAACAGCCCGGTCGGCCCCGCGGTGCTCGATTTCAGCCATCTCCATCTCGCGGTGCCGGGAACGCCGCTCGACCTCTCGATCTCGCACTGGGTCGCCGACCTGCTGCTCGCGGTGTTCTTCTTCGGGGTCGCGATCGAGCTGCAGTACGAGCTCACGAACGGCCAGCTGAACACCGTCGGCAAGGCGCTCAAGCCCGCCATCGCCGCGGCCGGCGGTGTGATCGTGCCGATCGTCATCTATCTCGTCATCGCCTGGGATCCGGCCACGCGCGACGGATGGCCCATCCCGACCGCGACCGACATCGCGTTCGCGCTCGGCGTCCTCGCGATGTTCGGCAAGGGCCTGCCGTCGAAGGTGCGCGTGTTCCTCCTCGCGCTCGCGATCATCGACGACATCGTCGGCATCGTCTTCATCGCGGTGCTCTTCGCGACCGACATCGACTTCGGAAGCCTCGCGATCGGCGCGGTGCTCATCGTCGCCTTCGGCGCCCTGAGCCGCTTCGTGTCCGACCGCAACAAGCTCGTCGTCGTGCCGCTCATGGTGGTCATCGCGCTCGCCGCCTGGGCCTTCGTGTTCGAGGGCGGCATCCACGCGACCATCGCGGGCGTGCTGCTCGGTCTCGCCATCCGCCAGGGGGAGGGCCTGCAGGCGCGCCACGTCCTCGAGCCGTGGATCAACGGCCTCATCCTGCCGGTCTTCGCGTTCTTCTCGGCGCTCGTGGTCATCCCGCAGGTCTCCCCGAGCGAGCTCTCGCCGGCTCTGTGGGCCATCCTCATCGCGCTCCCGGTCGGCAAGATCATCGGCATCACGATCTTCGGCGGGGTCGCCATGGCCGTCCGCCCGAAGGGGACCGAGCCCGAGATCCGCCTGCCCGATCTCATCGCGGCGGGCACCCTCGGCGGCATCGGGTTCACGGTGTCGCTGCTGCTGTCGAACCTCGCGTTCGCCGACGACGCCCTCCTCCGCGACGAGGCCATCCTCGGGGTGCTCGGCGGGTCGATGATCGCGCTCGCGCTGTCTGCCGTGCTCGTGTCGCTGCGCGCGCGGCACCATCGGCGTCTCGCCGCGTCGACGTCGGCGTGATGCGGCAGGATGTCCGGATGAGCGGATCGGGGAACGAGCTGGGGCGCGCGGCCGACGTCATGCGCGACGTGCACGAGCGGTGCGTGTGGACGCAGGGCATGACGCACGAGGCGCTCGTGCCCTACCTCGTCGAGGAGTCGGCGGAGGTCGTCGACGCGGTCGAGAGCGGCGACCGCGCGGCCCTGCGCGAGGAGCTCGGCGACCTGCTGTGGCAGGTGCTCTTCCACGCCGAGATCGCCTCGCACCATCCCGACGAGCCGTTCGGGATCGACGACGTCGCGCGGGGGCTCGCCGACAAGATGATCCGCCGCCATCCGCACGTGTTCGCGGGCGAGACGGCGGAGACGCCCGAGCGCGTGCTCGAGCTGTGGAACGCCGCCAAGGCAGCCGAGAAGCGCGAGCGCACCTCGGTGCTCGACGGCGTGTCGCACGCGATGCCCGCACTCGCGCTCGCCCAGAAGGTCCTCGCGAAGGCCGAGCTGGTCGGCGTGGGGCTCGAGCTCGCCGAGGAGGTCGCCGCGGCCGAGGCCATCGCGGAGGATGATCCCGACATCCTGCCGGCGACCGAGGAGGAGCTCGGCGCCACCCTCCTCGGAGTCGTGGCGATCGCCCGCGCCCGCGGCTGGGACGCCGAGCGCGCGCTGCGCTCGGCCGTCCGCGCTCTCGAGACGGAGGTCCGAGACGCCGAGAGCGGCTGACCCGTCGTGGGAGAATGGGGGAGCTATGGCTTCCGTGAATCCGCCGCGCGGCATGCGCGACTTCCTCCCCGCTGACAAGGCCCGTCGCGAGCGCGTGCTCGCCGTCATCCGCGAGCGCTACCGCGCGCACGGGTTCGACGAGATCGAGACGCCCGTCATGGAGGAGTACGACCGGCTGCACGCCGGGGTGGGCGGCGACAACGAGAAGCTCGCGTTCAACATCCTGCGCCGCGGCCTCGACGCCGACGGCGTCCGCGCGGCGGCCGACGATCCGGCCCAGCTGAGCGACCTGGGGCTGCGCTACGACCTCACGGTTCCGCTCGCGCGCTTCTACGCGTCGCACCGGAGCGAGCTGCCGTCGGTCTTCCGCTCGGTGCAGATCGCGCCGGTGTGGCGTGCCGAGCGGCCCCAGAAGGGCCGATACCGCCAGTTCATGCAGTGCGACATCGACATCATGGGCGACGCCTCGGCGCGCGCGGAGGCCGAGCTCATCACCGCGACGCTCGACACGCTCGACGCGCTCGGGCTCGAGGGCGCGAGCGTGCGCATCAACGACCGCCGGGCACTGGACGCCATGCTCGACCTCTTCGGCTTCCCCGTCGAGGAGCGCCCGGGCGTCCTCATCACGATCGACAAGCTCGACAAGATCGGCGCCGACGGCGTCGTGGCCGAGCTGCGCGAGCGCGCGGCGTCCGACGAGGCGGCCGACGCGCTCGCGTCCTTCCTCGATCAGGTCGCGCAGCGCGCGCACGAGCCCTTCGGCGAGGCTCAGATCCGCGGGGCTCTGCCCGAGGGCGTCGACGACGCGATCATCGCGCACCTCGTCGGCATCGGAGAAGCCGTGGGCGCGGCCCGCGGCGCCGACGCCGTCGGCGCCGAGCTGCCCCTCGCGTTCGATCCGTTCCTCGTCCGCGGCATGGGGTACTACACGGGGACGATCTTCGAGATCGCCCACCCGTCGGTGTCCTACTCGCTCGGCGGAGGCGGCCGCTACGACGGCATGATCGGCCGCTTCCTCGGGCAGGACGTGCCGGCGGTCGGGTTCTCGATCGGCTTCGAGCGGATCGTCGACCTCGTCTCGCTCGCCGAGGCGGCCGCCGCCGAGGCGGTCGTGCTCGTCCACGATCGCGACGTCCCGGTCGCCGAGCTGCTCGCCCTCAAGGCGGCGCTCGTCGCGGAGGGCTCGCGCGTGCGCCTCGAGCAGCGGACGAAGAACCTCAAGGGTCTGCTCGAGCGCGCCTCCGCCGACGGCTACACGGCCTTCGCGACGGTGTCGGCGGGAGCCGAGCGCGACGATCTCGAGCTCAAGCCCCTCTCCTGACGCCTACTCCGCCGACGCCCGGCGCTCGGCCACGAGGCGGATGAGACGGTACGCCGCACCCGCGAGCACGACGACGACGCCCGCGACGACGCTCTGCCAGGGCAGGGTGAACGCCAGGACGACGCAGCCTGCCGCCCCCACGGCCTGCAGCCAGCGGGGATAGCGGCGCACCGCGCTGCCCTGTCGCCAGGCCGCGAGGTTCGCGACGAGGTAGTAGAGGAGCACGCCGAACGACGAGAAGCCGATCGCGCCGCGGAGGTCCGCGAACGCGACGATCGCGATCACGACGAGCGCGATCACGGCCTCGGCGCGGTGCGGCACGCGCGTGCGCGGGTGGATGGCGGAGAGGAAGCGGGGGAGGTCGTCCTCTCGGGCCATCGCGAGGGTCGTGCGCCCGATCCCGGCGATGAGAGCGAGGAGGGCGCCGAGCGCAGCGGCCGCCGCGCCCACGCGCACGACCGGCTGCGCCGCGTCCCACCCCGCGGCGGCGACCACGTCGGCGAGCGGCGCGGGGGAGGCGGCGAGTGCCTCGACGCCGAGCGCGTGCAGCGAGGTGAGGGCGATGACCGCGTACACGGCGATCGCGAGGCCCAGGGCGAGCGGGATGGCCCGGGGGACCGTGCGCGCGGGATCGCGCACCTCCTCGCCCATCGTGGCGATGCGCGCGTACCCCGCGAAGGCGAAGAAGAGCAGGCCAGCCGCCTGAAGCACGCCGTACGCCCCGACCCCTGGCGGCGTCTGCGCCCCGCCTGGGGCCGCGGGGGCGGCCCATCCGGCCGCGACGACGACCGCGAGGCACACGAGCACGACCGCGACGATGATCTTCGTCGCGAGCGCCGTGCGGGTCACGCCGAGCAGGTTGATCCCTGCGAGAAGGGCGACGGCGAGCACGGCGACGGGCCGCTCCCAGCCGGCGGGAGCCGCGTACGCCGCGAAGGTCAGCGCCATGGCCGCGCAGCTCGCGATCTTGCCGATGACGAAGCACCATCCGGCCAGGTAGCCCCACCACGCGCCGAGCTCGGCGCGGCCGTACGCGTACGTGCCTCCCGCCACGGGGTGGACGGCCGCGAGCTGCGCGGACGACGCCGCGTTGCAGAACGCCACGACCGCGGCGATCGCCAGCCCAGCGAGCAGCCACGGGCCCGCGGCGGCCGCGGCGGGGGCGAAGACCGCGAAGACGCCGGCCCCGATCATCGATCCGAGGCCGATCGCGACGGCGTCGCCGACGCCGAGTCGTCGTGCGAGCGCGGGAGGGGGCGTCATGCGCCGCAGTATATGAGGCGCGGGTGGCGGCGAGACGACGCGCACGGTGCGCGCGTCTGAAGTTATAGTCCTGCTAGAATAACTGCATGCTCATCCGCATCGACCCGACGCGCGAGGAGCCGGTCTTCACGCAGATCGCGGCGTCCATCCGCTCGGATGCCGCCGCCGGTCGCACGCGTCCCGGAGACCGGCTCCCGGCCGCGAAGGAGGTGGCGGCGTCGCTCGGGGTGAACCTGCACACCGTGCTCCACGCCTACCGCCAGCTGCGCGACGAGGGGCTCGTCTCGATGCGGCCCGGGCGCGGCGCCGTGGTGACCGAGGCGGCGGCTCCGCTCGCGGCGCTGGATGCCGACATCCGAGCGCTCGTGCGTCGGGCGACCGAGCACGGCGTATCCCGCGAGACGCTCGCGGCCGCCGTGCGCGCGGCCGAGCTCTGAACCGACCGAACCCTCGAGGAGGAGACGATGACCGCATCGCAGCACACCGGCGCGAAGGAGGCGCTCCGCCGTTTCCGCTGGGTGGGCCTCTGCGTCCCGCTCGCCGTGCACCTCGCGCTCGCTCTCGTGCAGCTCGCGCAGATGCCCGCGCTGCCTGACCCGGCCGCGATCCACTGGGGAGCCGCGGGCGGCCCCGACGGGTTCGGGCCGGCGTGGACCCTCCCGCTGCTGACCGCGCTCGTCGGGGGAGGGACGACGCTCGTCGTCGCGGGGCTCGCGCTCGTCGGAGCGCGCGGGGGCGCGAGCGGACGCACTCGCCGACACGGGCAGCGCATGTCCCTGCGCATGCTCGCCGCCGTCATCTGGTGGGAGGTCGGTCTGCTCGGCGTCGGGCTCTCCGTGAGCGTCTTCGCCCAGGTCGGTCTGGACGACCCGCGGGACGCGCCTCCGGTCGGGTGGGGGATGGCCGCGGGCTTCGCGGTCGGGGTCGCGCTCGGCATCGCGGCCTGGCTCGTCACGATCGACCCTCCGCACGAGGAGGGCGAGAGGCCTCGTCCGGTCGCGCTCGCGACGCACGAGCGCGCGGTCTGGGCGCGCACCGCCTCGATGGCGCCCGCCGGCATCGCGCTCCTCGCGGTCTCCGCCGCGGCCGTCATCGCGATCGCGCTCGTGACCGCCTCCCTCGATCTCGCACAGCGCGGCGCGCTCTCGGGCGGCACCTGGATCACGATCGCCGCGGCGGCGCTCGTGACGTTCCTCGTCGGCGTCGGGTGCGTCTTCCGCGTTCGCGTCGACGAGGCCGGGCTGACGGTGCGCGCGCCGATCGGCTGGCCCCGCGTGCGCATCTCCGCGTCCGACATCCGCGCGGTCGAGGTCGTCCTGGTGAATCCGATGGCCGAGTACGGCGGGTGGGGCTGGCGCTATGCGGTCGGCAGCGGCTGGGGCGTCGTGCTGCGCGCCGGCGAGGCGCTGCGGGTCACCCGGGCGAACGGCAAGGCGTTCACCGTCACCGTCGACGACGCCGACACGGCCGCGGCGCTGCTCGCCGGCTTCGCCGAGCGCGCGAGGGCGTGACGTCGCGCCTGCGCGGGCCCGTTACGATTCTGTGGACGGCGCGACGCCGCACCCGACCTCCGGCACGGCGCCGGACCCCTCACCCGAAGGACCCGATCCATGCGACTCTCCTCGTTCTCCCGCCGTGGCCTCGGCGCCGCAGGTCTCGCCGCAGGCGCGGCGCTCGTCCTCGCCGGCTGCTCGTCGGACGGCAGCGGATCGGAAGGCGGCGGGGAGGAAGCGCTGTCGATCGGCATCAGCCAGCTCGTGCAGCACCCCGCGCTCGACGCGGCGACCGAGGGCTTCAAGCAGGCCTTCGCCGACGCCGGATACGTCGAGGGCGAGACGGTCGAGTTCGACGAGCAGAACGCGCAGGGCGAGCAGGCGAACGCCGTCACCATCGCGCAGAACTTCGCCTCGAGCGACCTCGACCTCGTCCTCGCGGTCGCGACCCCCGCTGCGCAGGCGGCCGCTCAGGCCATCCTCGACACCCCGGTGCTCTTCACGGCGGTCACGGACGCCGTCTCGGCGGAGCTCGTCGACTCGAACGAGGAGCCGGGAGCCAACATCACCGGCACGAGCGACGCCGCGCCTATGGCCGAGCAGTTCGAGCTGCTCCGGCAGCTCGTGCCCGACGCCGCCACCGTCGGCATCGTCTACAGCTCGGGCGAGGTGAACTCGGAGGTCCAGGTCGCCGCGGCCGAGGAGGTCGCCGACGAGCTCGGCATCGAGATCGTCACGCAGACGGTGACCACCGCGAACGACATCGCGCAGGCCACGGAGGCGCTCGGCGACGTCGACGCGATCTACGTGCCCACCGACAACATGGTCGTCGCAGGACTCGCCTCGCTCGTCCAGGTCGCCGAGACCCAGAAGACGCCGGTCGTCGCCGCCGAGGCGGGCACGGTCGAGAGCGGCGCGATCGCGACGATCGGCATCGACTACACCGAGCTCGGCCGCCAGACCGGCGAGATGGCGCTGCGCATCCTCGAGGAGGACGCCGACCCCGCGACCATGCCCGTGGAGACGGCCAGCGAGTTCACCTACGTCGTCAACCCGGGTGCGGCCGAGCGCATGGGCGTGGAGATCCCCGCGGAGATCCTCGACCAGGCCGAGACCGTCGAGTAGAAGCCGGCAGGGAGGACGCGCATGATCGGCGCGATCGAGCTCGGCCTCGTCTACGGGGTCATGGCGCTGGGCGTGTACCTCACGTTCCGCGTCCTGAACTTCCCCGACCTGACGGTCGACGGCAGCTTCACGACGGGCGCGGCGGTCGCCGCGGCGATGATCACGACGGGGCAGAACCCCGTCGTCGCGACCCTCACCGGCGCCGCGGCGGGTGTCGTCGCGGGAGCCGTGACCGGCGTCCTGCACACGAAGGGCCGCATCGACGGCCTGCTCGCCGGCATCCTCACCATGATCGCGCTGTGGTCGATCAACCTGCGGATCATGGGCACGGCCAAGGAGGACGCCACCGTCGCGGCCAACCTGCCGCTCCTGCGCGCCGACACGCTGTTCACCCCGCTGCGCGACGCCGACCTGCTCGGCACGTGGGGCGGCGTCGCGATCATCCTCGTCGGCGTCGTCGTGCTGAAGCTCGCGGTCGACTGGTTCCTCTCGACCAACCTCGGGCTGGCGATCCAGGCCACCGGCGACAACGGGCCGATGATCCGCAGCTTCGGCGTCTCGACCGATCGCACGACCATCCTCACGCTCGCGATCTCGAACGGCTTCGTCGCGCTCTGCGGCGCGCTCGTCGCGCAGTACCAGGGCTTCTCCGACATCAGCATGGGCATCGGCCTGATCCTCGTGGGGCTCGCGTCGCTCATCCTCGGTCAGGCCGTGTTCGGCCAGCGCTTCATCTGGCTCGCGAGCCTCGCTGTCGTGCTGGGCGCGGTGCTCTACCGGCTCATCATCTTCTTCGCGATGCGGGCGGGCCTCGACCCCAACGACATGAAGCTCGTCACCGCCGTGCTCGTCGTGCTCGCGCTGCTGCTGCCGCGCTGGGGCTTCCTCAAGCGCATCCCCTCGCTCCGCGGCCGCGGCGGACGCGTCGCGCCGCGCGAACCCGAGCCCGCCGTCGCGGCGCCCGCGGGCGCCGAGAGAGGGAGGTGACCGCCATGCTCGTCATGGACGGCATCGTCAAGACGTTCTTCCCCGGCACGGTCAACGAGCGCCGCGCGCTCGCCGGGCTCAACCTCACGCTCGACGAGGGCGACTTCGTCACGGTCATCGGGTCGAACGGTGCGGGCAAGTCCACGCTGCTCAACTCGATCTCGGGGCGGATCGCCGTCGACGGCGGAACGATCTCGATCGACGGACGCCGCGTCAACCGGCTCCGCGAGTTCCAGCGAGCGCGGTACGTCGGCCGGGTCTTCCAGGACCCGATGGCGGGCACGGCGCCGAACCTCACGATCGAGCAGAACCTCGCCCTCGCCGCGCGCCGCGGCAGGCCGCGCGGCCTCGGCCGCGGGCTCACCCGGAAGCAGCGCGAGCGCTTCCGCGAGGAGCTGCGCGTGCTGGAGCTCGGCCTCGAGGACCGACTCCACGCGAAGGTCGGGCTCCTCTCGGGCGGCCAGCGCCAGGCGCTCTCGCTGCTCATGGCCGGCTTCACCCAGCCGCGCATCCTGCTCCTCGACGAGCACACGGCGGCGCTCGACCCGCAGCGCGCGGACCTCGTGACGCGGCTCACGCAGCGGATCGTCGAGCAGGGCGGCCTCACGACGCTCATGGTCACGCACAACATGGAACAGGCGCTCGCCCTCGGCAACCGGCTCATCATGATGCACGAGGGGCGCATCGTCTTCGAGGCGACGGAGGAGCGCAAGCGCAGGCTGACGGTTCCCGATCTCCTGGCCGAGTTCCAGAAGATCAAGGGCGCGACCCTCGACGACCGGGCCCTCCTGGGCTGAGAATCGGGGCATGACCGCTTCGCATCCCGACGCATGGGCCGCCGTCGACCGCTACCTCGCCGAGACCCTCGTCGGGAGCGACCCCGCGCTCGACGCCACGCTCGCGTCGCAGGATCGCGCGCATCTTCGGCCCATCGAGGTCGCGCCCGCCGCGGGCAAGCTGCTCCATCTGCTCGTGCGGATCTCCCGTGCGCGCCGGGTGCTCGAGATCGGCACGCTCGCCGGCTACTCCGCGATCTGGATGGCCAGGGCGCTGCCCGCGGACGGGCGGCTGATCTCGATCGAGGCCGAGCCGGCGAACGCCGCGCTCGCGCGGGAGAACGTCGACGCCGCCGGGGTGGGGGAGCGCGTGGACATCCGCATCGGCCGCGCCGCCGACGTGCTGCCCGGTCTCGCCGACGAGGCGCCGTTCGACCTCGTCTTCATCGACGCCGACAAGGAGTCGAACACCGTCTACCTCGACTGGGCGGCGCGGCTCTCGCAGCCCGGCGCGGTCATCGTGGTCGACAACATCGGGCGCAGCGGCGAGGTGGCGAACGCCGACACGGACGACCCTCAGATCCAGGGCGTGCGCGCCGGCCTGGCTATGCTGGGCGAGGACCCCCGCTTCGATGCGACCGGCCTGCAGACGGTCGGCGTCAAGGGCTGGGACGGCCTCGCGATCGCCGTGCGCGTCTGACCGGTCAGGACCGACCGCGCGTCGGCAATAGACTGGCCAGCGGATCGACGTCGCTCCCCGCATCACCCACCGACAAGGAGTACTTCCGTGGCACTGATTGAGGCTGTAGGCGCTCGCGAGATTCTCGACTCGCGAGGCAACCCGACCGTCGAGGTGGAGGTGCTGCTGGACGATGGCATCGTGCAGCGCGCGGCTGTCCCCTCCGGCGCGTCGACCGGCGCCTTCGAGGCATACGAGCTGCGTGACGGCGACAAGGGCCGCTACGCCGGAAAGGGCGTCCAGAAGGCCGTCGACGCCGTCATCGACGAGCTCGGCCCGGCCATCGAGGGCCTCGACGCCAGCGAGCAGCGCGTCATCGACCAGGCGCTCATCGAGGTCGACGGCACCGAGAACAAGAAGCGCGTGGGCGCGAACGCCATCCTCGGCGTGAGCCTCGCGGTCGCCAAGGCCGCCGCCGACAGCGCCGACCTGCCGCTGTTCCGCTACGTGGGCGGCCCCAACGCCCACGTGCTGCCCGTCCCCGCGCTCAACGTGATCAACGGCGGCGCGCACGCCGACACGGGCGTCGACATGCAGGAGTTCTTCCTCGTGCCGCTCGGGGCGGAGACCTTCAGCGAGTCGCTGCGCTGGGGCACGGAGACCTACCACGTGCTCAAGAGCGAGCTCAAGGCCGGCGGCTACGCCACGGGCCTCGGCGACGAGGGCGGCTTCGCCCCCGACCTCCCGAGCAACCGCGGTGCGCTCGACTTCCTCATGGCCGCGATCGAGAAGGCCGGCTTCACGCCGGGCAAGGACATCGCCGTCGGCCTCGACGTCGCGTCGACCGAGTTCTTCAAGGACGGCGTCTACCACTTCGAGGGCAAGCAGCTCACGGCCGAGGAGCTCACGTCGTACTACGAGGACCTCCTCGCGAACTTCCCGCTCGTCACGATCGAGGACGCCCTCGCCGAGGACGACTGGGAGGGCTGGAAGGCCCTCACCGATCGCATCGGCGGCAAGGTCCAGCTCGTCGGCGACGACCTCTTCGTGACCAACCCGCAGCGTCTCTCGGACGGCATCGCCAAGGGCGTCGCGAACTCGCTGCTCGTCAAGGTCAACCAGATCGGCACGCTCACCGAGACGCTCGACGCGGTCGCGCTCGCGCAGAGCAACGGCTACACCGCGATGATGTCGCACCGCTCGGGCGAGACCGAGGACACGACGATCGCCGACCTCGCGGTCGCCGTCAACTGCGGTCAGATCAAGTCCGGCGCGCCCGCTCGCAGCGACCGTGTCGCGAAGTACAATCAGCTTCTGCGCATCGAGGAGGAGCTGGGTGCCGGAGCGAAGTTCGCCGGCCGCAGCGCCTTCCCGCGCTTCACGGCGTAAGCAGGGCGAAAGTCCCGCTCGGAAGGGGGAGTCATGGCGAGAAGACCATCGGCTCCCCCTTCCGCCGTTCGCGGACGGGGCCGTGCGGACGGCCGCCCTGTCGACGTGCGCGGCTGGCTCGGCGGCATCCGCCTCTCCGGGTTCACGGTCATCATGCTCGGCCTCGTCGTGCTCGCGGCGTTCGTGCTCGTGCCGACCGCGAGCACGTACCTCGAGCAGCGCCAGCGGATCGCGTTCCTGCAGGAGGCCGTCCAGGTCAGCCAGGACGAGGTCGACGCGCTCGAGCGCGAGCGCTCCCGCTGGCAGGACCCCGCCTACATCACGACCCAGGCGCGGGAGCGCCTGTTCTACGGCTTCCCGGGGGAGGTCGTGTACATCGTGGAGAACGACCTCGAGGAGGCCGATCAACCGCGCGAGCCCGACCCCGTGAGCGCCGAGGTCGAGGAGGCCGAGCACGACTGGATGGGCCAGATGCTCCGGTCGGTCGTGGCCGCGGGGCTCACCGAGAACGCCGTCTCCGAGGAGGACGCCGCGCTCGACGGCGGGGGCGTCTTCCAGCCCGACTCCAGCACCGACCAGTAGCCTGACGGGGTGACGACTCCTCCCTTCGAGCCCGTGCGCCCCGTCGATCTCGAGGTGGTCTCGGCGCAGCTGCAGCGCGAGGCCCGCGGCGTCGTCGGCATCGCCGCGCGCTGCGTGTGCGGCAACCCCACCGTCGTCGCGACGGCGCCGCGCCTTCCCGACGGCAGCCCGTTCCCGACGTTCTACTACCTCACGCACCCCGCGGCGACCGCCGAGATGTCGCGCCTCGAGGCCAACCAGCTGATGCCCGAGCTCGCCGCGCTGCTCGAGACGGACGAGGACGTGCGCGCTGGCTACCTCCGCGCGCACGAGGCGTACCTCGCCGACCGCGCGCAGTTCGGCGACGTGCCCGAGATCGCCGGCATCTCCGCGGGCGGCATGCCGACCCGGGTGAAGTGCCTGCACGCGCTCGCCGGGCACGCCCTGGCCGCCGGTCCGGGAGCGAACCCGATCGGCGATCTCGCCCTCGAGCGATCGGCGTGGTCGCCCGAGCGGTGCGCCTGCGAGGATCCCGGCGCGGCTGCATGACCCGACGCGTCGCCTCCCTCGTCATCGCCCTCCTGGCGCTCGCGGGCGCGGCCGCTCCCGCGTCGGCGTCGGCGCTCGCGCAGACGGCGCCCGCGGCGCCGGTCGCCGCGCCCGCGACGGCGGATGACGAGGACGAGGGCGACGACGAGACCCCGTCTCCGACCCCGACGCCCACCGAGACCCCCGAGCCCGACGATCCGATCCGGTCGGCCGAGTACTGGCTCGAGGAGTACGGCATCGACGAGGCGTGGGAGACGACGCGAGGGGCCGGCGCGACGATCGCGGTGATCGACACGGGCATCGCGAAGGGTCCGGTCGAGTTCGAGGGCGCCGTCGCCGACGGCACGGATGTGTCGGGCGTCGGGTCCGAGGACGGCCGGACGCCCGTCGGCGTGCAGGACCAGAACCACGGCTCGTACGTCGCCTCCCTCGCCGCCGGGCGCGGCACAGGGGAGGACACCGGGATGATCGGCGTCGCGCCGGAGGCGGACCTGCTGTCGATCTCGATCGGCTTCGGCTCCTCGGCGGCGGTCCCGTTCGACGAGCAGGTCGCGAAGGCGATGGTGTGGGCCGTCGACCACGGTGCCGATGTCATCAACCTCTCGTTCACGACGAACACGCTCGACTGGGACGAGAGCTGGGACGACGCGTTCCTGTACGCCTTCGAGCACGACGTCGTCGTCGTCGTGGCAGCGGGGAACCGGGCGAGCGGCACGACCGTCGTCGGCGCGCCCGCGACCATCCCGGGTGTGCTCGCGGTCGCCGGGGTCGACACCCGCGGCGTGGCCTCGGTCGGCGCGTCGACGCAGGGCATCACGATCGGCGTCGCGGCGCCCAGCGAGCAGCTCCTCGGCGTCTCGGCGACGGGCGACGTCGTGACGTGGAACGGCACGAGCGGCGCGGCGCCCATCGTCGCCGGGATCGCCGCGCTCGTGCGGTCGGCGCACCCCGACCTCGACGCGGCGAACGTGATCAACCGGATCATCTCGACCGCGAACCGTCCTCCCCAGGTCGAGGACGTGCCCGACCCGCAGTACGGATACGGTCTCGTGGACGCCGAGGCGGCCGTGAGCGCTCCCGTCTCGCGGGTGGCCGAGAACCCCCTGGGGAGCCTCGCGGACTGGATCGCGCTCCACCGTCGCGCTGACTCGGGCCCCGAGCCCACGCCGACAGCGGGAGCGGTCGAGATCCCGCCCATCCCACCCGCCGATGCACCGGGTGAGGCGAGCTCTCCGTTCGCCCCCTCGGCCGACAGCATGCGCGAGGTGACGCTGCCGCTCTTCGCGCTGAGCGCCGCTGGTATTCTTGTCGTGCTCGGCGTCGTGTCTGCGGTCAGGCGCGTTCGTTCGACGCGCGCGCAGCGATAGCCAGCCGAACATCAACTCAAGGAGTGACGTTTCACGTGCCCAAGATTCTCATCGTCGGTGGTGGATACGCGGGGTTCTACACCGCGTGGAAGCTCGAGAAGCACCTGCGACGCGGAGAGGCCGAGGTCGTCCTCGTCGACCCGCTTCCGTACATGACGTACCTGCCCTTCCTGCCCGAGGTCGCGGCCGGGTCGATCGAGCCGCGCCACGCGGTGGTCTCGCACCGCCGTCACCTCAAGCGCACGAAGCTCATCACGGCGAAGGTCACGAAGATCGACCACGCCCGCAAGACGGCGACGATCACGCCCGAGGGCGGCGAGCCGTGGGAGTACACCTACGACCAGATCGTCGTGACCGCAGGGTCGGTCTCGCGCACGTTCCCGATCCCGGGCATCGCCGACAACGCGATCGGCATGAAGTCGATCGAGGAGGCCGTCGCGGTGCGCGACACCCTCATCGGCAACTTCGAGAAGGCCGCCGCCCTCCCGAAGGACAACCCCCTCCGCCAGCGCCTCCTCACGACCGTCGTCGTGGGCGGCGGCTTCGCGGGCATCGAGACGTTCGCCGAGCTCCGCTCGCTCGCGAACGCGCTGCTCGAGAAGTTCCCGGAGATCTCGTTCGACGAGACGCAGTTCCACCTCATCGAGGCGATGGGCCGCATCATGCCCGAGGTCTCGCTCGAGACGAGCGAGTGGGTCCTCAAGGACCTCGCCAAGCGCGGCGCGCACGTGCACCTCGACACGCAGGTCACCTCGGCCGTGGACGGCGTCGTCGAGACGTCGACGGGTGAGAAGTACCCGACCGACCTCATCATCTGGACCGCGGGCGTCATGGCGAACCCCATCGTCGTGAACGGCGGCGACCTGCCCAAGGAGGCCCGCGGCCGCATCAGCGCCCAGGCCGACCTGCGCGTCGTCGACGCCGACGGCAATGTCGTCGAGGGCGCGTGGACCGCGGGCGACGTCGCGGCCGTGCCCGACCTCACGGGCGGCGGCGTGGGCGGCATGTGCGTCCCGAACGCCCAGCACGCCGTGCGTCAGGCGAAGCGCCTCGCGAAGAACCTCGTGGCGGTCATCCGCGGCGAGCAGCCGGTCGACTACGTGCACAAGAACCTCGGCGCGGTCGCGGGCCTCGGGCTCTACAACGGCGCCTTCCAGTCGGGCAAGATCGCCCTCAAGGGCTTCGTCGCCTGGGTCGCGCACCGCGGCTACCACGGCCTCGCGATGCCGTCGTGGGAGCGCAAGTGGCGCGTCATCTGGGGCTGGGTGCACAACTTCTTCCTCGGTCGCGACACCGTCCAGCTCGGCACGACGCAGGCGCCCCGGGTCTTCTTCGAGACCTACGCCTCGCGGCCGAAGCCGAAGGTCGAGGAGCAGCCGGCTCCCGCCGAGCAGCCCAAGGTCGAGGAGCCTGCGGCCGCTCGTTGAGCAGCGTCGCGCGAAGGCCGTCACCGCTGGTCGGTGACGGCCTTCGCCATGCCGTAGCGTCGTTTCCACCCCCCCCGTAGCCCAACGGCAGAGGCAGGCGACTTAAACTCGCTTCAGTCTGGGTTCGAATCCCAGCGGGGGGACCGAGCGGGCCGTGCGCGCCCGATCAGCCCTCGCGGCGGCGCACGATCTCGGCGATCCAGATCGGGGCGTACGGCGACGTGCAGTTCGGCGGCGTCGGGTAGTCCTTGAGCACCTCGAGTCGCTCGCCGATCGCGATCGCCCGCTCACGCAGGTGCGGGTGGTGGATGCCGATGGTCGCGAGCGTCTGGTTCATCGCCCACTGCAGGCGGTCCGGGGCATCCCTCATGTCGGCTTCGATCCGGTCGAGGAGATCCTCGAGGTCGAGGCCCTCGGGCTTCTTCGCGACGCGGTCGGTCGTGAGGTCCCAGCCCGCGGCCGCGACCGTCGGATCCGCATCGTCGAACCAGCGCGTGCGAAGCGCCTCGGCGTGCGGCCCCTTCTTCACGACGTAGTTCACGAGCCAGTCCTGCACCTTCGGCGCGCGGGCCTCGCGCAGCATGGCGTCGAGCTCCTCCGCGGAGAGCTCGCGGGGCCGCGCGACGAGCACGGCGACGAGGCGCGCCGCCGTGTCGTCCGTGCGCCACAGCGCGCGGCAGAGCCCGTTGTCGGCGCCGAGGCGCTTCGCGACCGCCCGCAGCTTCGTGAGGTTGACGCCGTGGTCGTCGCCGTGCCGCTCGTTGACCGCGCGCATCCGCGGATCCTCCAGCGCGGCGAGCTCGGCGAGCACATCGGACACGGTCGAGTCGGCGATCCCCTGGCTCATGAGCTCAGCGTACGCGCCTGCGGCTCATGCGAGCAGGGCGCGCAGGCGCGCGAGCCCCTCGCGGAGCTCCGTGCGCGATGCCGTGTACGACAGTCGCACGTGCGTCTGCGCGGTCGCTGCGCCGAAGTCGCGGCCCGGCGTGAGCGAGACGTGCACCTCCTCGAGGGCGCGGCGGCAGAACTCCCAGGCGTCCATGCCCGTCGAGGACACGTCGGCGTAGACGTAGAACGCGCCGTCCGGGGGCACAGGCACCGACAGGCCCAGCTCCGCGAGCCCGGCGAGCGCGATCTCCCGCCGCGCGCGCAGCTCGGCCCTGCGGTCCTCGCAGACGGCGAGCGTCTCCGGCGTGAAGCACGCGAGCGCCGCGACCTGGGCGGGCGTGGACGCGCACAGGAAGTAGTTCATCGCGAGCCGCTCGACGGGCGCGACGAGCTCCTCGGGGAGCACGCACCATCCGAGACGCCATCCGGTCATCCCGAAGTACTTCGAGAAGCTCGACACGACGATCGCGTCCGGATCATGAGCCAGCACCGTCCGCGGCCGGAGCCCGTTCTCGCCCTCATCGGCGAGGTCGAGGTAGATCTCGTCGACGAGACGCCAGGCCCCGTGGTCCCGCGCGAAGGCGCAGATCGCCGCGAGCTCGTCGGGGCGGATGGTCGTGCCGGTCGGATTCGCGGGCGTCGCGATCATGACGGCGCGCGTGCGCGGGGTCCAGGCGTCCGCGACCGCGGCCGCGTCGAGCTGATAGCGCGCGGCCGCGGGAGCGGGGAGGGTCACCGCACGGGCGCCGAACGTCTCGATGAGCTGCCGGTTGCACGGGTACGAGGGGTCCGCGAGGAGCACCTCGTCGCCCTCGTCGGCGATCGCGGCCAGGGTGACGAGGAGCGCCGCAGACGCGCCCGACGTGACGGCGATGCGGCGCGGGTCGATGTCGACGCCGTGCCGGTCGCGGTAGAAGCCCGCGATCGCCGCACGCAGCGCCGGCAGCCCGAGCGCCGGCGTGTAGGGGAGCGGGCGGCCGTCCATCGCCGCCCGCATCGCCTCGCGCACGGTCGGCGGTGCGCCGAAGTCGGGCTCGCCGAGCCCGAGGCGGATGACACGGTGGCCCTCCGCCTCGAGCTCGGCGGCGCGCGCGCCGAACGCCATCGCGTGGAAGGGCTCCACGCGCTCGGCGCGGCGGGACATCCTCATGCGACGACGGCCGTCAGTTGAGGGCGGGGGTGTCCTGCGGGATCACGCCGTCTCCGTAGAGGTCGGTGGCGAGATCGCGGAGCGCGCGGAGGGCGACCCGCTGCGTCAGAGGACCGTAGGAGATGCGTGCGACGCCGAGCGCCTCGTACTCGGCGGCCGTCAGCGCGCCGGGCAGCCCGATCACGCTGACCTTGCGCTCGCCGATGCCCTCGACGAGTCGGGCGACCGTGTCGCGGTCGAGCGCGCCGGGAACGAACACGAGGCTCGCTCCGGCGTCGAGGAACGCGCGTCCGCGTGCGATCGCGTCCTCGATGCTCTCGTCGCGGGGCCGGTCGCCCGCGCGCACGAACGCGTCGGTGCGCGCATTGAGCTGGAAGGCCACGCCCTCGGCCTCCGCCGCGCGGGTGATCGCGGCGACCTTCGCGACGGAATCCTCGAACGGAGCCAGGCGGTCCTCGACGTTGGCGCCCACGACGCCCACGCCGATGGCACGGCGCACCGTGTCGGCCGCGTCGTCGTATCCCGCATCGAGATCGGCCGTGACCGGCAGGTCCACCGCCTCGACGATGCGCGCGATCGCCGCGAGGTTGACCTCGAGCGGCATCTCGCCGTCCTTGAATCCGTGCGATGCCGCGATCGAGTGGCCGGCCGTGGCGATCGCCCGCGTCCCCGGCAGGTCGGCGACCGTGCGGGCACTGATCGCGTCCCACACGTTCACGACGCGGAGGATCTCGGGGGCTTCGTGCAGCGACTTGAGGGAGAGGGCCCTGTCCTGAATGCTCATGCCTCGACGCTATCGACCCGCGGCGCCCGCCAGGGTCGTCCGCGCATGTGTGTCTCCCGTGACCTCACACGAGCGGCTTCTCGAGCTCGTCGAAGCGCAGGCCGGCCACGCGCGGCTCCCCGAAGCGCGCGTCGCCGTAGGGGAAGGGCGAGGTGCCGCCGGTGGGGCGGTAGCCGCGGCGCGCGTACCACGCGATGAGGTCCGTCCGCGCCGAGATCACGGTCATCCGCATCCGCGGGGATCCCCACTCCTCGCGTGCGACGCGCTCCGCCTCCGCGAGGAGAGCCGCGCCGAACCCGCGGGCCTGGCGGGCGGGGTCGACGGCGAACATCCCGAAGTAGGCGTGATCCGCACGCCGATCGAGGTGGCACGTCGCGACGATGTCGCCTTGATCCGAGAGCGTCAGGAGCCCGCCGGTGGCCGAGCCGACGAGCTGCTCGACCTCGTCGGCGCCGGTGCGGCGCCCGCCGATGAGGTGCGCCTCGGTCGTCCAGCCGGCGTCGTCAGCACGGTACGCGCGCTCGACGACGGAGACGATCGCCGCGACGTCGTCGACGGTCGCGAAGCGGAAGCGGAGGCAGGAGTCGGGTCGCGCGATCACGGACGCCATCGTATGCGGATGCGCAGGCGGCGCACGGTGGCCGCGGAGGGCGCGGTGTCTAGGATGGACGCAGAAACCAAGGGGGTTCCGTCGTGGAGTGGTTGATTCCCGTTCTCGTCGTGGTGGCGATCGTCGTCATCGCGGCGATCTACCTGTGGGCGACGTACAACTCGCTCGTCCAGCTCAACGTGCGCGTCGACGAGGCGTGGAGCGGGATCACGGTCCAGCTCAAGCGAAGAGCGGATCTGATCCCGAACCTCATCGAGACGGTGAAGGGCTACGCGGCGCACGAGAAGGCGGTGTTCGAGAACGTCACGCGGGCGCGCGCCGAGACGCTCGCGGCATCGGGCCCCGCGGAGGCGGGAGTCGCCGAGAACCACATCCAGCAGGCCCTCAAGAGCCTGTTCGCGGTGGCGGAGTCCTACCCCCAGCTGCAGGCAAGCCAGAACTACCTGCAGCTGCAGCACAGCCTCGTCGACACCGAGGACAAGATCCAGGCCTCGCGCCGCTTCTACAACGGCGGCGTCCGCGAGCTGAACACGAAGATCTCGGTGTTCCCGAACAACCTCTTCGCGCGCAACCTCGGATTCGCCCAGCGCGAGTTCTTCGAGGTCGACGGCGGGGCCGCGATCTCCGAGCCGCCGCGCGTCCAGTTCTGACCGCTCGGGCCGAAGGGCTCCTGCTCAGTTCACGCTGAGCAGGAGCCCTTCGTCATCGAGCGAGATCGTTCCGTAGAGGCTCCAGGCATCGGTGCGGTAGGTGAAGACGCCCTCCGTGCCGTCGGGGCGCGTGCCCGTGACGGTTGCGACGACGGCGCCGCCGGTGGCCTGGAAGGTGCCCGTCTCGAGGTCGATCGCGGTCTCGGGCATCCGGTCCGCACGGAAGGAGACCTCGGCCGCCTCCGCGAGGTCGGCCGGCCAGGGGACGATCATCCCGCAGCCCTGCGGCACCTCGGAGGCAGTCGCGAGGCAGCCCTCCAGATGGGCGGTCAGCTCGGCTTCGGCATCGGCGAGCGCCTGGTCGGTGAACGTCGGCGCGAGATCGACCGCGACCGGCTCGGCGGACGTGCCGACCTCGGCCGTGGCTGCTCCGTCGAGGTACTCGTCGGGCCACGCCGACACCTCGTACGAGCCCGGAAGGAGTGCGAGCTGCGCGGCGCCGCCCTCGAGTGCGACCGGCTCGCCGGCCACATCCACCCACGCGCCGCGCGTCGCCGTCACCGTCACGGGCGAGAGCGGGACCTCGACGACGTGCCATCCCGATGGGGACGAGGTCAGCGTGAACGCGAGCTCCAGCGGCTCCCCGTCGAGGGTCGCCTCCGCCCGCACCTGGGCGCTGTCCTCCGACTCGTCGACCTCGACGATCTCGGCGGCGGAGAGATGCGCGGACGCCGTGGAGAACGCGCTCCACGCGGTGTCCGGCACGGCATCGGCGTCTGCGAGCAGGGCGCGGACCGCGTCGGCGTCGCCCGACGAGAGCGCGTCGAGATACCGCGCGGCCGTCTCCTCCGCGCTCGCCGGTCGGCTGGTCGACCAGAAGCCGATCGCGAGCATGCCGACGACGATCACGCCGACGACGGCGAGGATCGGGACCAGGGGTCGTTTCATGCGGGCAGCCTCCACCCGCAACACTAATCAGCCGTTGCTCGGAGAGCGCCGGGATGGGCGTGGCGCGGCGCGTCGAGCACGTGCGCGACATCGTCCGCGGCATCGCCCCAGTGCGAGACGGAGATCGCGTCGAGCCCCTGCCAGGCCGCTGCCTCGCGCAGCGCCTCCGCCGCCCTCTCGGCGACGGCGGCCGGATCGACGTGCGCCTCCCACCAGGCGGACTGCACGCGCAGCGCGCCCGCCGCGCGGTCGGCCTTGAGGTCGAACCGCCCCGCGATGCGGTCTCCGACGAGCAGCGGGAGCGAGTAGTAGCCGAACCGGCGCCGCTCGGCCGGCGTGTAGATCTCGATGCGGTAGTCGAATCCGAACATCCGCTCCGCGCGCTCGCGGAACCACACGACGGGGTCGAAGGGGGTGAGCAGGGTCGCGCGGTCGATGCGCCGGGGGAGCACGGCGTCCCGATGACGCCAGGCCGGCAGCGCACGGCCCGCGCGCTCCCACCCGCGCACGGCGACGGGGACGAGCTCTCCCGCGTCCTCGAGGTCGGACACGGCGGCGAGGACGCCGCGGCGGTCGCGCAGCCGGTGGTAGTCGGCGATGTCGGATGCCGTGGCCACGCCGTATGCGAGCGCCGCCCGGCGCACCAGCTCGCGGACCGCGTCGTCGGGGGCGACGACCCGCTCGAGGTGCTCGTGCGGGATGACGTGCTCGGCGAGGCCGTAGCGGCGCTCGAACCCGTTGCGGCCGGCGATCGCGACCTCGCCGAAGCGCCACAGCATCTCGAGCGCGCGCTTGACGTCGTCCCAGCCCCACCATGGGCCACGGCTCGCCTCGACATCGCGCTCGATCTCTGCGGGGCGCAGCGGACCGCGCTCCGCGAGCTCGGCGCGCACCCAGTTCACGGTGTCGGCGTTCCCGTCGAACCAGCTTCCCTGCCCCGCGTACCGGTTCCGCATGGCGTCCATGCGGAACCGCCAGAGCGGCCAGTCCGCGACCGGGACGAAGGTCGCCTCGTGGGCGAGGTACTCGACGTGCTCGGGTGCCCGCCCCCGACGCGCGGGGGTCAGGACGAGGCGATCCAGCAGATCCCGGTCGTAGGGCCCCAGCCGCGAGAAGAGCGGCATGTAGTGCGATCGGGAGAACACGTTCACGGAGTCGATCTGCAGGACGTGCATGCGCGCGAGCTCGCGGCGGACATGACGCAGCGAGGGCGTGGCCGGACGCGCACGGGAGAGGCCCTGGGCGGCGAGGCCCAGGCGGCGGGCTTCGGCAGCCGAGAGGACATCCTTCACGCGCGCAACGCTACCGGCGACCTCCGACACCGGGTCGCGCAGGCGGCCGATCGCGTGCCGACAGCGGAATGCACCCGGGATTAGGATGACGAGGATGAGCGACGACACGCCCCCGAGCTCTCGCGCGGGATTCCTCCGTCGACGCCGCGCCGCGCCGCCGAGCGCTCTTCCCGCGAGCCCTCCGCCCGCGGATCCCGTCGAGGTCCCCGTCGGACTGCGCATCGCGACGGCCTACGGATGGCGCTTCCTCGTGCTCGCCGCCGTCGCCGCCGTGATCGTCTGGCTCGTCATCCAGTTCAAGCTGCTCGTCATCCCGATCTTCGTGGCGACGCTGCTCACCGCCCTCCTGTTCCCGTTCTTCTCGTGGATGCTGCGCCACCGGGTGCCGCGCGTGCTCGCGGTCGTCGTGAGCGTGCTCGGGACGCTCGCGATCGTGACGGGCCTCGTGTGGCTCGTCGTCTGGCAGATCTCGCGGCAGGCGGAGGAGGTGCGCGCCCGCGCGGCCGAGTCGATCGCCGGTCTGCGGACCTTCCTCATCGACGGAGGGCTCGTCACCCCCCAGCAGCTCGACGACCTGCTCACGGGAGGCCTCCAGCTCGTCGAGGAGCAGGCCGATCTGCTCCTGAACGGCGCGCTCGCCGTGGGCTCGACCGTGGGGCACGTCGCCGCCGGCGCGCTCGTCGCGCTCTTCGTGCTCCTGTGCTTCCTCCTCGACGGCGCCGGCATCTGGCGCTGGACCGTCCGGCTCTTCCCGCGCGCGGCGCGGCCGGCGGTCGATGCGGCGGCGCGCAACGGCTGGACCACGCTCATAAACTACGCGCGCACGCAGATCATCGTCGCGACGATCGACGCGATCGGCATCGGCATCGGCGCGTTCGCGCTCGGCGTGCCCCTGGCCATCCCCATCGCGGTCCTCGTGTTCCTCGGGGCATTCGTCCCGTTCGTCGGCGCCATCGTCACGGGCGCGCTCGCGGTCGTGATCGCGCTCGCCTACAACGGCATCTGGATCGGCGTCGCGATGCTCGCGGTCGTCCTGCTCGTGCAGCAGGTCGAGAGCCACATCCTGCAGCCGCTCCTCATGGGATCGGCCGTCAAGGTGCACCCGCTCGCGGTCGTCCTCGTCGTCGCGGGCGGCTCGATGGTCGGCGGCATCGCCGGCGCCCTGTTCGCGGTGCCGGTCGCGGCGTTCGTGAACGTCGTGGCCGTGACGCTCAGCTCGGGGTCGTGGCGCACGGGAGCCGAGGTCCGCTCGGCCGATCTCATCTGGAGCACGGTCCCCAAGAGCCTCGGCCGAGGCGACGAGGACGACCACAGGAAGGCACGCACATGACGCGGATGGACGCGGACGCACCCGAGGACGCTCACGCGACGCCGGACGCCCCGCCGATCCCCGCGCTCGCCGAGTTCGAGGAGGCCGCGCGCTTCCTCGAGGGCGTCGTGGAGCACACCCCGACCGAGTACTCGCAGCACCTCAGCGAGGTGCTCGGCGCCCCGGTGCACCTCAAGCTCGAGAATCTTCAGCGCACGGGATCGTTCAAGGTGCGCGGGGCGACCTACCGCCTGTCGCGCCTCACGGAGGACGAGCGGCGTCGCGGCGTGGTAGCGGCCTCGGCGGGCAACCACGCGCAGGGCGTCGCGCTCGCGGCGCAGCAGCTCGGCATCCCGGCGACGATCTACATGCCGCTCGGCGTTCCCGTCCCGAAGCTCCTCGCGACGAAGGGCTACGGCGCCGAGGTGGTGCTCGACGGCGCGACCGTCGACGTCGGGCTGCGTCGCGCTGCGGAGCACGCCGAGCGCACGGGAGCCGTGCTCATCCACCCGTTCGACCACCGCGACGTGATCATCGGCCAGGGCACGCTCGGCCTCGAGATCCTCGACGACGTGCCCGACGTCGACACGATCATCATGGGGATCGGTGGCGGAGGCCTCATCGCGGGCGTCGCCGCGGCCGCGAAGGCACGGGCGGCCGCAGCGGGGCGCACGGTGCGGATCATCGGCGTGCAGGCCGAGAACGCCGCGCCCATGCTCCCGTCGCTCGCCGCGGGAGAGCCCGTGCGCGTCGAGACGAAGCCGACGATCGCCGACGGCATCCTCGTCGCCCGCCCGGGCGATGTGCCGTTCGCGATCGTCCGTGAGCTCGTCGACGAGGTCGTGACCGTGGGGGAGGACGACATCGCGCGCGCGCTCCTCGTGCTGCTGGAGCGGGCGAAGGTCGTCGTCGAGCCGGCCGGCGCGGTCGGCGTCGCGGCCATCCTCGCGGGCAAGGTGAGTCCGCAGGGGTCCACGGTCGCTCTCCTGTCCGGCGGCAACATCGATCCGCTCCTGTTGCAGCGGGTCGTCGCGCACGGCCTCGCCGCGTCGGGCCGCTACATGACCATCCGCATCCCGCTGCCCGATCGTCCCGGTCAGCTCGCGCGCGTCTCCGAGCTCCTCGCGGAGGCCGGAGCGAACGTGATCGAGGTGCTGCACACGCGGCACGGGCAGGGCATGCAGATCAGCGAGGTCATCCTGCAGATCTCCGTCGAGACGCGCGGCGAGGAGCACAAGCTGCTCACGCTGCAGATCCTCCGCGACGCGGGCTTCCGGCCCGAGATCCTGCCGGAATGACGAGAGAGGGCGACGGCCGGCCGGCCGTCGCCCTCTCTCGCGTGCGGGCTCAGCCCGTGAAGGTCTCGACCTTGACGATCTCGACGGGAATGTCCTTGCCGTTGGGCGCCTGGTAGCTCGTCTTCTCGCCCTCCTTGAGGCCGAGGATGGCGGCGCCGAGCGGGCTCTGCTCGCTGTAGACGTCGAGGTCGGTGCCTCCGGCGATCTCGCGGCTGCCGAGCAGGAAGCGCTCCTGGTCGCCGAACACGACCGCCGTCACGACGGTGCCGGGCTCGACGATGCCGTTGGACTCGGGGGCGACGCCGACCTTCGCGTCCTTGAGGAGCGCCTGCAGCTGGCGGATGCGCGCCTCCTGCTTCCCCTGCTCGTCCTTGGCCGCGTGGTAGCCGCCGTTCTCGCGGAGGTCGCCCTCCTCGCGGGCCGCCTCGATGCGCTTCGCGATCTCCTCACGACCGGTGGTCGAGAGGTGCTCGAGCTCGGCGGCGAGGCGGTCGTACGCCTCCTGCGTCAGGAACGGGACCTGGGTGTCATCGGACACGGTCTGTCTCCTTCGTGGATGCGCGGCCGAGGGGCCGGCATATGTGAAGACGCCCCGGCAGGTCGCCGGGGCGTCGGATGGACTGACCGTCGATCTTACGGAACCCAGCAGGACTTCACAATTCCGGTCGTCGCCTCCGCGACGGTGGGGATGCTCTCGGTGTGCGAGGCCGACACGGCGTCGGACGGCGGGTACTCGACGATCCGCCAGCCGACCACGCCGAACTGCTCGTCGAGCGCCTCGAGCGCGCAGGCGACGCTCTCGCGCGAGCCCGAGGTGATCTGGAAGGTCACCGACACCTCGTGCTCGCTGCGCACCTCGTAGCCGAGATCGTCGAAATCGACCTCGGCGGCGGCGGTCTGCATCGTCGACCACCCGAACCACCCGACCGCGAGGGCGGCGAGCGCGATTCCCGCGATCCATGCGATGCGGCGCGAGCGGCGGGGGGTTCGCCCGTAGCGCTCGTCGAGACGCTGCTGGATCGTCACGGCGTCGTCCTCTCAGGTCGGGCGAACTAGGCTGGGACTCCAGGCTAACCGCCTTTTCCCGGCGCCCCGTCTCGGGCGCCGCGCACCCCGGAGGAGTCCTCGATGCCCGCTCTCGCCGTGCTCGCCGCCACCCCGAGCCCGCAGCCGACCGTGGACCCGGACCTCGTCACGCCCGGCCCCCTCGGCTTCGCGACGATCGTCGTCCTCGTCATCGCGGTGTTCCTCCTCGTCTTCGACATGCTGCGCCGCGTGCGCCGGGCGCGGTACCGCGAGGAGGCGAACGCCGTGCTCGACGCGGAGGAGGAGGCCGCCGCACAGGAGGGCGCCGATCCGCGGGGAACCGGGACGGCGTCGGATGGCCGCGGTGAGACGGGCGAGGAGCCTACGCCGGGCCGTTGAACGCGGGCTCGAGCGCGATGAGCAGCGCCCCCGCCCAGTGGCAGAGGAACGCGAGCACCGTGCACACGTGGAAGATCTCGTGGAATCCGAAGTGGCCCGGCCACGGGTTGGGCTTCTTGATCGCGTAGACGACCGCGCCGGCCGAGTAGAGGAGGCCGCCGACGATAACGAGGACCATCATCGTCCGGTTCGCCTGGAAGAGATCGCCCATGTACATGACGGCCGCCCAGCCGAGCACGAGGTAGAGGGCGACGTAGAGCCACCTCGGGGCGCCGATCCAGAACACCCGGAAGAGGATCCCGAGGAGGGCTCCGGTCCAGACGAGGACGAGCAGCAGCACGCCCTTCGACGGCGGCAGCGCGAGCACGCCGATCGGCGTGTACGTGCCCGCGATGAGCAGGAGGATGTTCGCATGGTCGATCCGCTTGAGGATCAGACGCGTGCGGGGCTTCCAGTGGAAGCGGTGGTAGAGCGCCGAGTTGCCGAAGAGCAGGAGCGACGACGCGGCGAAGACCGCCGACGCGGCCTTCGCAGCCGCGCCGTCGGCGAGCGCCACGAGGACGATGCCCGCCACGATCGCGACGGGGAACGTCCCGGCGTGGATCCAGCCGCGCCACGACGGCTTGGGCTCCTCGTGGGCGTCCGCGCGCGCGGCATCCATCAGCGGGAGCCGGGGCACGCCGTCCGGGGTCTGCGCGGGCGTGTGCTCGTCGGAGGTCATGGTCTGACAGTACGCGCCAGCGCATGCCGTGAGCGGCACGCGGACGCCCGGAGTACGCTCGGAGGGTGATCAGCGAGCGGTCGGCGGCAGGACGGGGGCCTCTGTACCGTCTCTACATCTCGCGGCTGCACCGGCAGATCGATCCGGCGAAGGTGCCCCACCACGTCGCGATGATGATCGACGGCAATCGCCGCTGGGCGCGTCAGCTGGGCTACGAGACGCCGGCGCACGGGCACCGCGCGGGCGCCGCGAAGATGCGCGAGTTCCTCGAGTGGTGCGAGGCCATCGGCGTCGAGGTCGTCTCGCTCTACCTGCTCTCGCACGACAACCTCCGCAAGCGCGACAGCCGCGAGCTGCAGGATCTCATCGAGATCATCGCGGGGCTCGCGGGGCAGCTCTCCCGACGACGGGACTGGCGCGTGCAGCACGTGGGACGCTCCGAGGGCCTTCCGGACTTCCTCCTGTCCGCCCTGCGCGACGCGGAGGAGCGCACCCGCGGCAACAGCGGGCTGCACGTCAACCTCGCGGTCGGGTACGGCGGACGCCACGAGATCGTCGACGCCGTCCGCAGCATCATCCGCGAGCACGGGTCGAACGGGGGCACCCTCGAGGATCTCGCCGCGCACCTCACGCCCGAGCAGATCGCCGAGCACCTCTACACGGGAGGTCAGAAGGACCCCGACCTCGTCATCCGGACGAGCGGCGAGCAGCGCCTGAGCGACTTCCTGCTCTGGCAGAGCGCGCACAGCGAGTTCTACTTCCTCGAGGCGCTCGGCCCCGACCTGCGCGAGGTCGACTTCCTCCGCGCCATCCGCGACTTCGGGTCGCGAGACCGGCGCTTCGGCCGCTGACGCGCGCAACCTCGCGGACCGCCGCCTCTGCGAGAATGGAGGCGTGACCACCCTCGCAGACCTCACCGCCTCGTTCGACGTGGAACCGGGCTATCTCGACTGGGCGCGGTTCGGCCCCCTCTCCCGCACCGTGCGCGAGGAGGCGATGGCCGATCTCGAGCTGCTCGGCTCCGGTCGCGAGAGCGGGATCGGCCTCGTGTCCGGCCGTGCGGACGAGGCGCGCGCGGCGATCGCCGGCCTCCTGCGCATGGACCCCGCGGAGGTGGCCCTGCAGCCCTCGACCACGCACGGCCTCGCGCAGGCCGTCTACGGCATCACGGGCGGCGTCGTCGCGTCGCCCCTCGAGTTCCCCAGCATCCCCGTGACGATCGCGCGGGCCGCGACCGCCCTCGGCCGCATCGTGCCGCAGTGGATCGCGCCCGAGCACCGGTTCGTCACGCCCGAGGCCGTCGCCGAGACGATCGACGAGTCCACGAGCGCGGTGGCCGTGAGTCTCGTCGACTTCCGCACCGGATACCGCGCCGACCTCGCAGGCATCCGCGAGGTCATCGGCGACGACCGGCTGCTCATCGTCGACGCGACGCAGGCCGTCGGCGTCGTCGACGCCGAATGGACGGCCGCGGATGTCGTCGCCGCGCACGGATACAAGTGGCTGCGGGCGGGGCGGGGCACCGGCTTCGCGTGGTACGGCCGACGGGCGCGCGTCGCGCTCGATCCCGTGCTCTCGGGCACCACCGGCACGGACGCCGACGACCTGCCGTACGACGTCGTGCCCGTGCCGGCGCCCGCGCCCGATGCGCGCGCCTTCACGGTCTCGCGCCCCGACCCCCTGGCGGCCGCGCGTCTCGCGTCGGCGGTCGGCGAGGTCGCATCCGCGGGCATCGCCGAGATCGAGGCGGCCGTGGCGGAGCGCACCGGACGCATCATCGAGATCGCCGACGCGCACGGCATCGAGGTCGTGACGCCGCGCGATCCGGCCCGACGCGCGGGCATCGTCGCCCTCGACCCCGGGGCACGTCACGTCGGAGCCCTCGGCGCCGCCCTCGCAAACGCGGGGGTGACGGCGACGGCGCGATCCGGATACGTCCGCGTGTCGCCGCACGTCGCGACCGACGACGAGACGCTGCGGATGCTCGACGACGCGTGCGCGGTCTTCGTGCAGACGCGCGTGGGCTGACCTCGCCGCGTTCACGAGATCTTCATCCGCCCGTCAGCGTGTCCATGCGCCGCAGACCGCCCCGGCGGTCGTAGCTTCGGATCACCGGGCAAGGCGTCCGGTCGGGTCGGCCGTCAGGACTGCGACTCGTGGCCCCAGGTCGACTCGTCGAATCCGGGCGGAAGCCCGGGGTCGGGAGTGTGACGTGGCCACCACGACGGGCGTGAGCACCAGCACTGTCAGGAAGACCGGGCGGCGGTCGACGACGCGGGAGGCGCAGGACCTGCGCACCTACGTGCTCGACACCTCGGTCCTGCTGAGCGATCCGAGGGCGTTCTTCCGCTTCGCGGAGCACAGCGTCGTGATCCCCGTGGTGGTGATCACCGAGCTCGAGGGCAAACGGCACGATCCGGAGATCGGCTACTTCGCACGCGCCGCGCTGCGGCACCTGGACGAGCTGCGCGTCGAGCACGGGCGCCTCGACTTCCCCGTGCCCGTGGGCGAGGGCGGCACGCTGCGCGTCGAGCTCAACAACACCGACCAGAGCGTGCTGCCCAGCGGCATCCGGCTCGCCGACAACGACAGCCGCATCCTCGCCGTCGCCGCGCACCTCGCACAGGACGGACAGAGCGTCACGATCGTCTCCAAGGACCTCCCGATGCGCGTGAAGGCCGCCTCTCTCGGCCTTGCGGCAGAGGAGTACCTCGCGGAGCAGGCGGTCGACTCGGGCTGGACCGGGATCGCGACCCTGCAGGTCTCGGGCGACGAGATGTCGGACCTCTACGAGAGCGAGGTCGCGCTGCACGACGATGCACGCGGGCTCCCGGTCAACACCGGCCTCGTCATCCAGTCGGAGCGGGGCTCGGCGCTCGGCCGCGTCACGGGCGACGGCGAGCTGCGCCTCGTCCGCGGCGACCGCGAGGTGTTCGGCCTGCACGGGCGCTCGGCCGAGCAGCGCATCGCGATCGACCTCCTCCTCGACCCGACCGTCGGCATCGTCTCCCTGGGCGGGCGCGCCGGAACCGGCAAGTCGGCGCTCGCGCTCTGCGCGGGGCTGGAGGCGGTGCTCGAGCGCCAGCAGCAGAAGAGGATCATCGTCTTCCGGCCGCTGTTCGCGGTGGGCGGCCAGGAGCTCGGCTACCTGCCCGGCGACCAGGCCGAGAAGATGAATCCCTGGGGTCAGGCGGTCTTCGACACGCTCGGATCGGTCGTGTCGCAGAACGTCCTCGACGAGGTCGTGGAGCGCGGGATGCTCGAGGTGCTCCCGCTCACGCACATCCGCGGCCGCTCGCTGCACGACGCGTTCGTGATCGTCGACGAGGCGCAGTCGCTCGAGCGCAACGTGCTCCTCACGGTGCTGAGCCGGATCGGGCAGGGATCGAAGGTCGTCCTCACGCACGACGTGGGGCAGCGCGACAACCTGCGCGTCGGCCGCCACGACGGCATCGCGAGCGTCATCGAGTCGCTCAAGGGACACGATCTCTTCGGGCACGTCACGCTCACGCGCAGCGAGCGCTCGGCGATCGCGGCCCTCGTGACCGACCTGCTGGAGGTCGGCGAGCTCTCCTGACACGGGCGCGGCGACGGCGGCGGGGCAACGTCTCCGCCGCCGTCGCCGTGCGTATCCTCGGATACCGGTCGGCATGTCGGCCGACGCACGAGGAGACGAAGGAGTCACGGCCATGGCACAGGACCCAGCCCCGCGCATCGCCCCCGAGACCGAGGCGTCGCCGCCCGTCGCCGTTCCGGACGACCGCCGCTGGACGCCGCTGCGCATCGTGATCTGGGCGGCCATCGCCCTCCTCGGCGGTGTCGCATGGACCATGCTCGCGATCGTGCGCGGCGAGACGGTGAACGCGATCTGGTTCGTCTTCGCCGCCGTGTGCACGTACCTCGTGTTCTACCGGTTCTACGCGAAGTACATCGAGCGGAAGATCGTGCGCCCGGATGACCGTCGCGCGACGCCCGCGGAGTACCGGTCGGACGGCAAGGACTTCGTCCCCACCGACCGCGTCGTGCTGTTCGGCCACCACTTCGCCGCGATCGCCGGCGCAGGGCCCCTCGTGGGCCCCGTCCTCGCGGCCCAGATGGGATACCTCCCCGGCACCATCTGGATCATCGTGGGCGTCGTCCTGGCCGGCGCGGTGCAGGACTACCTCGTGATGTTCTTCTCGATGCGCCGCGGCGGCCGCTCGCTCGGCCAGATGGCGAAGGATGAGCTGGGCCGCTTCGGCGGCGCCGCGGCCATCCTCGCGACGCTCCTCATCATGATCATCATCACGGCCATCCTCGCGCTCATCGTCGTGAACGCCCTCGGCGAGAGCCCGTGGGGCGTGTTCTCGGTCGCCATGACCATCCCGATCGCGCTGTTCATGGGCGCGTACCTCCGCTGGATCCGCCCGGGCCGCATCCTCGAGGTCTCGATCATCGGGTTCGTCCTCCTCATGGCGGCCATCGTCGGCGGCGGCGCGATCGCGGCGACCGAGTGGGGGCAGGCCCTCTTCCACCTCGACCGCGTGACGGTCGCGTGGGCCATCATCGTGTACGGCTTCGTCGCCGCCGTCCTGCCCGTGTGGATGCTGCTCGCGCCGCGGGACTACCTCTCGACCTTCATGAAGGTGGGCGTGATCGTCGCGCTCGCGGTCGCGATCGTCTTCGTGCGCCCCGAGATCTCGGTGCCGGCGTTCAGCGAGTTCGCGAGCGGCGAGACGGGGCCGGTATGGAGCGGGCCGCTGTTCCCGTTCCTCTTCGTCACGATCGCCTGCGGCGCCCTCTCGGGCTTCCACGCGCTCATCTCGTCGGGCACGACGCCGAAGATGATCGAGAAGGAGAAGCAGACGCGCTTCATCGGCTACGGCGGCATGCTCATGGAGTCGTTCGTCGCGGTCATGGCTCTCGTCGCCGCCGTCTCGATCGACCGCGGCATCTACTTCGCGATGAACTCCTCGGCGGCGGCCACTCTCGGCACGGTCGAAGGGGCGGTGGCCTGGGTGAACGGGCTCGGGCTGACCGGCGTCTCGCTCACGCCGGACGCGCTCACCACCATGGCCCAGCTCGTGGGGGAGGAGTCGATCGTGTCGCGCACGGGCGGCGCCCCGACCCTCGCCGTCGGGCTCGCGCTCATCATGGGCCAGTGGATCGGCGGCAGCGGCATGATGTCGTTCTGGTACCACTTCGCGATCATGTTCGAGGCGCTGTTCATCCTCACGGCGGTGGATGCCGGCACGCGCGTCGCACGGTTCATGCTCCAGGATTCGATCGGGAACGTCATCCCGCGGTTCCGCGACACGTCGTGGCGGCTCGGAGCGTGGATCTGCACGGCGATCATGGTCGCCGGCTGGGGAGCGGTGCTCATCATGGGCGTGACGGATCCGCTCGGCGGCATTAACACGCTCTTCCCGCTGTTCGGCATCGCCAACCAGCTGCTCGCCGCGATCGCCCTCGCGGTCGTGCTCACGATCGTCGCGCGGCGACGGACCTTCGGGGCGCTCTGGATCGTGGCGCTCCCGCTCGCGTTCGTCACGGTCGTGACGACGGTCGCGTCGCTGCACAAGATCTTCTCGAGCGTGCCGGCGGTCGGCTACTGGGCGCAGCACGCCGCATTCCGCGAGGCGCTCGCCGCGGGGGAGACCTCGTTCGGCACCGCGCCGAGCGTCGCGGCGATGGAGGCGGTCGTGCGCAACACGGCGATCCAGGGGACGCTCTCGATCATCTTCCTCGTGCTGACGCTCATCGTGCTCATTGCGGCGATCGTCCGCGTCGTGCAGGCGCTGCGGTCGACCGAGACGATCGACAACGAGGACGCGCCCGTCCCGTCGCGCCGGTTCGCCCCGGCAGGGCTCATCCCCACGGCGGCGGAGCGGGCCGCGCAGCGCGAGTGGGATGCCCTGCCCGCGGAGCGCCGCCCCTCGCGAGGGCACTGATGGCCATCCGACTGCTTGCGCCGCTGGCCGCCGTGGGCAGCGTGTGCGCGCGCTTCGTCTCGGGGATGACCGGGCAGTCGCGGTACGCGGCGTACCTCGCGCACGAGCGAGAGCGCCATCCCGACCGCGAGCCGCTCACCGAGCGGGAGTTCTGGCGCGAGATCCACCGCGCGCAGGACCTCGATCCCGGCGGGCGCTGCTGCTGACAGCCGAGAGGGCCGGTCGGCGAGGGATCTCCTCGCCGACCGGCCCTCTCGCGTGACCGGTCAGACCTCGTCGGTCGTCTCGGACGGCTGCTGCCCGTTCTCGCGCTTGCGGCGGGCGAGGAACGCCAGGCCCGCGGTCGCGAGCGCGCCGGCGCCCGCGAGCAGGCCGCCCACGACGCCGCCGCCCGTGGGCGACAGCGGGGCGTCGGGGCCCGGCGAGGGCGCGGCACTCTGCGACGGCGACGGGACCGGCGTCTGCGACGGAGCCTGCGTGGGCGCCTGGGTCGGGGTCGCCGTGGGGCTCGCGCTCGGCGTCGTCGTGGGCGTCGGAGTCGACGTCGCGGTGGGCGTCGGCTCAGGCGTCGCGGTGGGCTCCGCCGTCGGCGTGGGCGTCGGCGACGGCGCGGCCACGGGCATCACCTGGACGACCGTCGGTCGGGGGCCGGCGAACGTCCCGCCGCCGGCGCCCGAGAGCGGGGCCTGCTTCATGCTGTCCGGGAACGTCGAGGTCTGCTCCTCGAACGAGCCGTCCTCACCCGGGTGCTGCACCGACACGAACACGTGCCATTCGTCGTCGTGGATGACGGGGCCGCAGGTCTCGGCCTCACGCGGCACCGACAGGAACTGCTCGACTCGGCCGCGCTGGTCGCCCTCGAGGCCGACGCGGAAGAGGCCGTCGTTGAACCCGATCGTGCTGGGCGCGCCGTCCGTCGAGATCCAGAGGTTGCCCGCCGTGTCGAAGGCGAGGTTGTCGGGGCACGAGATGGGCGAGACCTCGTCGACCGGGAAGCCGGAGAAGTACGCCGAGCCGTTGCGCGCGGGGTCGCCCGCGACGAGGAGCAGCGTCCAGCCGAAGGTGCGCGCGGTCTGGTCGCCGCCATCCTCGGTGATCTCGATGATGTGCCCGTCGCGGTTCTCGGTGCGCGGGTTGACCTCGTCGGGTCCGGCCTTGCCCTCCGTGCCGCGGTCGCTGTTGTTCGTGCACGCGACGTAGACACGGCCGCTCGTCGGATGCGGCTGGACGTCCTCGGGACGGTCCATCTTCGTGGCGCCCGCGCGGTCGGCCGCGAGGCGCGTGTGCACGAGCACCTCCTCCACGCTCATCCCGTCGACGGCCGATGCGCCGTCGACGACGAGGGGGAGCCACTCGCCCGAGCCGCCGAAGCCGCCGTCGGAGGGCAGCGTGCCCGAGCCGTCGATCTCGGTCGCGGGCGAGTCGCCCGAGAAGCGCGCGACGAAGAGGTCGCCGTTCTCGAGCAGCGTCATGTTGTGCGCGCGGTCGCCCTCCACGTACGTGTCGCGGGAGACGAACTTGTAGAGGTAGTCGAAGCGCTCGTCGTCGCCCGTGTACGCCACGACCCTGCCGTTCGCGGCGACGATGACGTTCGCGCCCTCGTGCTTCAGGCGGCCGAGAGACGTGTGCTTGCGCGGCGTCGAGGACGGGTCGGTCGGGTCGATCTCGACGATCCACCCGAACCGGTTGGGCTCGTTCTCATAGCCGGGGGTGCGCGCGTCGAACCGCGGGTCGACGTTCTCCCAGCCGCGCGCGGTCTCCTCGTCGGGGAGGCCGTAGCGCTGCTCGGCCTCCGAGAGGCCGGACGAGCGGAAGTAGCCGTCGAAGTTCTCCTCGCCGCTGAGGATGGTGCCCCACGGGGTCGTGCCGCCCGAGCAGTTGCCGAAGGTGCCGAGGACGGTCCTGCCCTCCGGATCGGCGACCGTGCGCAGGAGCTCGCTGCCTGCGGCGGGCCCGGTGAACGCGTAGGGAGTGTCGTCGAGGAAGCGGCGGTTGAGGGCTCCGCCCACGACGGGCGTCCACGGCGCGGTCTCGCTCGTGCGCGTGAGCTCGACGACGCTGAGACCGTGCGCCTTGAGTCCGACGCGGCGCACGCGCTCCACGTCGCCCTCGAGCTGCTCGGCGGGGAACATCACGTTCTCGTTCGTGTACTCGTGGTTCACGAAGAGGATGGCCGTGGTGGCCGAGGTGCGGATGATGTCGGTGTAGTCGACGTTGTAGCCGAACTGCCGGGCCTGGGCCTCGGGCGTCTGGTTGAGGGCGTCGAAGGCGGGGCTGTCGGCGAAGAGCGGGTCGCCCCAGCGGATGATGGGGGTCCAGTCGAATCCCTCCGGGACGACGAAGCTGTCGACCGTGTACGCAACGGGGTCGATCGGAGCGAAGCCGAAGGCGCCGGTCTCGCCCACGGCGGCGTAGGCGGCGCCGGTCGACGCGGCGGCGCGCTGACCGGCCAGCGACGGCGCCAGCACGATCGCGGCGGCGCCGGCCGCACCGAGGCCGAGGAGAGCGCGGCGGGAGAGCTGGGCGTCGACGATGTCGCGGAAGTAGCCGTTGCCGGACGTGTTGCACACGCCCTTCGCACAGGCGTTGGCGCACTTGAGGTGGCAGGTGACGGCGCTTCGCTTGCCCTTGACGTGCTGCGCCATGGGAAGCGTGCGGCCCAGGTTGATGACCATGTTCGACTGTCTCCTTCTCGCGGGCGGGGGAATCCCTTGTCGATCAGGCCCCGGAGAGCCCTCGCCACCACCTCACCGATGCCGGGTGTCCGGCAGGTGAAGCGGCGGCGAACGCCGGCTGACGCCCCGGGCACGGCTCGCATGCAGAGGGCCCGGGCGGACGATCGTCCACCCGGGCCCTGAGAGCGGGCTCCGCGTCAGCCCGCGTGCGTCATCGAGAGCAGGTCGAGCTTCTCGTCGAGCTGCTCCTCCGTGATCTCGCCGCGCTCGACGTAGCCGAGGTCGATCACGGCCTCGCGGACCGTGATGCCCTTCGCCACGGAGTGCTTGGCGATCTTCGCCGCCGCCTCGTAGCCGATCACCTTGTTGAGCGGCGTCACGATCGACGGCGACATGCCCGCGAAGGCGGCCGCGCGCTCGACGTTCGCCTCGAGACCCGCGATCGTCTTGTCGGCGAGCACGCGCGAGGCGTTGGCGAGGAGGCGGATCGACTCGAGCAGCGCGGTCCCCATGACCGGGATCGCCACGTTGAGCTCGAAGGCGCCCGACGCGCCGGCCCACGCGATCGTCGCGTCGTTGCCGATGACGCGCGCGCAGACCATGAGGGTGGCCTCGGGCACGACGGGGTTCACCTTGCCGGGCATGATCGACGAACCGGGCTGGAGGTCGGGGATGTGGAGCTCGCCGAGCCCGGTGTTCGGCCCCGAGCCCATCCAGCGCAGGTCGTTGTTGATCTTCGTGAGCGAGACGGCGATCGTGCGGAGCGCGCCCGAGGCCTCGACGAGCCCGTCGCGGTTCGCCTGCGCCTCGAAGTGGTCCTTCGCCTCGGTGATGGGCAGGCCGGTCTCGGCCGCGAGCAGCGCGATGACCTTCTGCGGGAAGCCGAGCGGCGTGTTGATGCCGGTGCCGACCGCGGTGCCGCCCAGCGGGACCTCCGCGACGCGGGGGAGCGACGCCTCGACGCGCTCGATGCCGAGCCGCATCTGGCGGGCGTATCCGCCGAACTCCTGGCCGAGCGTCACGGGCGTCGCGTCCATGAGGTGCGTGCGGCCGGACTTGACGACCGACTTCCACGCCTCGGCCTTCTCCTCGAAGGCCTTCGCGAGGTGGTCGAGCGCGGGCACGAGGTCGGTGATGAGCGCCTCGGTGACGGCGACGTGCACCGACGTCGGGAAGACGTCGTTCGACGACTGCGAGGCATTGACGTGGTCGTTGGGGTGCACGGGCGAGCCGAGGCGGTCGGACGCGAGCGTCGACAGGACCTCGTTCATGTTCATGTTCGACGACGTGCCCGACCCGGTCTGGTAGGTGTCGACGGGGAACTGGTCGTCGTGGGCGCCGGTGGCGACCTCGTCGGCCGCGGCCGCGATGGCGTCGGCGATCGCGCCGTCGAGCGTCCCGAGCTCCTTGTTGGCGAGGGCCGCCGCCTTCTTTATGCGCGCGAGCGCGGCGATCTGGCGCGACTCCAGGCCCTTGCCCGAGATGGGGAAGTTCTCCACGGCGCGCTGCGTCTGCGCGCGGTAGAGGGCGGTCGCGGGGACGCGCACCTCGCCCATGGTGTCGTGCTCGATGCGGTACTCGATCTCGGTCACTTCCTTGTTCCCTCCGGGTTCAGGCGGCCGCGTCGGTCGCGACGCCCATGGTGACGTGGGGCACCGCGGTGCCCTCGGCCAGTCGGTAGTTGGCTCCCACGATGCCGAGACGGCCCTCCGCGACGGCGCGGGAGATCAGCTCGGACGACTGCAGGATCCAGTCGATCGTGTCGCGCACGTGCAGGCGGCCGACGAGCTCGGCATCGACGGTCGCGGGGGTCGCGCCGTCCGACTCGCGCAGCGCCGCGTGCACCGCGGGCACGATCGGCGAGATCTGACGCCAGATGTGCGGGGGCAGAACGGGTGCGTCGGGCCCCGTGCTGTCGATCGCGGCGCGGACCGCGCCGCACGAGTCGTGCCCGAGCACGACGAGGAGCGGCACGCCGAGCACCTCGACGGCGTACTCGAGGGAGCCGACGATCGACTCTCCGGGGACCTGGCCGGCGTTGCGCACGACGAACAGGTCGCCGAGGCCCAGGTCGAAGATGATCTCGGCCGCCAGCCGCGAGTCGGAGCATCCGAAGAGGGTGGCGAGGGGCGTCTGCCCCGCCGCGAGCTCGTGACGACGGCGGACATCCTGGTGGGGGTGCGCGGGCGTGCCCGCCACGAACCGGGAGTTGCCGGCCTGCATCTTCTCCCACGCCTCGGCGGGGGTGAGGTTCTCGCTCATTCGGGTGTCCCTTCTGCGGTCGCGAGTGCGTCGATCTGGTCGGCCACGAGCGCGGCGAGATCGGCGGCGACCTCGGGCTCGGAGGATCCGTACACGAGGACGTGGTCGGCGCCGGCCTGGGTGCCCAGCGCGTACGACACGTTGGCGTTCGCCTCGGGGTCGGAGATCTCGTACACGTCCCAGCGGACGCCGTCGATCGTGACGGTATCGGTCGGCGCCGCCCCGCCCAGGACCCGCGCGGCCCAGGTCTCGTCGGCGTCGAAGCCCTGGCTCAGTCGGAGGAAGCCGGTCTGGGTCGGAACGTACGCGATGCTCCACGTCGTGACGTCGCCGTTCTCGAGCCGTGCCGAGTTCACGCGCCAGTCGTCCGGGGCGTCGGGGACGATCGCGTCGTGGCCCGTCGTCTCCTCGGCATCGGCGGCGATCGCCGCCACGTTGATGGGCGCAGGCTCCGGGGCCTCGCCGCGCGGCACGCCCCACACGATGACGGCCACGACGGCGAGCGAGACGACGAGCGCGACGATGAGGTTGCGGAACGTCTGGCTGCCGCGGTAGATGCGCGAGCTCTCGGCCTTCCGTGCGGCGATCTCGTCGGGCGTCTCGGGGCGGCCGAGGTGTGCGGCGATGCGCGGCTCGCGCGCCATCAGTCCTCGCCCCCCGCGGCGCGCGCGGCCTCGAGACGGCGCTTCGCCCCGAGCAGCCACTCCTCGCACCGCGCCGCGAGCGCCTCGCCGCGTTCCCAGAGCGCGAGGGACTGCTCGAGGGTGGGCGCGCCCTGCTCGAGCTCGGACACGACGCGGACGAGCTCGTCCCGCGCCTGTTCGAACGAGAGGGACGCGACGTCGGCGGGGGGAGCCTGTTCGGTCATAGCGGTTCCATCCTACGAGGAGGCGGGCGCGGCGCCCGCGTCGAGCGGTCCGCCCGAGGTCGCCGACACGGCGCCGTGCTCGAGGGTGAGCACGAGCCGCGCGCCACGGGGCGCGTCCTGCGCGGACCGGAGGATGGCGCCATCCTCGGCCTGCGCGATCGCGTAGCCCCGTGCGAGCGTCGACTGCGGCGAGAGGGCGCGCAGCGACGCCCGCAGCTCCGCGGTGCGGCGCTCGCCGTCGTGGATGCGCCGCTGGGCGATGTCGCGCCCTCGCGCCACGAGGAGGAAGACGTCCTGCTCGCGCGTCTCGACGAGGCGCTCGGGCGCGCGCAGGACGGGGCGCGAGCGGATGTGCTCGAGCTGCGCGATGTCGTGCTGGAGGCGATGCTGCAGCCGTGTCGCGAGACGCGACCGCAGCTGCGCGACCAGCGCCCGCTGCTCGCCGACGTCGGGGACGACGCGCTTCGCGGCGTCGGTGGGCGTCGAGGCGCGCAGGTCGGCGACGTCGTCGAGCAGCGGATGGTCGTTCTCGTGGCCGATCGCGCTCACGACCGGGGTCCGCGCGGCCGCGACCGCGCGGACGAGGCGCTCGTCGCTGAACCCGAGGAGGGTCTGCGGATCGCCGCCGCCGCGGGCGATGATGATGACGTCGATGTGCGGATCCGCATCGAGCGCGCTGAGCGCCTGGAGGATCTCGGGCACGCTGCGCTCGCCCTGCACAGCGGCGTGGATCGTGCGGATGTCGACGTGCGGCCACCGCAGCTCGGCGTTGCGCAGGACGTCCTTCTCGGCATCCGAGCGCTCGCCCGTGATCAGCCCGATGCCGTGGGGCAGGAAGGGGAGCGGCTTCTTCCGGGCGGGGTCGAAGAGCCCCTCGGCGCGCAGCTGCGCGCGGAGCCTCTCGAGACGCTCGAGCTGCTCGCCGAGGCCCACGTGGCGCATCGAGGTGACCTGGAAGGAGAGGTCGCCGCCCTTCGGGTAGTAATCGGCCTTGACGCACGCGATCACGTGGTCGCCGACCTTCAGATCGGCCGGGGTGCGCGCGCGGACGCTGGACCACATCCGGATCGAGATCTGCGCATCCGATCGGAGGTCCTTCAGGCGGCCGAACACGGCGCCGCCGCGCACGTTCCACGAGGTGATCTCGCCCTCGACCCACACGGCACCCCAGCGGTCGATGAAGCCCTTGATCGTCTGATTCAGGCGCGCGATCGAGGTCGGCGCATCCGGCTTCGAGTCGCGCGGGGCGACGGAATCGGCGGGGGGCTGCTCGCCCTCGGCGGGCTCCGGCTGGAACGTCGTCATGATCTCCTCGCGGCGCACTCCTCGGACGGCGGCACCCTGCCTGTCCCCAGGGGGCGCACGTAGGATCGGAGCATGAGCTCGACCGCCATCCATCTGCCCGTGCCCCGCGTGCCGGGCAGGAGCGTGCGCCTTCAGGATAACCCCGTGCCCGGACGCAAGCGGGTGCTGCTCGCGGCGCCGCGGGGCTACTGCGCGGGCGTCGACCGCGCCGTGATCACGGTCGAGAAGGCGCTCGAGCGCTACGGGTCGCCCGTCTACGTGCGCAAGCAGATCGTGCACAACATCCACGTGGTGCGCGAGCTCGAGGCGAAGGGCGCCGTCTTCGTCGAGGAGGTCGACGAGGTGCCAGAGGGCGCGCACGTCGTGTTCAGCGCGCACGGGGTCTCGCCCGCCGTCGTGAGCGCCGCGTCGGACCGGGGCCTCCAGGCCATCGACGCCACGTGCCCGCTCGTCACCAAGGTGCACCGCGAGGCCGTGCGCTTCGCCCGCGACGACTTCCACATCCTGCTCGTGGGCCACGAGGGCCACGAGGAGGTCGAGGGCACCGCGGGAGAGGCGCCCGAGAACGTCACGATCGTGAACTCGCCCGACGAGGCCGACACGATCGAGGTCGAGGATCCGTCGAAGCTCGTGTGGCTCTCGCAGACCACGCTCTCGGTGGACGAGACGATGGAGACGGTCAACCGCCTGCGCGCGCGCTTCCCCGAGCTGCACAACCCGCCGTCCGACGACATCTGCTACGCGACGCAGAACCGCCAGGTCGCGATCAAGAAGGTCGCGGCCGGAGCCGATCTCGTGATCGTCGTCGGCTCGGCGAACTCGTCGAACAGCGTGCGCCTCGTCGAGGTCGCCCTCCAGCACGGCGCGAAGGCCGCCTACCGGGTCGACTACGCGAGCGAGGTCCGGCAGGAGTGGCTCGACGGCGTCGAGACCGTGGGCGTGACGAGCGGCGCCTCCGTGCCCGAGGTGCTCGTCCAGGAGGTGCTCGACGCGCTCGCGGGCGCCGGCTACCGCGATGTCGAGGAGGTGCGGACGGCGGAGGAGGACCTCATGTTCTCGCTGCCCAAGGAGCTCCGCCAGGATCCGTCGGGTCGCCGCGACGCCCGTGCCGTGGGAGGCCGAGGCCGCGCATGACCGAGCCCCGCGACGACGCGCGGCCGCAGCCGCGGTTCGGGCAGTACGCCACGCCTGAGGAGCAGCGCGCGCGCATGGGGCTCCCCTCCGCTCCCGAGACCCGCGCGCCGGTTCCCGCGGCCCCCGTCGCGCCGCCGTCTGCCGACGCCGCGCCCCTCCTGTCGGGCGGGCGCCTGGTGGACCGCGCGGCGACCGTCGCGATGCTCGTCTTCGGAATCGTCAGCGTCATCCAGTCGATTCCGCTCGTGCTCGACACCACGCGCCTGCTCGAGACGATGGGACTCGACGTCGAGCTCGCCGACCCGGCCGGCGTGCGGATCTGGGGCGTGGCGGCCGTGATCGTGCTGACGCTCGGATGGATGGCGACCGCGCTCCTGTCATGGCGCGTCGCACGGCGCGGGCGCCTCACCTTCTGGGTGCCGATCGCCGGCGCTGTCGTCTTCAACCTGCTCGCGAGCATCGTCGTCGTGATCCCTCTCGTGAGCGATCCCGCCGTCGGGGATGCCGTGCTGCGGATGCAGGAGTCGTTCGGCTCCTAGCTCCGAGACGACGAAGCCCGGCGCCGCACGGCGCCGGGCTTCGTCGTCTGGAAGCGCTGTCAGCTCTGCGACTTGCCGAACGAGCCGAGCTGGCGGGTCGACTCCACGACGCGCGCGGCCATCGCCGACTCGGCGACCTTGCCCCACGCGCGCGGGTCGTACTGCTTCTTGTTGCCGACCTCGCCGTCGACCTTCAGGACGCCGTCGTAGTTCGAGAACATGTAGCCCGCGATCGAGCGCGTGAACGCGTACTGCGTGTCGGTGTCGATGTTCATCTTGACGACGCCGTTCGCGACCGCGAGCGCGATCTCCTCGTCGGTCGAGCCGCTGCCGCCGTGGAAGACGAGGTCGAGCGGCTTCTCGCCCGTGCCGAAGCGCGCCTGGATGCCCTCCTGGATCTCGCCGAGGAGCTCGGGGCGGAGCTTGACGCCGCCCGGCTTGTAGACGCCGTGCACGTTGCCGAAGGTCAGGGCGGCGATGTAGCGGCCCTGCTCGCCGAGGCCGAGCGCCTCGACGGCCTTCGTGACATCCGCGACCGTCGTGTAGAGCGCCTCGTTCGAGCCCTCGTGCGCGACGCCGTCCTCCTCGCCGCCGACGACGCCGACCTCGATCTCGAGGATCGCGTTGATGTTCTTCATGCGGGGGAGGAGGTCCGCCGCGATCTGGATGTTCTCGTCGAGCGGCACGGCCGAGCCGTCCCACATGTGCGAGTTGAAGAGCGGCTCGCCGCCGTTCTTCACGAGCTCCTCCGAGTACTCCAGGAGCGGGAGCACGAAGCCGGGGAGAGCGTCCTTCGGGCAGTGGTCGGTGTGCACGCCGACCGTGATGGGGTAGTTCTTGGCGACCTCGCGGACGTACTGCGCCATGGCGATCGCGCCGGTCGCGCGGCCCTTGACGGTGTGCCCGGCGAAGTAGTCGGCTCCGCCGGTCGTGACCTGGAGGATGCCGTCGGAGCCGGCCTCGGTCAGGCCCTGGAGCACGGCGTTGATCGTCTGCGAGCTCGACACGTTGAACGCGGGGTAGGCGAAGCCGCCCGCCTTCGCGCGGTCGAACATCTCTGCATACTGATCCGGGGTGGCGACGGGCATTGCGGTGCTCCTTCGAATGGCGAGGTGAGTGCAGTCTCAGCCTAGCGAAGGCCGGATCTGCTCCGAGGACGGCGGCAATCGCGCGCGATCCTCACGATCCGGAAAGAAACGCAGTTCCTTCGATCTGGAGCGCGCGAAGAACCCCGATCTGCGCCATCCGCTGCCGCTACTCTCTCAGCATGACTGCCGACACGCACGAGATCACGAGCGCCGACGACCTCATCCCGCTCCACCCCGACCGCAACATCGCGCTCGAGCTCGTGCGCGCGACGGAGGCCGCAGCGATCCGCTCGGTCCCGTTCATCGGCCGCGGCGCGAAGGAGGCCGCCGACGGCGCGGCGGTCGACGCGATGCGCGCGTTCCTCGCGACCGTCGACTTCGACGGCGTCATCGTGATCGGTGAGGGCGAGAAGGACAACGCGCCGATGCTCTTCAACGGCGAGCACGTGGGCACGGGGCGCGGTCGCTCGTACGACATCGCGGTCGACCCGATCGACGGCACCTCGCTGACGGCGGCCGGGCGCAACAACGCGCTCTCCGTGATCGCGCTCTCCGACCGCGGCACGATGCTCGACGCGTCGAGCGTCTTCTACATGGACAAGCTCGTCACCGGCCCGGCGGGCGTCGGCGTCGTGGACATCCGCCTGCCGATCGCCGAGAACATCCGCCTCCTCGCGAAGGCCCTCGACAAGCCCGTCGAGGAGATGGTCGTGTCGGTGCTCAACCGTCCGCGCCACGAGCAGCTCATCGAGGACATCCGCGCGACGGGTGCGGGAACGCGCCTCATGAGCGACGGCGACGTCGCGGGCGGCATCAACGCGGCCCGCCACGATGCGCGCACCGACATGTGCGTCGGGATCGGCGGCAGCCCGGAGGGCATCGTCACGGCGTGCGCGATCAAGGCCCTCGGCGGGCACATCCAGGGCCGCCTCTGGCCGCGCGACGACGACGAGGCGCAGAAGGGCATCGACGCGGGCCTCAAGATGGACCACGTCTACGAGGCGGATGACCTCGTCGCCGGGAGCAACACGATCTTCGTCGCGACCGGTGTGACCGACGGCGCGCTCGTCGAGGGCGTGCGCCGCAAGGACGGCTACGTCTACACCGAGAGCGTCGTGCTCCGCGGGCACTCTGGCACGCTGCGCCGCATCTCGTCGGACCACCTCGAGTCGAAGTGGTTCTGATCCCCTGAGCGCGGTCCGCCGCGTTCGTGATGTGTCTGTGACCGCCTCTCAGCCGACTTCGGCGACAATGGAGATGGCGCAGGAGGACTCAGCGCGTCACGGGAGGGGTGGACCGAGATCATGGCAGTGCACGAGACCGTTCAGCAGACCGTGCGGGAACCCGACGTCCGGACGGGCGCGCAGGCAGTCGTCGCCGCCGCGAAGGATCCGGCGCGCCGCCCCGATGTCCTCTTCCGCGTTCGCCGCGCGCCGGACCAGGAGGCGAGCCCCTGGTGGCACATCGGCGCGTTCGTGGTCACCTCGGCGGCGGTCGTCGCCCTGCTGAGCTTCCTGCCCGGCTGACTCCCGCCATCCGCACCGGCGGGTGGGCGACTCAGCCCACCGGCTCGGCGACGAGCAGCGTCGCGATGGCGATGCCCGCCGACTGCGCGAGAGCCTCGACATCGTCCACGCCGAATCGGCGCGCCGCGTCGATGACGATGTGCGCGGATGCCAGGGCGTCCGCGCCCGCGTCATGGTGCGCGAAGCCGGAGAAGCCGGCCGCGGCCGCCGCGCTCGGCAGCTTGTAGGACGGGAGATCGTACGTCTTCCGCGCGAGCTGGAGGCTGCACAGCGATCGCCAGGGTGGGCAGACGACGCCCGTGGCCGCCGACGCGCGCCCGAGCACGCCCATGTCGAAGGTCGCGCTGTGCGCGACGAGGATGTCGTCACCCGCGAAGTCGCGCAGATCGTCGAACTGCTCGGCCCATTCGGGCGCCCCGACCACGTCGTCGGCGTGGATCCCGTGGATCGTCGAGTTGAAGGCGAAGAACTCGTCGAAGCCCGCAGGCGGCCGGATCAGCCACGAGGCGCGAGCGGCGATCTCGCCGCCCCTCACGCGAGCGAGACCGACCTGGCATGCGGACTCCGGGCGGGAGTTCGCGGTCTCGAAGTCGATCGCGGTGAAGTCGAGGGGCATCCGTCCAGTCTCTCCGAACGTTCCTGGGAGCGCGGACCGCGGCGCGCCTGTGAGTACTCCGAAATAACTTGCACACCGTTGTGCAGATTACTACCGTGAAGGTCATGGACGAGACCGCACCGCCCCGTGGCCGTCGCCGCGACGCGCTCGAGAACAGGGAAGCCCTGCTCGAGGCCGCCGCGCGCCTGCTCCGACGCGATCCCGAGGCATCGATCGACGCCGTCGCCGCCGAGGCGGGTCTGAGTCGGCGCGCCCTCTACGGCCACTTCCCCTCGCGGGACGCGCTCCTCGGCGAGCTCGTCGAGCGGGGCACCGCGCGCATCGCCTCGGCACTCGCCGACGTCGGCGACCCCGACCCGGCCGCGCACGTCGCTCGGATTGGGATGGCGCTGTGGCAGGAGGTCTCGGACGTCAAGCTCGTCGCGCGCGTGATCGTGCGCGGACCGCTGGAGCGAGCGGCCGCGCGCGGGCTGGAGCCCATCCGCGCGTCCCTCCGCGACGCGGTCGCGCGCGGTGCCGCGTCGGGCTCCTTCCGCTCCGACGCGGACCCGGCGATCGTGGCACGGCTCATCGAGGACTCCGCGCTCGCGGTGCTCGACGAGGTCGTGCGGCGCGGGCTCGGCGACGCCGAGGCGCGGCACCTCGTCGTGGTCACGGCACTCGGCGTCGCCGGGCTGTCCTGGCGCGACGCCGCGGCCGTCGCGATGGCGGTGGGCGCGGCATGAGGATCTCGGCGCGGGGCATCTCGAAGGGCAGCGTGCTGCCGGAGACGACGGTCCACGCCCGCTCGGGCGAGGTCGCCGTCGTCCCCGTCGAGGGCGGACAGCGGCCGAGCGTGCTGTCGCTCATCCTCGGCGGCCGGATGTCGCCCGACTCGGGCGAGGTCGCTCTCGACGGCGCCGCGGACGCGCGAGCGCTGCGGCGCGCGGTCGCGATCGTCGACGCGCCTGACGTGAGCGCCCCCGTCGACGATCTCGCCCTGCACACCGTGCTCCGCGAGGAGCTCGCCTTCTCGGGGGTGCGCGGCACGCGTCGCGCAGCGCGCCGGATGCTCGCCGACGAGGGGCTCGTCGCCTACCGCGACACCGCCATGGGCGAGCTCCCCGCCGAGGTGAGGGGGCGCGTCCTCACCGAGACGGCGGCGCGTCGCCGAGGAGTCGAGGCGCTCGTCATCGTCTCGCCCGACCGCCACGGCGGCGACCCGCGCGGATGGTACGAGGTCGCTCGGTCGTGGGCGGACCGCGGGCTCCTCGTGATCGTGCTCGCCGGCGGCGCATCGGTCGAGGCCGTCGGGGCGCTCATGGCACTCGAGCGCGACGCGCATGCCCAGGTCCACGACGTCGTCCGCGAGCCGGTTGCGGCCGAGACCGCGCCGCTGCCGGTCGCGCCGCCCGTCACCGTCCTGCGTTCCGAGGCCGACGACCCCGTCGAGGGCGAGCGGGAGACCCCCGCTCCGTCCGACACCGCGCCATCCGACACCGCGCCATCCGACATCGCGGACGCGGGGCCATCCGCCGCCGCATCCGTCTGCCCCGACCCGATCGCGTCGCGACCCGACGCGGAGGAGACCGAACGATGACCTTCCTCACCCTCGTGCGCACCGAGCTCAAGCGCCTCACGGCCACGCCGATGGCGAAGCTCGCGCTCGCGGCGCTCATGCTCGTGCCCGTGCTCTACGCCGGCCTCTATCTCTGGGGCAACGACGACCCGTACGGGAACCTCGATCAGGTGCCGGTCGCGCTCGTCGTCGCAGACGAAGGGGCGACGCAGGACGGCGAGACGGTCAACTACGGCGATCAGGTGCGCGACCAGCTCGTCGAGGACGCCGAGATGGACTGGCACGTCACGACGTCGCAGGAGGCCGCAGACGGGATCCGCTCGGGGGAGTACGACTTCATCGTGACGTTCGGGCCGGACTTCTCGCGAGCGCTCACCTCGGCGGCGGGGGATGACCCCGAGCAGGCCGTCGTGGAGGTCACGACGAACGACTCCAACAGCTACCTCGCGGGCACGATCGCGGATCAGGTCGGCGAGAAGGTGCGCTCGAGCCTCACGCAGGAGGTCGGCCGCGAGGCCGCGCAGAAGCTGCTCGACGGGCTCGCGACCGTGCGATCGGGCCTCGTCGACGCCGCAGACGGCGCGCGGGAGCTCGCGGACGGGACGGGCGAGGCGCGGACGGGATCGGCGACGCTCGCGGATGGCGCCGGCACGGCGGCCGACGGCGCCTCGCGGCTCGCGGACGGCCTGACGACGCTGCGCGACTCGACCGCGGCGCTGCCCGACCAGACGCGCCAGCTCAACGACGGCGCGCACCAGGTCGCAGCGGGCAACGCGCAGCTGTCCGCGACGGTTCAGCCGGTCGCGCAGCGCATCGGCGACGCGGTGGCGAACCTCCCGACGGAGGAGGACATCCGGGGCCGCCTGCAGGAGGCCGGCCTCGACGAGACGCAGATCCAGACGGTGCTCGGAATCGTCTCGCCCGTGCGGACGGATCTCGAGAGCGCGAACGCGCAGGTGCAGGATGCCGCCGGCAGCATCCAGGCGCTCGCCGACGGCAGCGCGCAGGTCGCCGAGGGCACGCAGAAGCTCGCGGACGGGATGCCCGCGCTGGTCGACGGGATCTCGAGCGCCCAGACGGGCGCGTCGGACCTGTCGACCGGAGTGCGGCAGCTCGCCGACGGCGCGTCGTCGCTCGCGGACGGCCTCGTCAAGATCGACGACGGCGCCGTGCAGCTGCGTGACGGACTCGCCGACGCTGTCACGCAGATCCCCGACCAGTCAGAGGACGAGCGGAAGACGGCCGCCGCGATGATCGCCGACCCGGTGCACGTGTCGTCGAACGCGATCACGGAGGCGTCGTCGTACGGTGCGGGAATGGCGCCCTTCTTCATCAGCCTCGCGGCATGGATCGGGATCTACGCGCTGTTCCTCATCGTCAAGCCCTACTCGAAGCGCGCGGTCACGGCGCTGCGGCGACCCCTGCCCATCACGCTCGCGGCATGGACGACGCCTGCGGCGCTCGGCATCCTGCAGATGGCTGTCGTGTTCTGCGTCGTCGCATTCGCCCTCGGGTACGCCGTGGCGCAGCCCTGGCCGATGCTCGGGTTCATGGCCCTCACCTCCGCGACCTTCGCTGCGATCATCCTCACGCTGAACGTCCTGCTGGGGAGCGTCGGGCAGTTCCTCGGGCTCGTGCTCATGGTGCTCCAGCTCGTCACGGCGGGCGGGACGTTCCCGTATCAGACGCTGCCGACACCGCTTCGGACGCTGCACGAGGCGCTGCCGATGAGCCATGCGGTCGACGGCATCCGACAGCTCATGTACGGAGGGGACTACGCGCGCGCCTGGGCGGACGCGGGGTTCCTCGGGCTGTGGCTCGTCGGCGCTCTGCTCGCGGCCTTTGTCGTGACCTTCCGGATGACGCGGCGCCGCACGCTGCGCGACCTCCGGCCATCCCTCATCGGGTGATCGGCCGGGCGCTCTCGAGGATGCGCTGGAGGCAGAACCCGACCGTCGCGGCCTCGGGACTCGGAGCCCCGGCGTCGCGCACGGTCGAGAGGTAGCCGGCGACCGTGTCCTCGGCAGCAGACACGAGTTCGTCGGCGTCATCGGACTCGAGGGGCGCCGCGACGAGGTCGGCGCACGCGCGGATCGCCGTGACGAGCGGCTCATGCGCCGTGCGGTCGACCGTGGGCTCGCCGTCGTCCTCGCCACCCGAGCGGAAGAGCGCGTCGCTGAGGTCGCGGATCGAGAACACCGTGTGCTCGAGAGCCCTGCGGCGCCGGTCGTTGACGGCGCGCTCCTCACGGTGGCCGCGCGAGCGCGGGTTGCCGCGGGCGCTCTCGTCGGCATCGAGCACGTCGGCCGCGACCGCGGAGGCGGTGCGACGGAGCCCGCTCACGATCGTGTCGATCTCCTCGCGGGGCCCGGTGCCGCGCTCGAGGAGGTCCGCGAGATCGCGAAGCGACCCTGCCGCGGCATCCCTCAGCTGCGAGAGGCGCCGGCTGGCATACCCGAGGTGCAGCGGCGGCACGATCGCGAGGTTGACCGCGACGCCGACGACGACGCCGAACGCGAGCGTGACGATGTACGAGATCGAGAACTGGTCGGCGTCGGCCCCGCCGAGGAGCAGGACGAACATCCCGGCCATCGCGACCCAGTCGCCGCCCGCCCCGAGGAAGCGCGTGGCCCCCGCGAGGACGCCGACGCCGACCACGCCGCCGAGGGCGACCACGGCCGGACCGCCCGCGTGCACGAGAGCGAGCCCCGCGGCGCCGAGCGCGATGCCGATGCCGACGCCCGCGAGCGTCTGCAGGCCCGTGCGCACCGAGCGCATCAGGGTGGGATACATGCTCACCAGTGCGCCCAGGGGAGCGTAGTAGGAGTACTCGTTCTCGGCGAAGGGCACCCAGGGTGCGAGGTACCACGCGAGACCGCACGCCACCGCCGTCTTGGCGGCGAGGAGGCCGCGCCCCGGCCCCTCGAGCTCCTGGCTGCGGCGCTTGAGCGCCTCCCACCGCGAGCGCCACGTCATGGTCGAGACGGTACCTGTCGCCATGCGCTTGCGGAACGGGTGGACAGCGCCCGTGGTCGTCGTCTATCCGCGGGGCGGCCTCGCAGGCGCCGCGCCCTAGGATGGATGCCCGTGGCTCTCACTATCGGTATCGTCGGCCTGCCCAACGTCGGCAAGTCCACCCTCTTCAACGCCCTGACCAAGAACACGGTGCTCGCGGCGAACTACCCGTTCGCGACGATCGAGCCGAACGTCGGCGTCGTGGAGCTGCCGGACGCGCGCCTGGACCGTCTCGCCGAGATCTTCGGCTCGCAGCGGATCCTCCCGGCGCCGGTGTCGTTCGTCGACATCGCCGGCATCGTGCGCGGGGCGAGCGAGGGCGAGGGCCTCGGCAACCAGTTCCTCGCGAACATCCGCGAGGCCGACGCGATCGCGCAGGTCGTGCGCGGATTCGCCGATACGGATGTCGTGCATGTCGACGGCAAGGTCGATCCGGCGAGCGACATGGAGACGATCAACACCGAGCTCATCCTCGCCGACCTCCAGACCCTCGAGAAGGCGCTGCCGCGTCTCGAGAAGGAGGTCAAGGGGAAGAAGACCGACCCGGCCGTGCACGCCGCCGCCCTCGAGGCGAAGGCCGTGCTCGACACGGGCAAGACGCTGTTCCAGGCTGGCTTCGACGTCGCGCCGATCAAGGAGCTCGGCCTGCTGACGGCCAAGCCGACGCTGTTCGTGTTCAACGTCGACGAGGGCGTCCTCACCGACGCCGAGCGGATGGCGGAGCTCGCGGCGCTCGTCGCGCCCGCCAAGGCCGTGTTCCTCGACGCGAAGGTCGAGTCGGAGCTCATCGACCTCGAGCCGGCCGAGGCGCTCGAGCTGCTCCAGTCGCTCGGCCAGGAGGAGTCGGGGCTCGACCAGCTCGCGCGCGTCGGCTTCGAGACCCTCGGTCTGCAGACCTACCTCACGGCGGGGCCCAAGGAGGCGCGCGCGTGGACCATCCGCAAGGGGTGGACGGCACCGCAGGCCGCCGGGGTCATCCACACCGACTTCGAGCGCGGCTTCATCAAGGCCGAGATCGTCTCGTTCGCCGACCTCGACGAGGCCGGGTCGATGAACGAGGCCAAGGCGAAGGGCCGCGTGCGGATCGAGGGCAAGGACTACGTCATGCAGGACGGCGACGTGGTGGAGTTCCGCTTCAACGTGTAGACGCGGCGTCCTGGGCACTGGCGAGCCTGAGCTTCCGCGTCGGATATCCTCGCCGCGTGGTGTCGAATCAGACATTGAGCGACTCCGACCGGCGCGTGCTGGCGCGGTGGGCGCTGTCCTGCGCTGAGCGGGTGCTCCCGCTGTTCGATGCCGACGACGTGGCGCGAGATGAGATCCTCGATGCCGTCGCCCGCACTCGCGCCTTCAGCGCCGGGGACAGCAGTGCTGGGCAGGAGATCCGAAAGCGCCTCGTCGCTCTGAAAGCGGCACGGGCCGCGACCACTTCCGCCGGAGTGGCGGCCGCTCGCGCCGTCGGCCAGGCGGCGGCTGTCGCCCACATGGCCGCTCACGCGCTGGGCGCGGCGGCGTACGCCGCGAAGGCGGTCTCGCTTGCGCACCCCGAGCAGCCGGAGCTGGTGCAGGAGGAGGTGCGCTGGCAAGTGGCGGACCTCAGCGAGCGCGAGCGTGAGGCGCTGCGTCTGCTTCCGCCCCTCGGCGCCGATCCGTCAGGTCCGCTCGCACCTGGCCTTCTGTCCCGCGGCGTGCTCGGATCCACGATTCGCCAGATCCAAGCGCAGCTCGGCGAGAGTGGCTGTCGTGACGGACGTCGTTGATTGCGCACGAGCATTCGTGCGCGCCGACTACCCGCAGGCGTCTGCGGCGTTCCTCGGGGGGAGCGCTGCGTCCGGGAGAGCGACCGAGACCTCGGACCTGGACATTCTCGTGGTGCTGCCCGGCGAATGGTCGACGACGGCGTTCGTTCAGACCACCACGCACAACGGGCGCTTGGTGGAGGCCTTCGTCTACGGGCCGGACGCGCTGCAGCTCTGGTTGGACAAAGGGCGCGATGATGCTCGTCCCGTTCTGGATCGGCTCATCGGCTCAGGGGTGTCGCTGATCGAAGGCGACATCGCGGACGAACTGGTCTCCGCGTCGCGCGCGACGCTCGCCGCCGGGCCGGCACCCATCGACAGGGATCAGCTTCGAGTGCGCCGCTACAGCCTCTCGGCGCTCGTCGACGATCTGGAGGACGCGGCAGACTCGGGAACCCTCCGTGTGCTCATGGCGACAGCATGGCGGGAGGCGGCTGAGCTGGCCCTGCGCTCGATGCCCGCCTGGGTCGGGACCGGGAAGTGGCTCCTGCGCGAGCTGCGCGCGAACCAGGATCCCTTCGGTCTTGCCGCCTGGGTCGACAGCGGGGCGGATGATCACGCCGCGCTTGCAGGCATGTGCCGCGCAGTGCTCGACTCCGTGGGGGGATACCTGCAGGACGGCTTCATCAGGGGCGAGAAGCCGAGCAGCCTGTAGCGCAGTCGCAGCGCTCAGCGAGACGTCGGCTCAGCGCGCTCCAGCAGACCGTGCATCCTCATCCAGCTCACGAACGAGCCGAACCAGTCCGTGCTGGTCGTCTCCTTCGGATACATGCCGAAGCCGTGGCCGCCTCGCTCATAGAAGTGGAGCTCGACCGGCCGCCCCGCAGCGCGCCAGCTCTCGACGAGGGGAAACCCCCTCGGGTCCATCAGGCCATCGTCCGCGGCGAGCGCGATGAACAGCGGCGGGGCGTCCTCAGGGACGTCGAAGGCCGTGAGCGGGCCGTAGACATCGCCGATGAACGCCGGCTTCGCATCCCCGCCGACAAGGGCCGTTGCGACCGTGAGCATCGCGCCCGCGGAGAAGCCGACCATGCCGACGCGCGCGGGATCGATCATCCACTCGCCCGCGCGGCTTCGCACGAGCGCGAAAGCGGCGCGAGCGTCGGCGATCTGCGCATCCAGACCGCGGAGCGCCGTGGCCGGGTCATGCCGGTCCGACAGGCGCGGTGCGGCCAGCATCGCCCTGATCGCCGCGTCGAAGTCGTCCAGATCCTCTGGAGTCGGCTTGAGACGGTACTTCAGCACGAAGGCGGCGACGCCGCGGCTCGCGAGCGCGCGGGCGACGTCCCACCCCTCGTTCTCCATGGACAGGGACATGAATCCGCCGCCCGGAGCCACGATCACGGCGGTGCCCGTCGCCGTGGCCGGGTCGGGCAGGAACGGCGTGAGCGTGGCGGTGCTGACATTGCGAGCGAACATGCTTCCGTACTGGCTGTGCCACGCCTCGGGTGCTGAAGCCTCCGGCAGCTGTCCCGTCCCGAGTTCGATGGCGTCGGGCTGCTCGGGGATGGGGATCGGCGTCATCCCGTGCTGCGCGGACGCGGCAGGTGCGTCGCCGGAGGCCGAGGTGGTGGTCATGAGCTCTCCGATCGGACGAGGCGCCGGAAGAACGCGGCTTCCGCGCTCGGCGCCGAGCATAGCGCCCGTGGTGGCGTTCCGCTCCGACGGAGGGGGCGCGCCTTCAGCGCTCGGCGCCGACGTCCTTCGTGAAGCGCCGCCGGCCCGCTTCGCTGATCGGCGTGAAGAGGTTGATGAGGTTGCCGTCCGGGTCGCGGACGAGCAGCGACCGGTTGCCCCAGGGCATGTCCGTCGGCGCGTTGACGAACACCTCGACGACGTCCTGAACGGCCCGGTAGGTCGCGTCCACGTCGTCGACGAGGAAGTCCAGCACGACGCTGCGGTTCGCGTGGGCCTCGGCGGCGCCGTCTCCGAGCAGGTGCACGGTCGCGGAGCTGGCGATGGCCAGCGTGCCGGATGGCGTCCGAAGCTCGGCGAACATCGGGTGGAGTCGCTCGGCGGCTGCTCCGGTGATTGCCTCGTAGAACGCGACGAGAGCGTCGACGTCGTCGGTGATGATGCGGGTGGCTGCCAGCTCCATGGCCTTCTCCTTCTGTCCTGTCCGTGGCCGACGCACTCGGCCACAGACGTGACGGTACGAGCAATACCGGGCGAAAGATGTCCTGTATGCGGAGGACAATGGATGGATGGCCGACACGACCGCTCGCGCCCTGCGCCTGCTCGACCTCCTGCAGTCCGCGCATCAGCGCACTGTCGGCGAGCTGGCCGATCGGCTCGGCGTCGATGAGCGGACCATCCGCAGGGACATGGCGCGGCTGGTCGATCTCGGGCTGCCCGTGGAGACGCAGCGGGGGCGCTACGGCGGCTATCGACTGGCGCCGGGCGAGCGGGTCCTCCCGCTCATGTTCAGCGCCGAGGAGGCGGTGGCTGTCTATCTCGGGCTCGTCCGCGCCCAGACGGCGTCGGGTGACCCCGAGATCGCGGCGCAGACGGCCCTCACCAAGATCCGGCGAGCGCTCCCGGCCGCGGAGGCGGAGCGGGTCGACGCCCTTCTCGGTGCGACGATGCGCACCCCTCAGGGCGGTGCCGCTGCTCCCGACCCTGCCATCACGCTCACCCTGGCGGAGGCCGTCGCATCTCGGCAGGCGCTCGATCTCCGGTACGTCAACCGTCACGGCGCGCTCTCCCGACGAGTGGTCCATCCGCATGGCCTGGTGGCGCACGGGGATCGGTGGTATCTCATCGCCTTCGATACGGATCGGGAGGAGGAGCGGACCTTCCGCGTCGACAGGGTTCGGTCAGCTCGATCTCTGCGCGAGACCTTCGCTCCGCCGCGCCGGCCGGATGCCGAGGGCCTGCTCGATCGGTTCGCCGACGCGGACTACCGGTGGGAGGTGGTGCTGCGCATCCGGGCGACCGAGGATCGCATCCGACCTCACCTGCCGCGGAGCGTGGCCCGGCTCGAGCGGCTGGACGACGGAGAGGGTGCGACCGAGGACGGCCTGCCCTGGTATCGGGCGGAGATCCATGCCGAGAGCCTCGACTGGCTGCCGCCCGTGATCGCGGCCCTCGACTGCGAGGTGACGATCGACGGCCCGGACGAGCTGCGCGACCGCGTCCGGGCCGCAGCGGCGAGGATGTCGCGGGCAGCGGGCTGAGCGCTGTCGGGCTGCGAGTCGGGGAGGGGCGGATGGCTCCTGCCGGTGCGACGTGACGAATCCTCGGCCCACGCCGCCGTCTCAGCCCGCGCGGCGTCAGGCCGAGGCTCGTCCGAGTGCCTTGTGCAGGAGCTGGGCCAGCTGGCTCTGCTCGTCAGCGCTGAGTCGGGAGGCGGCTGTCCTCGCGAACGCGAAGCTCTGCTCGAAGGCGGCGTTGAGGCTGTCGCCGGACGGCGTGCGGATGAGCAGTCGAGACCTGCGGTCGTCGGGATTCGCGTGGCGCTCCACCAGTCCTCGCGCCTCGAGTCGGCCGACGATCTGCGTGATGTTCGATGCGTCGCATTCGAGTTCGTCGGCGAGTTCGCGCATCCCGCGCGGGCTGGAGATGCGTCCGAGCACGCACGCCTGGGCGACGCTCATCTCGTGCTGCGCGGCCGCGATCTCATAGGCCCTGTCGTAGGCGTCGACGAAGTCGAACATCGCGCGCTCGGCGTCCGTCGATGCCGGCACGGGTCCTGACGGAGCTGCCATGCGCCGAGCATAACACTTGATCCAATCAAGCAAATGTGCCACGGTAATGCTTGAGCCGATCAAGTATGCGGTGCCACCGCCGAAGGGAGTCGAGATCGATGCACGCGCTCGTCGTCGTCGCACATCCACGCCGTGATTCGCTGACCGCCGCCACGGCGGCGCGCGTTCGGGACACGCTCTTCGCCGAGGGCAGCACGGTGGACGTCCTGGATCTGTATGCGGAGGGCTTCGATCCGTCGCTGCGCACCGCGGACGAGCCCGACTGGGCCGACCACACGAAGGAGTACTCGGCGGAGGTCCGGGCGCACATGGCTCGCATCGCCGCCGCGGACCTCGTTGTCGTCGTCTTCCCCGTGTGGTGGTTCGGTCTGCCTGCGATCGCGAAGGGCTGGGTCGATCGGGTGTGGAACCGGGGGTTCGCCTACGAGCCGTCGACCCTCGACGGCACGCGCATGCTCTGGATCGGCCTGGCCGGCGCCTCGTCGGCGTACTACGCGCGCCACGGATTCGACACGGCCCTCGACGTCCAGCTGCGGGTCGGCATCTCCGAGTTCTGCGGGATCCGCGACGCCCGTGTCCACCTCATCTACGAGACCCTCGAGGAGCCCGACGCGGCGCGCGTGGATGAGATCGTCTCGTCCGCCGCGCTCGCCGCGTAGGGGGATGCGCCGCAGGTCAGGGCCGCGCCGACGTTCACGCGGCGCGGCCCGGCGTGCTCAGCGTCGCCCTGCGGGCTGACGGATGGCTGCGTTGATCCGGTTCCAGACGTTGATCGCGCCGATCTCGAACAGGAGCGCCGAGATCTGGCGAGCGTCGAACAGCTCGGTCACGCGCGACCAGAGCTCGTCCGAGATCGGGTCGTGGTGATCGGCGAGGCGGGTGATCGCCTCCGTGAACTCGAGCGCGACCCGCTCTCGCTCGGTGAAGTACGGCGCATCGCGCCAGGCGGCGACCGAGTGGATCCGCTCGGGCGATGCGCCGTCCTCGCTCATCTCGCGTGCGTGGTCGACCGCGCACCAGCTGCAGCCGTTGATCTGGCTCGCGCGCAGGCAGAGCAGATGCAGGAGGGGCTCGGGCAGTCCTGCCGAGCGGGCGACGCGGTTCAGCCCCGTGAGGGCATCGAGCCCGCCCTCCAGGAGGAAGGCAGGATGGGGCATGCGCGCCTTGTGCGCCACGACGGCGTCGGCGTCGGCGGGGGTGAGCAGAGCGGTGTCGGTCATGGTGGTCTCCTCGTATCGCATCTGTGCTGTCACACCGCCGCGTTTCGGGCGGTCAGTAGAGTGACCCGCCGAACAGAGGGAATGTGACATGACCGATCAGAACGACCTCGCCATCCGCTTCGAGGAGCACCGACCGCGGCTCGCACGGCTCGCCCAGCGCATGCTCGGATCCGCCTCAGACGCCGACGACGCGGTCCAGGAGACGTGGCTTCGCGTGTCACGCGCAGGCGACGATGACGTCGACAACTTCGGCGGCTGGCTCACGACCGTGACATCGCGCGTGTGTCTGAATGCGCTGCGCGCTCGCGCGACCCGCAACGAGATCGCCTACGAACAGGGTCTGCCCGATCCCGTCGTGGACACGGACACTCCGGAGGGCGCTCCGGATGTCGCGGCGCAGCTGTCAGACGCCGTCGGCGCCGCTCTCATGCTCGTCCTCGATCGGCTCAGCCCCGCGGAGCGCGTCGCCTTCGTGCTGCACGACTCCTTCGACGTCCCCTTCGAGCAGATCGCCCAGCTTCTCGAGCGGTCTCCCGCGGCGGTGCGCCAGCTCGCGTCCCGTGCACGGCGTCGTGTGCAGGCGGCGGGAGGAGGTGGCGACGCGGACCCGCGGCGGCAGCGGACCGTGCTCGATGCGTTCTTCGCGGCGGCCCGCTCGGGCGACCTGCCGCGTCTCATCGCCGTGCTCGATCCCGACGTCGTCCTGCGCGCGGACACGGCGACCTCGCCCCTCCGTGTGGTGCGCGGCGCCGAGGCGGTCGCGGGCAACGCGATGATGTTCGCGAACCCCGACGCGCGGCTCGTGCCCGTGCTCGTCGACGGACGGCCGGGCGTCGTCATCGAGGTGGGGGAGCGTGCGGTCTCGGTGATGGCCTTCTCGGTGCTCGGCGAGCGCATCGTCGCCATCGACGCCTACGCGGGGCCTGCTCGTCTCGCGCGAATCGAGCTGCCCCGGTGAGCGCGCGGTCCACTTCGCGCGTCCGGCGAGCCCGGCGCGCTCTCCTCGAGCGGATCGGCGCGGTGGTGCGCCGCCGGGGCATCCGCGCGCACCGCGCATCCGTCGACGTCTGGCTCGACGTCGCTCGCGCGACGATGCGCGCTCGCTACTGCCTGTGCATCACCGACGCACCGGGTGGGCCGCGGGCCCGCGCTGTGCAGCCCTTCCGGCCCGATGACGACCTCGTCGTGCACTTCGGGACGTCGCCGCACAGCCGGAAGGCTGCCGAGATCCGCCGGAGCGGAAGAGTCGTCCTCTCATACCTCCGTGAACGCGACGGTGCCTGTGTCACCGTCCGATGCGCGGCGGAGATGCTCGAGGACGCAGCCGCCCGCCGCCGCTGGTTCATGCCGTTCTGGCGAGCCTTCTGGCCGGCAGGACCGGACGACCCCGCGTTCGTCGTGGTCCGGTGCGTCCCCTTCGAGATCGAGCTCTGGGACGCGCGGCGACGCGTCACACCACCGCCGTTCGGCCTCGCGCAGGCCCGCCTCGTGCGCGATCCCGGCGGGGAGTGGCGCATCGCGGCGGCGTGAGCGGCGCGCCGCGAGCCGATCAGCGGATGGCGTCCGCGACGGCGTCGGGATGGTCGAGGTGGGGGATGTGCCCGGCGGCCGGCACGACGACGACGCGGGCCGCGCTCATCTGCGCGGCGAGGGCGCGTGCGACGTCGGGGGAAGCATGGATGTCGGCATCGCCCCACACGAAGGCGGTCGGCACGTCCGCGGCGACCAGGAGAGCGTCCACGCGCGCCGCCGGCTTCCAGCCCCGCGCGTCGGCGACGGAGCGGATCACCGCTCGGCTCGCCTCTCTCGCGCCCGGGAGGTTCACGCCCGCGAGGGCGACCGCGAGCACATCGTCGGCGATCCGCGCGGGGTCGGCCACGTAGGGCCCGAACATCCTTCTGCGCACGGCCTCCGGATCGCGCAGGGGCAGGCGCGAGACCGCCTTGCCCACGCCGGGGACCGTCCACAGGCGCAGAAAGAGCCCGATGTCCGCGAACAGCCCGCCGGCGCTTCCCGCCAGCGTGAGCCCCGCCACGCGATCGGGGTGAGCGGCCGCGAACCGGATCGTCGCGAAGCCGCCCATCGAGCAGCCGACGAGGCGGACGCGAGCCGCCCCGATGGCGTCGACGACGTCGAGCAGCCAGCTCGCGCAGGCGCGACCCCAATCGTCGATCGGGGAGGGGAGCGGATCCGAGAGGCCGAAGCCCGGGGTGTCGACGATCGCGACCCGACCCGTGACGCGCGGCGCGACGTCCGCCCACTCCGCGCTGTTCCCCACGCCGCCGTGGACGAAGACGGTGACCTCGTCGCCGCCGCCGGATGACAGGAGATGGATGCGGCTCCCGTCTCTGCGGATGACCTGGTGCTCGTCCAGCTCGAGACCGCGACGCGCGAAGAGCTCGCGCCGGAGGAGGCGAAAGCGCTCGAGGCGCCCGCCGAAGGCGTGCTGTCCGACCGGAGCGAGAGTGGGGTCCACGATGACCTCCCGAGTTTCGTTACAACGTAACGTAACGATGTGACGATAGTCTGTCAAGGTGGGACGACCCAGACGGTACGGCGCCGAGACCGAGGCGGACCTGCTCGAGGCGGCCGAGCAGGTGCTTGAGGAGGGCGGGCTCGCGGCTCTGTCGGTGCGCGCCCTCGCCGAGCGGACCGGCGTCACGACGCGTGCGATCTACAGCGTGTTCACCTCCAAGGGCCACCTCCTCGCGCGGCTCGCTGTGCGAGGGTTCGACCTGCTCGGGCGCCGCGTGGCCGAGCTGCCCGTCACCGACGATCCGGAGGCAGACCTCGTCGAGGCCGGACTGGCGCTTCGCGCGTTCGCCGCGCGTCATCCGGCCCTCTACGCTCTCGCCTTCGGTCTCGACCGCCCGACGGCAGACGACGCGCCGTCGGCGGAAGCGGCGCGGGGTGAGGCGCTCGCCGAGCTCCGGGCACGCGTCGCGCGGGTCGGCGGCTCGGTCGACGAACCGGAACTGGGGGCGCAGGTCCGCGCGTTCCACGCCCTCTGCGAGGGGCTCGCGGCGCTCGAGCGCCGGCGCGCTCTGCAGGGGGAGCAGGCCTGGCGCACGGCGCTCGCGGTCTGCGTCCGCGGCATCGCAGCCCCGCGGGCGCGCGTCGCGGACGCGCGCCCGACTGGCCGGGGGGCCTGATGCCCATCGTCCTCACGGGACACCTCCTCTGCGCGACGCCCGCCGAGGCCGAGCGCGTCGATCGCCACCTTCCCGCGCATCTCGCGGCGACCCGCGCGGAGCCGGGGTGCCTCGCGTTCCACGTGCGCCCGACCGCGGACCCCCTCGCGTGGCAGGTCGACGAGGTGTTCGCGGACGAGAGCGCCTTCGCCGCCCATCGGTCGCGGATGGCCCAGAGCAGCTGGGCGCGCGCGACCGCGGGGATCGAACGCCGCTATGTCACGCGCGAGGGCGTGCCGCCCGTGCTCGGGGAGCCGAGGCGTCCATCGCCACTCGGCGGGCGGCGGCCGCGTGCGGACGACCTGCGGCGATTCGCGGCGGATGACCCGCGGGCGATGGACGATGTCCTGCCGGCGGACCCAGAGGCCCTGCGGATGCTCATCGTCGGAATCAACCCGGGCCTCTGGACCGCTGCGGTCAACGCGCCGTTCGCCCGTCCGGGCAACCGGTTCTGGCCGTCTCTGCAGCGCGCCGGTCTCACGGACCGCGCGGTGGACGCATCGACAGGGCTGTCGGGTGAAGACGAGCAGCAGCTGCTCGGCCGGGGGATCGGCGTCACGAACCTCGTCGGCCGCGCGACCGCCCGCGCGGACGAGCTCAGCCGTGACGAGCTGAGGGCGGGCGGTCGCCGCGTGGTCGCGCAGGTCGCGCGCCTCCGGCCCCGCGTCGTCGCGGTGGCGGGCATCACGGCCTTTCGCGCGGCGTTCTCGCTGCCGAAGGCCAGGCTCGGCGCGCACGACCCACCCCTCGCCCTGGGATGGCCCGACGGCGTGGCGCTCTGGGTCGTTCCTCAGCCGAGCGGGCTCAACGCGCACGAGACGATCGACTCGCTCGCGTCGAAGTGGCGCGAGGTCTGGGCCGCTGCGGCCCGAGCCTGATCGGGCCGTCGCGGGTCACCAGCGCTCGAAGAAGGCCTGAAGCAGCGGTCCGGCGGTCTCGGCGCCCGACTTCCCGTCCTCGACGAACACGGCGACCGCGAGGTCGCCGTGCGTGCCGACCATCCAGCTGTGCGTGGGGTGCGAGCCATCCTCGCCGGGCTCGCCGTACTCCGCCGTGCCCGTCTTCGCACCGACGTCGCCGATGCCGTTCAGGAAGGTCGCCGAGCCCTCGGTGACGACCGCGCGCATGAGGGTCTGCAGCGCGGTCGCCTCGTCTGCCGTGAGCGGATCCGCCGGCTCGGCGTCGCCCGTCCGGCCCGCGATCAGATGCGGCACGACGGTCTCGCCGGCCTGGATGGACGCGGCGACCGTCGCCATGGCCAGGGGCGTGGCGATGATGCGCCCCTGTCCGATGAGGTCCGCCGCGCGCTCCGTCTCGCTCTCGGGCTCGGGAACCCGGCCGAGCCCGGCCGGGTAGCCGAGGTCGATCTCGGAGCCGAGCCCGAGGGACGCGGCAGCGGAGGCGAGCGCGCCGTCGGCGATCCGGTCTCGGGCGCCGATGAGCGCCGTGTTGCAGGAGTTCGCGATCGCGGTGCGGAAGGTCACGTCGCCCAGCGCCGAATCCGGGTAGTCGTCGTAGTTCTTGAACGTGAAGCCGTCGACCTCGATCGTCTCGGGGCAGGAGAGCACGTCGTCGAGAGCGACGCCGGATCGCAGGAGAGCGAGCGAGGTCACGAGCTTGAAGGTCGAGCCCGGGGCGAACTCGCCGGTGGTCGCGAGATTGAGGCCCGCATTGCCCTGGCCATTCGCCGCCGCGAGGATCTCGCCGGTGGACGGGCGGATGGCGACGATCGCGCTCCCCGGCGCGTCCTCGCCGCCGAGGCCGCCGAGGATCTCCTCGGCGTGCATCTGCATGGCGGGATCCAGGGTGAGCGCGAGCGGCTCACCGTCCTCGCCGGGCCACTCCGCGAGCGTGCGCCGCTCGTCCTCGGCGCCGACCGCTTCGATGACGGTGGTCGGCGTTCCGCGAAGCTGACGGTCGTGCTGCGCCTGCAGGCCGGAGAGCCCGACCTGGTCGCCAGCTCGCACGGCGCCCTCGGAGTCCTCGACGATCTCGGCCGTCGCCTCGCCGACGGTGCCGAGGATCTCGCGCGCGAACGTGCGCGTCGGCGCGAGCGGGATCTCGTCGGGCACGACGAGTGCGCCGGGGATGCTCGAAAAGGCGGGATCGACGTGCTGATCCTCCTCGCCCTCGCGCACGACGATCGCCTGCACGAAGGCCTCAGGGCCGGCGCTCTCCGCGGATGCCCGGAAGGCGGCGGGATCGATGCCGACGGCGGACGCGATCCGCTCCGCCGAGGCGCCGACCTCCTCCGCCGGGATCGCGGTCTTGTCGAGGCCATACCGGCCGACCGGGCGGTCGGTGACGATGGGGGCTCCGTCACGTCCCAGGACCTCGGCGCGCGGGGAGAAGGTGCGCTGGATCTCGATCCGATCATCCGGTCCGAGTTCGGGGATGAGCGTCTCGGGCGTCCAGTCGACGGCCCATTCGTCCTCGCCTTCCACGAGGGCGGCCGTCGTGTCGTAGGTCCACTCGTGGCCGTCGACATCCCAGCTCCAGTGCAGGGCGACGGTCGCCTCGGCGCCGTCCCGCTCGACCTCGTCGGCCGACACCTTCACCGCGTAGTCCGCGAGCGGGGCGATCTGCTCGTCGAATGCGGCGGCCGCGTCCGGCTCCGTGAGCGCGACGCCGTTGAGCGTCCGCTCGGACAGGGCCTGGGCGAGGTCGTCCGCCGCGGCGCGGGCGGCGTCTTCGGCGCCGTTCGTGCACGCGGCCAGAGGGAGCAGCAGCGCGAGGAGCGCGACGGCGGCGCCGCGTTTCGGGGAGAGGGGCATGGAGCAGTGGTCCTTCCGAGCGAGCGGGCGTCCTCCGTCATCCTGCCATGTGGATATGACGCGTCCTCCGATAGCACACCGCCGTGCTCGGCGCCGCCCCCTGGAGGGGCGCGTTGATCCCTGAGACGGTGGGAGCATGCGGACATCTCGACTCGGCAACCTGCTGCACGACGACTCCCTGTCCTTCCTCCTGCGCGGGTACGACTTCGGCTCGCACATCTGGAGCCGCGTGCGCGACGGTGCGCGGTCCGCGCCGATGCGGCTCCTCGGCGACGAGACGCTCTTCGTGCGCGGCCCCGAGGGCGTCGCGGTCTTCTACGACGAGAGCCGCATCGCGCGGCACGGGGCGATGCCCGCGATCGTGCAGGAGTCGCTCTTCGGGCACGGCTCCGTGCACAGTCTCGACGGCGAGGCGCACCGGCATCGCAAGGCGACCTTCGTCGACGTCGCCTACGAGGACGCGCAGGTGGAGAGGTTCGGCCCGCACCTCGAGGGCGAGTGGCGCACCGAGCTCGAGGCATGGCGCGACGGCGGCACGCGCTCGGCCTACGATGCCGCGGTCGGCGCGTTCGGGCGTGCGTCGATGCGATGGGCGGGTCTGCCCGGCACGGCCGACGCCCAGACGCGTTGGGCGGGGCGGCTCGCCCAGATCGTCGACGGGTTCGGCTCGCCCTACTCGCCTGCCTATCTGCTCGCGCTCGCGAACCGGCTCTGGTCGGATCGCCATGCCGAGCGGCTGATCGCGGCTGTCCGCGCCGGCGAGCTGAAGGCCGAGACGGACACCGCGCTGCGCGCCTGGGCGGACCACCGAGAGCCGGATGGCGCACTCCTGCCTGCGCGCACGGCCGGCATCGAGCTGCAGAACAGCATGCGGCCGATGATCGCGGTCGCGCGCTTCGCCGCGTTCGCCGCGAAGGAGCTGCACGAGCGACCCGCGTGGCGCGAGCGCATCGCCGAGGAGACGCGAGAGCGGGGCTCGCTCGTGGGCGGCCCGCTCGCGACGATGTTCGCGCAGGAGATCCGGCGCACCGCGCCGTTCGTGCCGATGCTCCCCGGCTGGGCCATCGCCGACGTCGAGCTCGACGGCCGCCGCGTCGCCGCAGGCGGACGCGTCGTCCTCGACATCCTCGGGACGAACACCGACGAGCGCTCGTGGGAGCGCGCCGACGAGTTCGATCCGGAGCGGTTCGCGGGCGTCGAGGACTACGAGGCCCTCGCCGCGTTCGTGCCGCACGGCGGCGCGGATGTCGCGACGGGGCATCGGTGCCCCGGTGAGAAGCTCGCGATCGCCGGTCTCGCGACCGCGATCGCCGCTCTCAGCGACCCGCAGGTGACCATCCTCGGCTCCGGACTGGAGGTCAATCGGAGGAGGCTCCCGACGATGCCCGCGTCGGGCGGGCGCGTCCGGCGCTGCCCGTTCCACTCCGGCGCGGCGGGACCCGGGCCGGCGTAGCCTCGATCGAGGCCGGGCCCCGCCGGGCGGCTCGCGCGAGAGGAGGAGCCGGATGACCGTGATGCCGTCGGATGTGTCGGTCCGCGACGCGTACACCGCGCGCGCGGACGAGTACGTGCGGCTGCTCGGATCGGTGGACGCCATGGCGCCCGCGGACGAGCGGCGCATCACCGCCTGGGCGCGGTCTGTCGATGGCCGGATCGTGGACGCCGGCTGCGGGCCCGGTCACTGGACGAAGCACCTGCACGATCTCGGGTGCGCGGTCGAGGGCGTCGATCTCGTCGACGCGTTCGTGCGCAGCGCGCGCGAGCGCTTCCCTGACGTGACCTTCCGGCGCGGGGATCTTCGCGACCTCCGCGTCGACGATGGCTCTCTCGGCGGCATCCTCGCGTGGTACTCGCTCATCCATCTCGACCCCGCGGAGATCCCGGCGGTCCTCGCCGAGTTCGAGCGCGCTCTGACGCCGGGAGGCTCGCTGCTCATCGGGCTCTTCGACGGGGCCGACATCGAGCCGTTCCCGCACAAGGTCGTGACCGCGCACCGGTGGCCGGCCGCCGAGATGCGGCGCGCTCTCGAGGCGGCCGGGTTCGCGGTCACCGACATCGAGCAGCGGGCCGATCCGGGCGCGAGGCCGCATGCGGCGATCGTCGCCGTGCGCCCGCGGCGCTGACTCAGCCGCCCCAGACGGCGCGCGCTCCCGCCTCGCCCGCGAGGACGACCGAGACCGTCGCTCCCGATGCGGTGACGAGAGCGAGACCAGCGATCGTGACGCCGACGACGCGATCGCGACGAGAGGCCTCGCGCGTGCTCGCGCCATCCGCCGGGCGCCGCCGGAACCAGAGCCATTGCGCGACCGCGACCACGGCCATCCCGATCGTCCAGGGAGGGACGAGCACCGCGAGCGCCTCGTGGCGCGCGACCTGAGGCAGCGGACCGACGACCTCCTTGAGCGCTCCGCCCGACACGACCGCGACGTACACGAGCACGACGGTCACGACGGCCGCGAGGGGCGTCACGGCGCCGAGTCGTCGACGCGCCGACGGGAGGATCGCACCCAGCACGAGCGCGAGAGCCGTGAGGGGCACGAGCACGACCGTACCGTGCACGACGAGCGGATGGAGGGGGAGGCCGGCGACCTCGAACGGGTTCATACTCGGAACACGGGATGGCGGGGCGAGCGGTTCAGATGAACCCGGGCACCGCGCATCTCGTTGCCTCAGTGGGGAGGTGTGCGATGCCGGGCGATGACGCGACACGACTGGGTGCGCTGTTCGACGCGCACGCGGCCCCGGTGTGGCGCTACGTCGTCCACCTCACGGGAGATCGCGCGGGCGCCGACGATGTCGTCCAGGAGACGCTCCTGCGCGCCTGGCGCACGCCGCGCATCCTCGCGCAGGATCCGGAGACGGCCCGCTCGTGGATGTACACGGTCGCGCGGCACATCGTCATCGACGAGGCGCGCAGCGCGCGGCATCGCCGTGAGATCGCGGTCGCCGAGACGCCGGAATCGGCTGTGCGGGACGCGACCGACGCGATCTTCGACGCCCTGCTCATCGAGGAGGCGCTCGGCGTCCTCTCGGATGCGCATCGCGACGTCGTCGTCCGCGCGTACTTCGGCGGCCTGTCGACCGTCGAGATCGCCGCGGACCTCGGCATCCCGGAGGGCACGGTCAAGTCCCGGCTGCACTACGGGCTGCGGGCGCTGCGCCTCGCGCTGCAGGAGAGAGGGGTGACGCGATGAACGCCGATCACGAGCGGTTCGCCGAGTGGGACGCGGCCTACGTGCTGGGCGCGCTGAGTTCGGCCGACCGCGCCGCGTTCGAGGCCCACCTCGTCGAGTGCGAGCGCTGTCGGGCGGCGATCGCCGACCTCGCTCCGATCGTCGGGCTCCTGTCTCGGGTGGAACCCGACCGAGGCCGCGGTCTGATCGAGGCAGAGCGCGTCAGCGACGGGCCCGACGCCGCTCGTCGCGCGCAGCTCGTCGCGCTCGGCGCACGCCGCTCGCGACGGCGCCGGCGCGCGGGCGTCGCGGTCGTCGCCGCGCTCGCCGCTGTGCTCGTCGCGGTGCCCGTCGTGGTGACCGTCACGCAGCCGCAGAGCACGGTGGTCGCGATGGCGCCCGTCGGATCGGCGCCGCTCGAGGCGTCGGTGGAGCTCACCGAGGTGGCGTGGGGCACGCGCATCGACATGACGTGCGCGTACGGACACGGCCCCTCCGACCGCGAGTGGCGCTACACCCTCGTCGTCACGGCGGCAGACGGCACGGAGAGCGCGCTGTCGACCTGGCGGGCCACAGCCGGATCGACGGCCCGCCTGAGCGCCGGCACGGCCCTCGCGCCCGACGAGATCGCGAGCATCGACATCCGCTCGTCGACGACGGGCGACGTTCTCATGCGCGCTGCGCCGCTGAAGGGGAAGTGAACCCGACGCGCCTGCGGATCGTGTCCCCGGTGACTGAACCGCAGTCGTGAACGGAGGATCGCCATGTTCCGCAAGCACGTGATCAGGTCGGCCGTGTGGGGAGGGGTGCTCGTGCTCGCGCTCGCCGGCTGCTCGGCGCCCGCCGCCGAGCCCGAGGAGGAGCCGTCCGAGTCGGAGTCCTCGGAGCCCATGACCTCGCCCGATGAGATGACCGGCGACGGCACGACCCTCATGGTGGCCGAGTCGCCGCTCGGCGAGATCGTCGTCGACGGCGAGGGCATGACCGTCTACATGTTCGACCAGGACACCCAGGGCGCCGGGGTCAGCACCTGCGAGGGGCAGTGCGCCGAGAACTGGCCTGCCGTGACCGTCGAGGGCGACCTGCCGGAGGTGGAGGGCGTCACCGGCGAGGTGGGCACCATCGAGGGCGTCGACGGCGAGACGCAGGTGACGCTGAACGGCTGGCCGCTCTACTACTTCGCGGGCGATGCCGCAGCCGGGGACGTGAACGGCCAGGGCGTCAACGACGTGTGGTGGGTGCTGTCTCCCGCGGGTGAGCGGATGGCCGAGTAGCGGACGGCCGCGCGCTGGCGGGGCGGTTCCCGCCAGCGCGCGGATCGTCAGCGCTCGCGCACGGGCTCGGGCGCTGACGGCTCGTCGGTCACGGGTCGGCGGCCCATGACCATCGCGAACAGCGCACCCGACAGGTTGTGCCAGACGGAGAACACCGCCGCGGGCAGCGCCGCGAGCGGCGAGAAGTGCGCGGCCGCGAGCGATGCGGCCAGCCCGGAGTTCTGCATTCCGACCTCGATCGAGATCGCGCGCCGCTCGCGCTGGGTCATCCCGAGCGCGATCGCGGCGAGGTAGCCGAGCAGGAGCCCCAGGCCGTTGTGCAGCACGACCGCGAGGAACACGATGAGGCCGGCCTGGACGATCCGATCCGCGCTGCCCGCCACGACGGCCGCGACGATGAGCGAGATCGCGATCGTGGAGAGCCACGGGAACCATGCCTGCACGCGCTCCACGAACGCGCGCAGGAAGAGGCGCACGACGAGGCCGGCGATGATCGGCAGCAGGACGGTCTGCAGGATCGACACCATCATCGAGCCGAACGGCACCTCGAGGAACGTGCCGGCGAGCCACAGCGTGAGCAGCGGGGTCATGATCGGCGCGAGCAGCGTCGAGCACGTCGTCACGGTGACCGACAGCGCCGTGTCGCCGCGTGACAGGTAGGTCACGACGTTCGACGCCGTTCCGCCCGGGGCGCATCCGACGAGGATGACGCCCGCCGCGAGCTCGGGCGGGAGGCCGAGCGCGAACGCGATGAGCCACGCGGTCAGCGGCATGATGAGGTACTGCAGCACGACTCCCACGAGGACCATCCACGGGCGCTTCGCGATGCGCGCGAAGTCGGGGAGCGTCAGGGTGAGACCCATGCAGAACATGATGAATCCGAGCAGCCAGGGCACTGCGGGCCCGAGCACGGGCGCGGCTCCCGGCAGGAGGAATCCGATCACCCCGGCCACCAGCACGAGGATCGGGAAGACCGTGACCGCGCGCCGTGCGGCGCGGTCGGGAGCGGAGGATGCAGTCGGCTGGCTCATCCGATCAAATCTGCCATATCCAGGTGAGCCACCTGTGCGTCTGCTGAGCATGTTGCTACGCTCGCTCGATACTGAGATGGCGTGACAACCGCCCAGTGAAGGGATACAGAATGTCTCGCACGAACACGGCCGGCGCCGTTCCGGCACGCGAGGTGTGGACCGGTCAGATCGGCTTCATCCTCGCCGCGCTCGGGTCGGCTGTCGGCCTCGGAAATATCTGGCGCTTCCCCGGCGTCGCCTACGAGAACGGGGGAGGAGCCTTCCTCATCCCGTATCTCGTCGCGCTGCTGACCGCCGGCATCCCCATCCTCTTCCTCGACTACGCGATCGGGCACCGCTTCCGCGGTTCCGCCCCGCTCGCCTTCCGACGCCTCGCGGGGCGCGTGGGCGAGAGCATCGGCTGGTTCCAGGTGATGATCTGCGTCTTCATCTGCATCTACTACACCGCCGTGCTCGCCTGGGCCTCGAGCTACTTCGTCTTCTCGTGGGATCTGCGCTGGGGGTCCGATCCCACCGCGTTCTTCGTCGGGGAGTACCTGCAGGTGGCGGCAGAGCCGATCACCTTCGAGTTCGTTCCCGGTGTGCTGATCCCGCTCGTCCTCATGTGGGTGGTCGCTCTCGTGGTGCTCGGCGCGGGCGTCGTGAAGGGCGTCCAGCGCGCGAACGTCATCTTCATCCCTCTGCTCGTGATCGGGTTCCTGATCCTCGTCGTTCGCGCCCTGTTCCTCCCCGGCGCGATCGACGGGCTCACGGCGTTCTTCACGCCGGATTTCGCGGCGCTCGCCGACCCATCCGTGTGGATCGCGGCGTACAGCCAGATCTTCTTCTCGCTGTCCATCGCCTTCGGCATCATGGTCACGTACGCGTCCTACCGCCGCCGGCGTGTCAACCTCACCACTCCCGGCCTCGTCGTCGCGTTCGGCAACTCGTCGTTCGAGCTGCTGGCGGGAATCGGCGTCTTCGCGACGCTCGGGTTCTTCGCGTTCGAGCAGGGCATCCCGGTGGCGGAGCTCGAGGGGCTGACCGGCGTCGCGCTGTCGTTCATGACCTTCCCCGCGATCGTCTCGCAGATGCCGGGCGGCGAGTGGTTCGGCGCCCTCTTCTTCGGCGCACTCGTGCTCGCCGGCCTCACCTCGCTCATCTCGATCCTCGAGGTGATCATCGCGGCCGTGCGAGACAAGTTCGGCCTCACGCGCTCGCAGGTCGTCTACGGTCTGGGGGGAGTGCTCGCGGTCGTCTCGATCCTGCTCTTCTCGACCACGTCCGGCCTCACCGCGCTCGACACGGTCGACAACTGGGCGAACAACATCGGCATCGTGGCCTCGGCGATCATCGTCTCGATCGTCGTGCTGTGGGTGCGTCGAGCCGGCCCCGAGCTCGCGTCGCACCTGAGCACCCTGTCGACCTTCAAGGTCGGCCGCGTGTGGCTCTTCCTCGTCTCGATCGTCGCGCCCGTGGTCCTCGCGTACATGCTCGTCTCGAAGATCGTGGAGCTGCTCGTCGACGGATACAGCGGCTACCCCGTGACCTACCTGGGAATCGTCGGCTGGGGATCGGTCGCCATCATGGTCGTCGGGGCGATCGCGCTCACGGGCGCACGGTGGCGCCATGATCCGGAGAAGTTCGAGCCGTGGCCGGCGACGGACGCCGTGTCGCTGAAGGGAGACCTGCGATGACCGCCATCGCGACGCTGTTCTTCATCATCGCCGCCGTCCTCATCTGGGGCGGGCTCGTCGCGAGCATCGTCTTCCTCTCGTCGAAGCCCGAGGTGCCGGCGTATCCGGACGGCGCTGTCGACGACGAGGGCGATGACTGACGCTCCGGAGCCCGGGTCCTCTCGCGGGCGTAGCATGGTCGGCATGTCCACGACCGAGGAGACCAGGGCGACGCCGCTCGTCCCGCTGCTGACCGCGTCCGCGGAGGACGCCCCCGCATGCGCCGACGGCGCGTGCAGCTGGCCGGGTGTGCAGTCGTCCTGACCTGAGCGCACAAGAGGAGAGGGCCCGCGACCATGGTCGCGGGCCCTCTCCTCTTGCGTGCGAGGGAGCTCAGTGGCCGTGGCCGCCGGGCATGCCCTCCTGCTCCTCGGGCTTGCGCACGAAGAACGACAGCGCGACCGAGACGAGCGAGATGATCGCCGCGATGAGGAAGGCCGTTCGCGCGCCGGGGGCGCCGGCTGCGGCTGCGGGCACGCCCGCCTCCTCGCCCGCATGGAGGATGCTCGAGTAGGTCGCGATGAGGATCGCGACGCCCGCCGCGCCGGCGACCTGCTGCAGCGTGTTGAGCACGGCAGAGCCATGCGAGTAGAGGTGGCGCTCGAGCGATCCGAGCGAGGCCGAGAACAGCGGCGTGAACGACATCGCCATGCCGACGGACATGGCCGTCTGCACCGCCATGAGCAGCCACCACGGGGTGTGCTCGCTCACCGTCGCGTACACGAAGATCGCGGCAGCCACGATGATCGTGCCGGGCACGAGCAGCGTGCGCGGGCCCTTCGCGTCGTAGATCCGGCCCATGATCGGCCCGAGGAGGCCCATGAGCACGGAGCCCGGGAGGAGGATGAGGCCCGACTGCAGCGCGTCGAGGCCCACGACGTTCTGCAGGTAGAGCGGCAGCAGGGTGAGCGAGCCGAACATCGTGAGGGCGATGAGCGCCATGATCACGATGGAGATCGTGAAGTTGCGTGACTGGAACACGCGCAGATCGAGCAGCGCGTCGTCGATGCGCTGCAGCTTGAGCTGACGCATCACGAAGACCGCGAGCATGACCAGGCCGACGACGAGCGCGATGGCTCCCGACGCGACCGGCGAGATGCTCGCGCCGCCGTCTGCGGCCGCGCCGTGGGCGCCCCCGCCGAACTGGCTGAGGCCGTACACGATCCCGCCGAAGGCGATCGCCGACATGATGACCGACGGCACGTCGATCGGCGCCTTGCGCGTCTCGCCGAGGTTGGTCATCCACTTCGCGCCGATGAGGAGCGACGCGAGCGCGATCGGCAGCACGATCCCGAAGATCCAGCGCCAGCTGAGCGTCGTCAGGATCGCGCCCGACAGGGTCGGGCCGATCGCCGGTGCGAGCGAGATGACCATCCCCACGCGGCCCATCATGCGGCCGCGGGACTGCGGCGGGACGACGTTCATCATCGTCGTCATGAGCAGCGGCATCATGATGCCCGTGCCGGCGGCCTGGATGACGCGTCCGAGGAGGAGCACGACGAAGCCGGGCGCGATGAGGCACACGAGCGTTCCGAGCGAGAACGCGATCATCGCCGCGAGGAAGATCTGGCGCGTCGTGAAGCGCTGGAGCAGGAAGCCGGTCGTCGGGATGACGACGGCCATCGTGAGCATGAAGGCGCTCGTGAGCCACTGGCCCAGCTCGGGCGCGAGCCCGAGGTCCGCGTTGAGGTGCGGGATGGCGATGCCCATCGTCGTCTCGTTGAGGATCGCCGTGAAGGCTGCGATCAGCAGCAGCCAGATGACGCGCATGCCCTTCGGATCGATCTCCTGCTGCTGTGCGCGGATGGCGCCGGTGTCGGTAGACGTCATGAGACTCCTGGAGAGAGAAGAGGAAGGCCGGAGGCGGAGGGGAGAAGGGTCTCCGCGCGAACGTTACAGCTTAACGGCGACATTCCCGTTGCCATTCCCGATCCGATCGGATCCACCAGCTCCGAGCATATGTATGCTCTTTGACATGAGTATGGGGCGGGGCATGGGCGGGCGCGGCGGCGGCAAGCCGATCGACGAGGCGGCGCAGCGGAGACTGAACGCGCAGGCGCCGCGCGTGCCCGGACTCGGGCGCCGCGTCGTGGCGCTCTTCCGCCCGTATCGCGGTCGCATCGCCGCGACCGCCGTCCTCGTGATCGTCGGCGCGGCGCTCGGCGTCGTGCCGCCCCTTGTCATCCAGCGGGTGTTCGACGATGCTCTCTTCCCCGTCGACGGCGGGCCCGTCGACATCCCGCTCCTCGTGCGCCTCGTCGCCCTCATGATCGCCCTCTACCTCCTGAGCGCGATCGTCGGCGTGGCGCAGACGTGGTTCACCTCGAACGTCGGCAACCGCGTGACGGGCGACCTGCGCGTCCGGATGTTCGATCACCTCCAGGCGATGGAGCTCGGCTTCTTCACGCGCACGAAGACGGGCATCATCCAGTCGCGCCTGCAGAACGATGTGGGCGGCGTCTCGAGCGTCCTGACGAACACCTTCACGAGCATCCTCGGGAACACCGTGACGGTCATCGCGTCGCTCGTCGCGATGATCCTCATCGACTGGCGGCTGACCCTGATCGCCCTCGTCATCATGCCGGTGCTCGTCGTCGTGCAGCGTCGCGTGGGCCAGGTGCGCGCACGCATCGCGGCGCAGACGCAGCAGTCGCTGTCCGAGCTGACCGCGATCACGCAGGAGACGCTGAGCGTCTCGGGCATCCTCCTGTCGAAGTCGTTCAACCGCCAGCGCACGGAGTCCGCTCGCTACGCCGAGGAGAACGCCAACCAGATCCGCCTGCAGATCCGCCAGGCGATGACGGGGCAGGGGTTCTTCGCGGTCGTGCACGTGCTCATGGCCTCCGTGCCCGCGGTCATCTACCTCGTCGCGGGCTTCCTCGTCGCGGGCGACGCCGGGATGATCACGGCGGGCACGATCGTCGCCTTCACGAACGTGCAGGCACGGCTGCTGCAGCCGCTCACGAGCCTCATGCGGGTCGCGCTCGACGTGCAGACATCGTTCGCGCTCTTCGCGCGCATCTTCGAGTACCTCGACCTGAAGCCCGCGATCGCCGACGCGGCCGACGCCGTCGACGTGGAGGACGCCCCGGGCCCGGTCGGCCGCGTCGAGTTCCGCGATGTCTCGTTCCGCTATCCGGACGCGGCGGGCGACACCCGCCCGACGCTGCAGGGCGTGTCGTTCGCGGTGGAGCCGGGCGAGCACGTGGCATTCGTCGGCCCGTCGGGCGCAGGCAAGACGACCGTGCTCTACCTCACGCCGCGGTTCTACGAGGCGACGGATGGCCAGGTGCTGTTCGCCGGCGAGGACGTGCGCCGGCTCAGGCAGGAGTCCATCGTCGACCACGTCGGCATCGTGTCGCAGGAGACGTACCTCTTCCACGCGACGGTGCGGGAGAACCTGCGCTATGCGCGCCCGGATGCGACGGACGAGGAGATCGAGGACGCGTGCCGGCAGGCGAACATCCACCACATCATCGCCGGTTTCGAGGACGGGTACGAGACCGTCGTGGGCGAGCGCGGCTACCGTCTGTCGGGCGGTGAGAAGCAGCGCATCGCGATCGCCCGCGTGCTCCTCAAGGACCCGCCCGTGCTCCTCCTCGACGAGGCGACGAGCGCGCTCGACACCGTCTCGGAGCGGATCGTCCAGGAGGCGCTCGAGAATGCGGCACGCGGCCGGACGACCATCTCGATCGCCCACCGCCTCTCCACCGTCATCGACGCCGACACCATCCACGTCGTGGACGGCGGCCGCATCGTGGAGTCGGGCACGCACGCGCAGCTCGTCGCGGCAGGCGGCCTCTACGCCGAGCTCGCCGCCGAGCAGCTCGCTGCGACCCGCGTCCTGGAGGACTGAAGCCAGGCGGGCTGCCCTGCTCTCATCCGTGCCCGTGTTTGCCTCGATCGGCCGGTGAGAGCAGCGGATGGCGGCCACTCGCGGCAAGGACCGGTGCGGGCCCCGGCCGTGCCCCGGTCACGGCTCGTGCACAGGGGGCGGAGGGCGGTGCGGCGGTGCCGGAGGGTGTGGATGCGCGCATCCGACCACTCCGTCGTGCGCGAGCCTCGCTCCGTGAGCTCACGACCATCCGATCTCCCACGTCATCTCCGTGGGCGTGCGTTCCGCCTCGCGGACGCACCCGAGGTGTCGCGTCGCCGGTCCCGCGCGTCGGATCTGTGGACGCCCGTTCGAGGCGCGCGCCTGCCCATCGACCAGCAGGGGCTGGCGAGCATCTGCCACGCGGTCGCGCTCTCGCTTCCGGCGGGGGCGGCGTTCAGTCACACGACCGCGGCGGTCCTCTGGGGGCTTCCCCTTCCGCTCGGGCAGCAGGCCGAGCGCACCGTGCACGTGACGACCCCGACGGGCACGCGCGCCCGGCGCGGCCGCCTGATCATCGGCCACCAGCGGGAGCTCGCGGCCGACCAGGTCCGGCAGCGACGCGGTCTGCCGCTGACGTCGCCGTCGCGCACCTTCTGCGACCTGTCGGAGATCCTCGACCTCGACGATCTCGTCGCGGTCGGCGATCGCGTCGCCCACGACCACGGCGCGGCCGCCATCGAGGCGGAGCTCGCGCGGCGTCCTCGGAACAGGCAGTCGCGCGTCCTCCGCGAGGCGGTCGCGCTCATCGACGACCGTGCCGAGTCGCCCAAGGAGACCGAGCTGCGACTGCTGCTCGTCCGGGCGGGATTCGGGCCCTTCGCGGCGAACTTCGTCGTGCGCGATGCGTCCGGCCGCTTCATCGCGCGCGTGGACCTCGCACTGCCCGCGCAGCGGATCGCCGTCGAATACGAGGGCGATCATCACCGGGATCGGGACCAGTGGCGCCGAGACCTCGCGCGGCGGCGTCGTCTCGAGGCACTCGGCTGGATCTACCTCCCGGTGACCCAGGCCGACCTCTCCGACCCCGCGGACCTGCTCGCGGACCTGCGCGCCGCGGTCGCGCGGCGTGGGTGAGAGGCGACATCCCTTCGGGCGTCTGCCGCGTCCGGCCGGTGAGAGGGGCGGATGGCGGCCACGCGCGGCAAGGACCGGGCCGGAGAACGCGGGAGGTGAGGCTTGGGGGATGGGGGCTAGGCGCGGTGCAGCGCCTCGACCTCGGCGGCGAACGCGTCGAGGTCGGAGCGAGTGGACGCGTCCGCGATCGCGGAGAGTCGAGGGATGTCCATGCGCAGGATCTGACCCGCCCGGGCACGCTGCGCGGCGCCGTGGCCGGTGAGCACCGCGAGGCCGTCGCGCATCGCGGCGAGGCACGCGCGGAAGACGCGGGGGTCGGCCTCGTGCTGCGTGATCGAGCTCCCGTCGGCGCGCACGCGCCACTGGACGACGACGTCGGGGACCGTGTCGATCGCACGCGCGGCCGTGTACATCCGCTGAGCGATCGCCTGGTCCTCGTAGAGCGCGTTCTCGGGAAACCGCAGGTCGTGCGCACGCCAGAAGTCCGTGCGCGAGACCTTCGACCACGCCACGACGTTCCCGGTGACCTCGGGGTGCGCGTCGAGCGTGACGCCGACGCGCCGCGGGCTCGTCGAGGCGGAGACCCACGGCTGCACCTCTCCCGCCGTGTACGACCCTCCTTCGGGCCACAGGCGCACGTACGCCCCCACCGCGACGTCGCTTCCGGATGTCTCGAGCGACCCGACGAGCGTCTCGAGCGCGCGCGGGAGCATGATGTCGTCGCCGTCGAGGAAGCCCAGGTACGGCGTGTCCACGTGCGCGAGCGCCGTGTTGCGCGCCGCGCCCAGCCCCTTGCGTCGCGGATGCCGGATGACCCGGAAGCGATCGTCGCGCGCGGCGAACTCCTCGAGCACGCGGCCCGTGCCATCGGTCGACGCGTCGTCCACGAGGATCGCGCGCCAGCGGGTCAGGGTCTGCGCGCGCAGCGAGTCGAGCGCCTCGGCGATGTATCCCTCGATGTCGAAGCCCGGGACGACGACGGTCACGAGGGGAGCGGTGGTCACCGGATGAGACTATCGGCGCACGGGGACACCGGGGTCAGACCGCCGCAACCGCAGCGGCGACCGCGTCGGCGACGGCGTCGAGCGAGCCCTCGTGGCGGTGCGCGAGCGTGAAGCGGACCGCGGTCTGCGCCTCCTCGGGCAGGACCCCGAGCGCGACGAGGACGTGCGACGGCTCGTCGCTTCCCGCGGCGCAGGCCGACCCGCTCGACGACACGACGCCGCGGCGCTCGAGCTCGAGCAGCACGGCCTCGCCGCTCGTGCCCGCGAAGGTGAAGCTCGCCGTGCCGGGGAGGCGCCGGGTCGGATGGCCGGTGAGGCGCGCCGAGGGCACGAGCGCGAGCACCCGTGAGATGAAGGCGTCGCGGATGGCCGCCACGCGCCGAGCGCTGTCGGCGCGCTCGGCGTCGGCGAGCTCGAGCGCCGTCGCGAATCCGACGGCATCCGCGACCGCCTCGGTGCCGCTGCGGCGTCCGCGCTGCTGGCCGCCGCCGTGGAGGAGCGGCTCGATCGGGATGCGTCCGCGCACGGCGAGGACGCCGGTGCCGGGCGGTGCCCCGATCTTGTGGCCGGCGAGCGCGATCGCGTCGGCGCCCGTGTCGGCCAGCGGCAGCCATCCCGCCGCCTGCACGGCGTCGAGGTGCAGGGGGACGCGGCGCCCCGCGAGCGCGTCGGCGATGCCCCGCGCGTCCTGCACGGTGCCGATCTCGTTGTTGGCGAGCCCGATCGACACGAGCGCGGTGTCGTCGCGGAGGGCTGCGGCGACGTCGTCCGGCCGGACGAGGCCGTCCGCGTCGACGGGGAGGAGGGTCACCTCGAACCCGTGGAGGCGGCGGAGGTAATCGGCCGAGGCGAGGATCGACTCGTGCTCGATCGGCGTCGTCACGACGTGCCGTGCACGCGGCGCAGCGCCCAGGGCGATCCCCTTCACCGCGAGGTTGTTCGCCTCGGTTCCGCCCGAGGTGAAGACGATGTCGCCTCGGCGCATCCCGAGCACGGCCGCGACCCTGGCGCGGGCGTCCTCGAGAGCGCGCGCGGCTCGCTCGCCGACCGTGTGGTGGCTCGACGGGTTGCCGAATGCGCGCGTCAGGTGGGGCTCCATGGCCGCGAGCACCTCGGGCCGCACGGGCGTCGTCGCGGCGTTGTCGAGGTAGAGCACGGCTCAGCTCACGCGCATGTCGAGACCGAGATCGAGCGCGCGGGCGGAGTGCGTCAGCGCGCCGACCGAGATGACGTCGACGCCCGTCTCGGCGATGCCCCGCACCGTCCCGAGGTCGACGCCGCCCGACGCCTCGACGATCGCTCGCCCGCCGACGATCCCGACGCCGCGACGGAGGTCGTCGAGAGAGAAGTTGTCGAGCATGATCGTGTCGACTCCGGCCGCGAGCACGGGCTCGATCTGGTCGATGCGATCGACCTCGACCTCGACATGCGCCGTGTGCGGCAGACGCGCGATGCCCGCGCGGAGGGCGGTCGTCAGGTCGGCGCCGCCGGCCTGGAGCACGGCGAGATGGTTGTCCTTCGCCATGACCGCGTCTGACAGCGAGTGCCGGTGGTTGTGCCCGCCGCCGCAGCGGACGGCATGCCGCTCGAACGCGCGGAGCCCCGGCGTCGTCTTCCGGGTGTCGACGATCCGCGCGCGGGTGCCCGCCACCTCGGCGACGAACCGCGCCGTGAGCGTCGCGACGCCCGACATCCGCTGGGTGAAGTTCAGCCCGACGCGCTCTGCGGTGAGCACCGCGCGGGCCGGCCCGGCGACGGTCGCGAGCACGTCGCCCGCGGCGAAGGGCGCGCCGTCCGCCACGCGGAGGTCGACCTCGGTCGCGCGATCCGTGAGGGCGAACGCTGCCCGGAAGACCTCGCCGCCGCTGAACACGCCGTCCTCGCGCGCGACGAGCGATGCCTGCGCGTGAGCGGATGCGGGAAGGAACGCCTCGCTCGTGAGGTCTCCCCACGGCGCGTCCTCCTCGAGGGCGGCGCGCACGGCGCGCTCGATCGTCGACGCCGTCAGCATGCGGCACCCGCTGAGAGGAGTTCGCGCGCGTGAGCGGACGCGTCGTCGGTGCGGAAATGCGACCCCACCGAGCCCGGCCGGGCGAGGGCGGCGCTCGCCGCGGCGAGGCCCACGCGCACGAGCCCCGCGTCCTCATGCGCGGAGAGCGTCTGCGGACGGGGGAGGGCGTCCTGCCACGCGGCGAGCACGGCCACGGCGTGCGCGAGGCCCGCGCCGTCGCGGAGGAGCCCCACGTGATCCCACATGAGCCGCTGCAGGGCGGCGCGCGAGAAGGGCGGGACGGCGGCGAGCTCCGACGGCGACTCCGGGCCGGGCGCGGAGGGGAGCGCGGGCGCCGCATCGACGTCGCCCGCGAGGATGGCCGCGGCCGCGCGCGCGGCGAAGACCGCGCCCTCGAGAAGGGAGTTGGAAGCGAGGCGGTTGGCGCCGTGCACGCCCGTGCGCGCGCACTCGCCGACGGCGAGGAGGCCGGCCAGGCTCGTGCGCCCGTCGAGGTCGGTCGCGATCCCGCCCATGAGGTAGTGGGCGGCCGGCGCGACGGGGATCGGGTGCGCGGCCCAGTCGAGCCCGCGCCCTGCGAGCGCCCTCGCGATCGTCGGGAAGCGCGCCTCGAGTCGCCGACGGCCGATGCGCGTCGCGTCCAGGAGCACGGGGCGCCCGCCCTGCTCCGCCATCCGCCGGGCGATCGATCGCGCGACGACATCGCGCGGCGCGAGCTCGCCGTCGGGGTGGTCGTCGAGCACGAAGCGCCGCCCGTCGAGATCGATGAGGTCGGCGCCCTCACCGCGCACCGCCTCGGAGACGAGGAACGGCGTGCCCTCGGCGAGCACGGTGGGGTGGAACTGCGCGAACTCGAGATCGACGACCGCGGCCCCCGCCCGCAGGGCGGCCGCGATGCCGTCGCCGGTCACGACGTCGGGGTTGGTGGTGCGCGCCCACAGCCGCCCCGCTCCGCCGGTCGCGAGCACGACGGCATCCGCCCGGAGCGCCTCCCGGCGCCCGTCGGCGAGCAGCTCGACTCCCGCGACGCGTCCGCCCTCCACGAGGAGGTCGGCGAGGAGCGTCCGCTCGCGAAGGCGGACGCCCGCCTCGAGCGCGGCCGCGATGAGCGCGATCTCGATCGCGAGGCCCGTCGCGTCTCCGCCCGCGTGGAGGATGCGCGGATGCGCGTGCGCGGCCTCGAGTCCTCGCGCCAGGGCGCCCGAGGCGTCGCGGTCGAACGCGACGCCGAGGTCCATGAGCTCGCGCACGCGTGCCGGCCCCTCCGTCACGAGCACGTCGACCGCGGCGGGGTCGCACAGGCCGGCGCCCGCGGCGAGCGTGTCGGCCGCGTGGCTCTCGACGCTGTCATCGGGGAAGAGCGCGGCCGCGATGCCGCCCTGCGCGTGCCGCGTGCTGCCGTCGGCCATCCCCGCCTTCGTGACCAGCTGCACATCCGCGCCGCCGCGCGCGAGGTGCAGCGCCGTCGCGAGGCCGGCGACGCCGCTTCCGACGACGATGACCCCGGTCATGCGCGCGCGCCTCCCGTCGACAGGGGCTTGGCCGCGAGCATCCGCTCGAGCGCGACGCGCGCCGGGTCCGCCACCGCGTCGTCGACGCCGATCCGGTTGACCACGCGCCGCGCGACGAGCTCCTCGAGCACCCACGCGAGGTAGCCGGGGTGGATGCGGTACATCGTCGAGCAGGGGCACACGACGGGGTCGAGGCAGAAGATCGTGTGCTGCGGGTGCTCGGCGGCGAGCCGGCGCACGAGGTTGATCTCGGTGCCGATCGCGAACGTGGTCGGCTCGGTCGCCGCCTCAATCGCCTTGCGGATGTAGTCGGTCGATCCTGCCTCGTCGGCGGCGTCGACGACGGGCATGGGGCACTCCGGATGCACGATGACGCGCACGCCCGGATGCTCGGCGCGCGCGGTCTCGATCTGGTCGACCGTGAAGCGGCGGTGCACGGAGCAGAAGCCGTGCCAGAGGATGACCTCGGCGTCGCGCAGCGTCTCCTCGGACGACCCGCCGTACGGCGCGCGAGGGTTCCACAGCGGCATGCGCTCGAGCGGCACGCCCATCGCCTTGGCCGTGTTGCGCCCGAGGTGCTGGTCGGGGAAGAAGAGCACGCGGCGCCCGCGGGCGAACGCCCACTCGAGCACGGTGCGCGCGTTGGACGACGTGCACACGATGCCGCCGTTGCGGCCCACGAAGCCCTTGATCGCCGCGGAGGAGTTCATGTAGGTCACCGGGACGACCGGCACGCGGCCGTCCGCGTCCGGCACGTCGAGCGGGCCGTACACGTCCGCGAGCTGCTCCCAGCACTCCTCGACCTGGTCGATGTCGGCCATGTCGGCCATCGAGCAGCCCGCGGCGAGGTTCGGCAGGATGACGGACTGCTCCGGGCGGGAGAGCATGTCGGCGGTCTCGGCCATGAAGTGCACGCCGCAGAAGACGATCGCCTCGGCCTCGGGGTGCGCCTTCGCCGCGCCCGCGAGCTGGAACGAGTCGCCCACGTAGTCGGCGTGCTGCACAACCTCGTCGCGCTGGTAGAAGTGGCCGAGGACCACGACGCGGTCGCCGAGCGCCGCCTTCGCCGCCCGGATGCGATCGTGCAGCTCGGCTTCCGGGGCCTCGCGGTAGGCGCGGGGGAGCTCGCCCTGCCGTGGGGCGTCGGTCGGGATCACGTCGCCCATCGAGGCGCCGGGGCCGTACCCGGCGACGGCGTCGAAGCTCCAGGGCCCCGCGGCGAGGTCGGTCGAGCACGTCGAGCCCGCGGCGCCGCCCGAGACGATCGCCTGGATCTCGTGGTCGACGCTCGCGTCGCGGGCGGTGAGGGTGATGCTGGTCGCGGCCATGGGGACCCCTGTTCGTGTCGATTCGACTCTAAGTCGTCGACACCACTTTAAGTCAGGTTGACCACAAAGGCGAGCGGGGCTCCTCAGGCCGGTCCGAGCGGTCCGCGATCGGCGAGCTCGACCTCAGAGTTGTAGCGGTACAGGCGCGCCGGGCGATGCTTGCCGGTGCGGAACGACTCGGTCGGGAGGAGCGCCTCGGAGCCCTCGAGGAGGCGGCGGAAGTTCGACGGGTCGAGGCGCCGCCCGAGCACGGCCTCGTAGACCTCCCGCAGCTCGGTCAGCGTGAACTCGTCGGGCAGGAGGCCGTGCGCGATCCGGCTGTAGCCGACCTTGTTGCGCAGCCGCCACACGGCGTAGTCGACGATCCGGTTGTGATCGAAGGCGAGCGCCGGCAGGTCGTCCACGTCGAACCACTCGACGTTCTCCGGCGCGTCCTCCGCGGCGCGCTGCGCATCCACGAGGTCGGAGCGGAGGAGCGCCCAGTAGACGACCGACACGACGCGCGTGGGGGAGCGGTCGACGTCGCCGAAGGCGTAGAGCTGCTCGAGGTAGCTCGGGCTGAGCGCGGTCGTCTCGGCGAGCGTGCGGGCGGCGGCGTCGTCGAGCCCCTCCCGCTCGTCGAGCCATCCGCCCGGGAGCGCCCACGCGCCCTCGAACGGCTCCCGCGTGCGGCGCACGAGCGGGATCATGAGCGCGTCGGCCCCGGGTCGCGAGCGCAGCGAGAAGATCACGGTCGAGACGGCGACGCGGATGCCGGCGCTCTCGGTCGCGGAAGGGGAGGTCACCCTTCGAGCGTAGGCGACCCGGCGCGCGGGCCATCGCGGACCCGCTATGCTCGCTCGCAGTGACACGGGGTGTCCCCATCCGGGACTGAGATCACACCCGTATGCACCTGATCTCGTTAGGACGAGCGGAGGGATGTCGCTGATGAGTGACGCGCACCTGTCGGTATCCGATGGCCCCGGGGCCGTGCTGTCGAGACTGCGCGAGACCGCGCCGCTCGTTCAGTGCATCACCAACGCCGTGGTCGTGAACGTCACGGCCAACGCGCTGCTCGCGGTGGGCGCGGCGCCCGTGATGGCCGACATCCCCGAGGAGGCCGGGGAGTGCGCGGCGTTCGCGTCGGCGCTCCTGGTCAACCTCGGGACGCCGACCGCCGAGCAGCGCGCGGCGATGACCGCCGCGGTCGCCGCGGCACGCGCGTCCGGCACGCCGTGGGTCCTCGACCCCGTGGGCGTGGGCGCCCTCGGCCTGCGCACCGGCGTCGCGCGCGACCTGCTCGCGCACCGGCCGACCGTGATCCRCGGCAACGCCTCGGAGGTGCTCGCGCTCGCGGGCGCCGGCTCGGGCGGGCGCGGGGTCGATGCGGCCGACGAGGTCGATGCGGCGCTCGACGCCGCCCGCGCGCTCGCCGAGCGCACGGGCGCGGTCGTCGCGGTGTCGGGCGCGGTCGACGCGGTCACCGACGGCGCGCGCACGGAGCGCATCGCGGGCGGGAGCGCGCTCCTCACCCGCATGACGGGAGGCGGCTGCTCGCTCGGAGCGGTCGTGGCCGCCTGCGTCGCGGCGGCGGATGGCCCGGATGCCGCGTTCGCGGGCACGATCGCGGCGCATGCCGTCTACGCGGCCGCCTCCGAGCGCGCGGCGGCCGTCGCGACGGGCCCCGGCTCGTTCGCGGTGGCGTTCCTCGACGCGCTCGCGGGGGTCGATGCGGTCGACGTGTCCGCGCCCGAGCGCTTCGCGAAGGAGGTGCCGGCATGACCGCGCGACCTCTCGACCTCTCCCTCTACCTCGTCGCGGACGCCGCGACGATCACCGGCCGCTCGCTCGTCGACGTCGTCGCCCAGGCGGTCGACGGAGGGGCATCGACCGTGCAGATCCGCGGCAAGGACCTGTCCGCCGCAGATCTCCTCGCCCTCGTCGAGTCCGCTGCCGCGCACACGCGCGGCCGTGCGACGCTGCTCGTGAACGACCGCGTCGACGTGTACCTGGCCGCGAAGGCCGCGGGAGCGTCCGTCGACGGCGTCCACATCGGGCAGACCGACCTGCCGGCCGATCGCGTGCGCGGCCTCGTGGGCGACGACGCGATCATCGGCCTGAGCGCGAGCCTGCCGCGCCAGCTCGAGGCGCTGCGGCGCCTCCCCACCGGCACGGTCGACTACCTGGGCGTGGGCGCGGTGCGCGCCACCCCGACGAAGAAGGACCATCCGACCCCGATCGGATGGACCGGATTCGCGGCCTTCGCCGAGCTCGCGCACGAGTTCCCGTGCGTCGCGATCGGCGGCGTCGGCCCGGGCGACGCACGCGACGCGCGGCGCGCGGGCGCCGCCGGGATCGCGGTCGTCCGCGCCATCTGCTCGGCGGAGTTCCCCGCCGCGGCGGCGGCCGCGCTGCGGTTCGAGTGGGCGGACGCCGAGGTCGTCGCATGACCGCCGTGCCGAACATCCTCGCGATCGCCGGCTCCGACCCGTCGGGAGGGGCGGGCATCCAGGCCGACCTCAAGTCGATCGCCGCGTGCGGCGGTTACGGCATGGCCGCGATCACAGCGCTCACCGCCCAGAGCACGCACGGCGTGTCGGGCGTGCACGCGCCGCCCGCGTCGTTCCTGCGCGAGCAGCTCGACGCGCTCGTGGCCGACATCCGCATCGACGCCGTCAAGATCGGCATGCTCGGCACGGCGGAGATCGTCGCTGCGGTGGCGGACTGGCTGCGCGGCCTCGACACGCGCCCGCCGGTGGTCCTGGATCCCGTCATGATCGCCACGAGCGGGGATCGCCTCATCGACGCCGAGGCCGAGCGCGCGCTGCACGATCTCCTGTCGCTCGCCGACGTCGTGACGCCGAACCTCCCGGAGCTGGCCGTGCTCACCGATGTCGCCGCAATTGGATCGTGGACGGACGCGCTCGCGCAGGCGGCCGCGCTCGCGCGTCGCCACGGCGTGCTCGTGCTCGCGAAGGGCGGGCACCTCGACGGCCCGGCGTGCCCGGACGCGCTGGTGGGGCCGGATGGCCTCATCGCCGAGTTCTCGGACGCGCGGATCGAGACGACCGCCACGCACGGCACGGGGTGCTCCCTGTCCGCGGCGCTCGCCACGCTCCGCGCGCGCGAGGGCGGCTGGACCTGGGCGGCGCGCCTCGCCCGCGGATGGCTGCGCGACGCGATCGCGTCGGGCTCCGAGCTCGAGGTGGGCCGCCCGGGCGGGCACGGCCCGCTCCACCATCTCGCGGGCCTGTGGCGGACGGGAGGCCTCCCGCGCCGCGACGCCGAGCTCGACGCCTGGTGGGAGGACATCGCGCCGCTGCGCGTCGGCATCGACGACGTGTGGTTCGTGCGCGCACTCGCGGACGGCTCGCTCGATCGGGACGACTTCGCGCACTACCTCGCGCAGGACTCGCTGTACCTGCGCACGTACGCGCGCGTGCTGAGCCGGGCCGCGGAGCTCGCGCCGACGCTCGAGGAGCAGGCCTTCTGGGCGGCATCCGCGCACAGCTGCCTGGAGACCGAGCTCTCCCTGCACCGCGCCCGGCTGGACGATGCGCCGGCCGACGCCCCGGCGACGCCGTCCGCCGAGACCATGGCGTACCTGGATCATCTGCAGGCGACGGCAGCGGCCGGCGACCACGCGGTGCTCGTCGCCGCGGTGCTCCCGTGCTTCTGGCTCTACCAGGACATCGGCGCGCGCCTCGCGGCCGCGAATCGCCCGGGCCATCCGTATGCCGACTGGCTCGAGATGTACGCATCCGACGCGTTCGACCTCGCCACGCGCGACGCCATCCGCTGGACGCAGGAGCACGCCAGGGCCGCGGACGACGCGCGCCTCGCGCGCATGCGCACGGCCTTCGACGTGTCGGCCCGGCACGAGCTCGCGTTCTTCGCTCAGCGGCGCGATGCCGTCGCGCGGGAGCAGTCGCGGGCGGGTGCGGTCGCCGGGTAGGATCGGCACACACAACTGAACGACCGTCCACCCGTCACGGGAGAATGCCGCGCTCGCGCGGCTGCCGTAGGAGCAACCCCTCCCGGAATCTCTCAGGCCCACGTACCGTGGCGGCAGGTCACTCTGGAAAGCGGCGCACACGCGCCCGCCGACGGGGCAAGCGGAGCTGCGGCGCCGCGGAAACTCTCAGGCCTATGACAGAGCGGGAGGAACTCGGCGCACCCTCACGGCGAGGGTGCCGAAGACGGGAGTTCCTCGATGGTGCACACGACAGACGACGACGTCGGCCGTGCCGGAACCGCCCTCGGCGACCGGGCGCCGTTCGTCGGGGTCTTCGACCTCTTCACGATCGGCATCGGGCCGTCGAGCTCGCACACCGTGGGGCCGATGCGCGCGGCCGCGGCGTTCGCCGACGAGCTCGCCGAGCGGATCCCGCTCGTCGCGGCCCTCGAGGTCGAGCTGTTCGGCTCGCTCGCCGCCACGGGCGCCGGCCACGGGACGCTCACGGCCGTGCTCGTCGGCCTCGAGGGGTGTCGCCCTGACGTCGTGCGGGCCGACGAGGTGTCCGCTCGCGCGGCGCGCATCGAGCGCGACGGCGTCGTCCGCCTGGGCGGCACGGGGTCCGTCCCGCTGCGTGCGCGCGACATCTGCCTCGCGCCGCTCACCGTGCTCGCCCGCCATACGAACGCGCTGCGCTTCACGGCGAGGGATGCCGCGGGTCGCACGCTCGCGCACGGCACGTGGTACTCGGTCGGCGGCGGATTCATCGTCCGCGAGGGCGAGGAGGCCGCGGCGTCCGAGACGCCCGTTCCGCATCCATTCTCGACCGCGTCGGAGCTGCTCGCGATCTGCGCGGCCGAGCAGGCGGGCATCGCCGAGATCGCGCTGCGCAACGAGTGCGCACTGCGGTCCGCGCACGACGTCCGCGAGGGGGTCCTGCGGATCCGCGACGCGATGGACGAGTGCGTGGCGGCCGGCACGCGCGCCGACGGAGAGCTGCCAGGGGGCCTGCGCGTCCGTCGTCGCGCTCCGCAGTGGCACGCACGGCTTCTCCAGGAGGACCCCGACCGCAGCCCCGCGTACGCCCAGGAGTGGGTGAACCTCGTCGCGCTCGCCGTGAACGAGGAGAACGCGGCGGGCGGGCGGGTCGTCACCGCGCCGACGAACGGCGCCGCGGGCATCATCCCCGCCGTGCTGCACTACGCGACGCACTACACGCCCGCGGTCGCCGCGGGGAGGCACCGCGACGATGTGGCCGTCGAGTTCCTGCTGACGGCCGCGGCGATCGGCTCGATCTACAAGGCGCGCGCCTCGATCTCGGGCGCCGAGGTCGGCTGCCAGGGCGAGGTCGGCTCGGCGTCGTCGATGGCGGCGGGCGCTCTCGCCGCCGTGCTCGGCGGCACGCCGGAGCAGGTCGAGAACGCGGCCGAGATCGCGATGGAGCACAACCTCGGTCTCACGTGCGACCCGGTGGGCGGCCTCGTGCAGATCCCGTGCATCGAGCGCAACGCGATCGCCTCCGGAAAGGCGGTCAATGCCGCCAAGATGGCCATGTGGGGCGACGGGACGCACCGCGTCTCGCTCGACGCCGTCATCGAGACCATGCGGCAGACCGGCCGCGACATGAGCGACAAGTACAAGGAGACCGCGAGGGGCGGCCTGGCCGTCAACGTGGTCGAATGCTGAGGAGAACCGCGTGAGCACAGACGAATCGACCGCCTCCGCCTCGGAGGGCCTGCGGCGGTCGCCGCTGCAGGCGGAGCACGAGGCGCAGGGAGCGTCGTTCACCGACTTCGGCGGGTGGTGGATGCCCGTGCGCTACACGTCGGATCTCGCCGAGCATCGCGCCGTGCGCGAGGCGGCAGGGCTGTTCGACATCTCGCACATGGGCGAGATCCTCGTGCGCGGCGCGGGCGCCGGCGCGTTCCTCGACTACGCTCTCGCCGGGCGGCTGTCGGCCGTCGCGGTCGGCCGCGCGAAGTACACGATGATGCTCGCGGAGGACGGCGGCATCATCGACGACCTCGTCGTGTACCGGCTCTCCGACGACGAGTTCCTCATCATCGCCAACGCGGGCAACCGCCGCACCGTCGCCGCCGAGGTGTCGGCGCGCATCGCGGGCTTCGACGCCGACCTCGAGGACGCCTCCGATCGCCTCGCGCTCATCGCCCTGCAGGGGCCGCGCGCCCAGGCCATCCTCGAGAGCGCGCCCGAGGTGGGCGGCTTCGGCCTGCCGCTCGACGAGCTGCGCAACTACGCCTGGACCGACGCGGAGTTCGCGGGCACGCCGCTGCTCGTCGCGCGCACCGGCTACACGGGTGAGGACGGCTTCGAGCTCTGCATCGACGCCGACCGCGCCGTCGACCTGTGGCGCGCGCTGCTCGCGGCCGGAGCGCCCCACGGCCTCGTGCCGGCCGGACTCGCCGCGCGAGACACGCTGCGGCTCGAGGCGGGCATGCCCCTGTACGGGCACGAGCTCGCGCGCGACATCTTCCCGTCGCAGGCCGGGCTCGGCCGCGTCGTCGCCGCCGACAAGGGCGACTTCGTGGGCGCGCGGGCGCTCGACGCGCGGCCGGGCGAGCGCGTGCTCGTCGGCCTCACGATGGAGGGCCGCCGCGCCGGGCGCGCGGGCTACGGCGTGTTCCGCGGCGACCACCAGGTCGGCGAGATCACGAGCGGCGCGCTCAGCCCGACCCTCGGCCATCCGATCGCCCTCGCGTACGTCGACCAGGAGGCCAGGGACGCCGACGACCTGACCGTCGACGTCCGCGGCACCCGCATCCCCGCCACCCCGACCACCCCGCCCTTCTACCGGAGGAAGAAATGACCGACCTCAACGCGCTGCTCTACACCGCCGAGCACGAGTGGATCCGCATCGACGGCGACATCGCCACGATCGGCGTCACCGACTACGCCGCCGAGCAGCTCGGCGACGTCGTCTTCGTTGACCTGCCCGCCGCCGACGCGTCCGTCGCCTCGGGCCAGGTCATGGGCGAGATCGAGTCCACCAAGTCCGTGTCCGAGCTGTACGCGCCCGTCGACGGGACGGTCGTCGAGGTCAACAGCGCGGTCGACGAGAACCCCGGGCTCGTGAACGAGTCGCCGTTCGAGGACGCGTGGCTCGTCCGCGTCCGCGTGACCGGCGACGTCGACGGCCTCCTCGATCGCGCCGCCTACGCCGCGCTCACGGGTGCCGAGGCGTGAGCGCCGCGGGCTTCGGAGCGTACGCCGCGCGCCACATCGGCACGACCGGCGCCGACCAGGAGCGGATGGCGGAGGTCATCGGCTTCGACGGCAGGGTCGACGCCGTCCTGTCGGCCGCCGTGCCCGCGGTCATCCGCGATCTCGGCTCCGCGGGCTCGGCCATCCCGCGCGAGGGCGTGTCGGAGGCGGCGGCGCTCGCCGAGCTCCGCTCGCTCGCCGAGCGCAACCGGGTGCTGGCACCCATGATCGGGCTCGGCTACAGCGACACCCTCACGCCGTCGGTCATCCAGCGGAACGTGCTCGAGAACCCGTCCTGGTACACGGCGTACACGCCCTACCAGCCCGAGATCTCGCAGGGGCGCCTCGAGGCGCTGCTCAACTTCCAGACGATGGTCGCCGACCTCGCGGGGCTCCCGGTCGCGAACGCGTCGATGCTCGATGAGGCGACCGCCGCCGTCGAGGGCATGCTCGTGGCGCGCCGCGCGGTGCGCGGCGGCTCCGACGTGTTCGTCGTCGACGCCGACGCGCTCCCGCAGACGAAGGACGTGCTCCGCGTGCGCGCCGAGGCCGTGGGCATCGAGGTCGTGGAGCTCGACCTCGCGGGCGGCGCGGCGCTGCCCGAGTCGCTCTTCGGCGCGCTCATCCAGTACCCGGGCGCGTCGGGTCGCATCTGGAACCCGCAGGGCGTCATCGACGCCGTGCACGTCGCGGGCGGCCAGGCGGTCGTCGCGGCCGACCTGCTCGCGCTCACCCTCATCGCGTCGCCGGGCTCGCTCGGCGCCGACATCGTCGTGGGGTCGTCGCAGCGCTTCGGCGTGCCGCTCGGGTTCGGCGGCCCGCACGCGGGATTCATGGTCGTGCGCCAGGGCCTCGAGCGCCAGCTCCCGGGCCGGCTCGTGGGCGTCTCGAAGGACGCGGACGGGCAGCTCGCGTACCGTCTCGCCCTCCAGACGCGCGAGCAGCACATCCGCCGTGAGAAGGCGACGAGCAACATCTGCACCGCGCAGGTGCTCCTCGCGGTCATGGCGGCGATGTACGCCGTCTACCACGGGCCCGACGGTCTCCGGGAGATCGCGACCCGCGTGCACGAGAAGGCCGCCCAGCTGCGGGGATGGCTCGAGGACGCGGGCGCCGACGTGGTCGACGGCGCGTTCTTCGACACGCTCCGCGTGCGCGTGCCGGGCCGCGCAGACGCCGTCGTGGCGGCGGCGCACGACGCCGGCGTGCTCCTGCACCGCGTCGACGCCGACACCGTCGGCATCTCTGTGGGCGAGGCGACGACGTCGACGGAGCTCGCCGCGGTCGCTGGCGCCTTCGGAGGCGCGCGCGGCGAGGGGGCGGGCGCCGTCGCGATCCCGCAGGAGCTCGTCCGGACGGAACCCTTCCTCACGCACCCCGTGTTCTCGAGTCACCGCTCCGAGACGGCGATGATGCGCTACCTCAAGCGCCTCGCCGACGAGGACTACGCGCTCGACCGCGGCATGATCCCGCTCGGCTCGTGCACGATGAAGCTCAATGCCGCAACCGCCATGGCCGCGATCACGTGGCCGGAGTTCGGGCGCATCCACCCGTTCGCGCCGCGGGAGGACGTGACCGGCTACCTCGAGCTCATCGATCAGCTCGAGGGCTGGCTCGCCGATCTCACCGGGTACGACGCCGTCTCGCTCCAGCCGAACGCCGGGTCGCAGGGCGAGCTCGCCGGCCTCCTCGCCATCCGCGGGTACCACCGCTCGCGCGGCGATGTGCACCGCGACGTGTGCCTCATCCCGTCCTCCGCGCACGGCACGAACGCGGCGTCCGCCGTGCTCGCGGGCATGCGCGTGGTCGTCGTCGCGTGCGACGAGGCCGGCAACGTCGACCTCGACGACCTGCGCGCGAAGATCGCGCAGCACGCCGATGCGCTCGCCGCGCTCATGATCACCTACCCGTCGACGCACGGGGTGTACGAGCACGACGTGCTCGACATCACCGCGGCCGTCCACGATGCGGGCGGCCAGGTCTACATCGACGGCGCGAACCTGAACGCGCTGCTCGGGCACGCGCGGTTCGGCGACCTTGGCGGCGACGTCTCGCACCTCAACCTGCACAAGACGTTCGCGATCCCGCACGGCGGCGGCGGGCCGGGCGTCGGCCCGGTCGCGGCGAAGGCGCATCTCGCGCCGTTCCTGCCCTCGCACGCCCTCGCGCAGGGCGACGGCGACACCGAGGGGATCGGCCCCGTGTCGGCCGCGCCGTACGGGTCGGCCGGCATCCTGCCGATCTCATGGGCGTACGTGCGCATGATGGGCCTCGAGGGACTCACGCAGGCCACCGACGCGGCGGTCGTGGCGGCGAACTACGTCGCCGCGCGCCTCGCCGACCACTATCCCGTGCTCTACACCGGTGAGCAGGGCCGCGTCGCGCACGAGTGCATCCTCGACCTCCGGCCGCTCAAGGCCGAGACCGGGGTGAGCGTGGACGACGTCGCCAAGCGCCTCATCGACTACGGCTTCCATGCGCCCACCATGTCGTTCCCGGTGGCGGGCACGCTCATGGTCGAGCCGACCGAGTCGGAGGACCTCGCTGAGCTCGACCGCTTCGTCGACGCGATGATCGCGATCCGCGCCGAGGCGCAGCGCGTGGGCGCGGGGGAGTGGCCCGTGGAGGACAACCCGCTCGTGAACGCCCCGCACACCGCCGCGGCCGCGATCGCCGGCGAGTGGGACCATCCGTACACGCGCGAGACCGCGGTCTACCCCGCGGGAGTCGGCCCGGCGAAGTACTGGCCGCCCGTGCGCCGCATCGACCAGGCCTACGGCGACCGCAACCTCGTGTGCGCCTGCCCGCCGATCGAGGCGTTCGCCTAGGAGCGCCGGTCGTCGAGACTAGTGCCCGTCGTCGAGGCTAGCGCTCCCCGCGCCGGTCTCGACGACGGGCGCTAGTTCGACGGATGGACGGGGCGTGACGGGACAGGGCGGGCCAGGGCGGGGCGGGACGGGACGAGATCAGGTCTCGAAGCGCGCGTGGGGATGGCCGGCGGCGGCCATCCGGATCCGCTCGCGCATCTCGGCGTCGACGTCGCCCAGATCGTCGAGTCGGCGCCACATCGCCTCGGTGTTCTCGCCGTCTTCCGGGTGCGGCTCGCCGGCGACGTAGCGGCAGCGGAAGACGAGGTCGAGGTACTGCGCCTGGTCGCCGTTCGCGTACGTCATCGGCCGCGTCGCGTGGACCCACACGAGCGACTCGGCCTCGGCGACGACGGCGGCCTCCTCGAGCACCTCGCGCACGGCCGACACCGCGGGCTCCTCGCCGGGATCGACGATGCCCGTGACCGGCGTGAGGCGCGCGTTGTCCGCGCGCCGGACGAGCAGCACCTCGCGCTCTGCGCCGTCGCCGCGCAGCACGACTGCGGTCACGCCCGTGAGCCACAGGGGGTCGGTCCCGATCCTCTCGCGCAGTCGCAGGATGAAGTCGGGGGTCGCCATGAGGCGATCCTATGCGGGCGGACGTCGCGGCGACCGATAGCGTGGATCGGTGGACTTCGCTGCGAACCCCGTGCTCGAGAACGACATCGTCCGTCTGGAGCCGCTGAGCTCCGCGCATCACGACGACCTGGCGGCGGCCGTCGCGGAGGGCGACCTCTGGCGGACCTGGTACACGCGCATCCCCTCGCCCGACGGGGTCGCCGCGGAGATCGACCGGCGGCTCGGGGAGCAGGCGGCCGGGCGGATGGCGCCCTGGGCCGTCGTGGATGCCCGGACGGGGCGTGCGCTCGGCATGACGACCTACTGCAACATCGACGCGCCGAACCGCCGCGTCGAGATCGGGTACACGTGGCTCGCGCGCTCGGCGCAGGGGACCGGCGTGAATCCGGCCGCGAAGCTGCTGCTGCTCGAGCGCGCGTTCGACGAGCTCGACTGCGTGTGCGTGCAGTTCTGCACCCACTGGCACAACCAGCAGTCGCGCGCCGCCATCGCCCGTCTCGGCGCCCGGCAGGACGGCGTGCTGCGGGCCCACGCGATCTTCCCCGACGGGCACGTGCGCGACACGGTGGTCTTCTCGATCCTGCCGCACGAGTGGGCGGCCGTGCGGCTCGGCCTCGAGGCGCGACTCGAGCGGCACCGGGAGGCGGCTCGCGCATGACCGCTCTCGTCCCGATGGCGGCCGCCGACTCCGGCGACGTCGAGGCGTTCCTGCGCCTGGTCGACCTCACGACGAGCGGCCTCGACGCTCCGTCTGTGCGCATCTGGCTCCGCCGCGACGCTGCCGGCCGCATCGTCGAGACGACCGGCTACGAGGCGAGCGCCGACGGCGGCCACGCGCTCATCCGCAGTGTCGCCGTGCATCCGGATGGCCGCGCGGCCGGCACGGGGACGTCTCTCGCGCGCTTCGCGCTCGCGCGGGCGGCAGAGGCGGGTGCCACGACGGCGTGGCTGTTCTCCCGCCGGTCCGGGCCGTTCTGGCAGAAGCTCGGGTTCGTCCCGGCCGACCGGGCGGAGCTGGCAGCGGCCCTCGCCGACACGCACCAGGTGCGCCTCTTCCGCGAGACGGGGCAGCTCGATCGCGAGGTGGCCTGGTCGCGGTCGCTCGCGGAGCTCGCATCGTGAGCATCGCCATCCGCCCGCTTGTGGATGCGGACGTCGAGCCGGTCGTGGCGCTGTGGACGGCGGCCGGGCTCACTCGGCCCTGGAACGACCCCCACAAGGACATCCGCCGCGCGCGGGAGGTCTGGCCGGAGCTGCTTCTCGTGGCAGACGACGACGGCGCGGTCGTCGGCACGGTGATGGCGGGCTACGACGGGCACCGCGGCTGGCTCTCGTACCTCGCGAGCGCCCGTCGCGGCGAGGGGATCGGCCGCGCGCTCGTGGCGGAGGCCGAGCGACGGCTCCTCGCGCTCGGATGCCCCAAGGTCATGCTGATGGTCCGTGCGGAGAACCGCGGCGTCATGGACTACTACGCGGAGCTCGAGTACGCCCGCGACGACGTCGCCGTCCTCGGCAAGCGCCTGATCCCGGACGTGTAGCGGCGCCCAGCGCGTCCCCTCACTCGTGAGACTAGCTCTCGTCGCCCAGACTGCTGCCCGGAGCACCGGTCTCGACGACCAGCGCTAGTCCCAAGGCGGCAGGGGCGCGGATCGCGGCGACGGCGCGTGCACAGGTCGACCTGTTCCGCGTGTCTGTCCAGAAGACGATCGACGTCGCACGCTCGTGGAACCGCTTCGCGAGGCTGGAGCCATGGCCGACCGCGACGAACTGCACAGGACAGGGCGCGACGCCAGCGTGCGGGCGCTGCGCCGGCAGGTGGGACAGACCGTGCCGATGCGACGCGGGCTGCACGTCGCGGCCGACGACTGGACGCGGCTCGCCCCGTATGAGCGGTATGCGCGGAGGGTCAGCGCGGCCGTCTCGGCGTTGCGCGATCCCGTGCTGTGCTTCGAGTCGGCTGCCGTGCGACATGCCCTCCCTGTGTTCGGCGAGCCGCGCGACATCCATCTGCTGCACATGGGCCGAGGGCATTCGTATCGACGGGGAGACGTTCTCGCCCACACGAGCATGGCGGAGCGGGAGATCGTCCGGGTCGACGGCGTGCGGATGACGTCGAAGCTCGAGACCGCGATCGACCTCGCGCGCGTGCTGCCGCTCGCGTTCGGCGTTGCGGTCGTCGACGCCGCGCTGCGGTCCGGACTGACGTCGGACGACCTCGAGCGGCGCATCCGCGAGCTGCCGAACCGGCGCGGCGCTCGCATCGGCCGCGCTGCCCTGAAGGCGGCCGACGCGAGATCGGAGTCGGTTCTCGAGAGCGTCAGCCGCGTGGTCCTGGAGCTCCTCGGGTTCGAGTCGCCCGAACCGCAGGTCGAGTTCGTCGTCAACGGGAGAGTTCGCCGGGTCGACGCGTGGTGGAGGTCCGTCCGGGTCATCGGCGAAGCCGACGGGCGCGCGAAGTACGCGCAGCCGACGGATTCGTCGACCGCGCTCGTGCTGCGTGAGGAACGGCGCCGGGAGAACGAGCTCCAGATCGCGGCAGGGCGGGTGATCCGATGGGAATGGTCAGACGTCGTGCGCGTCGAGCCGTTCGAGCGGATCCTCGTCGCCGCGGGCGTCCCGCGCGTCAGGCCGCGGTCGCCGGAGGTCTTCGCCGCGGTGCGCAACCCGCGTTCGCGGTGATGAACGGCCCGCAAGACCAGTGCGTCGTTGAGACTAGCTCCCGTCGTCGAAACCGGTGCTCGAAGCGCCAGTCTCGACGACGGGCACTAGTCTCACCGAGGGCGGATGGGCACCTACGGCAGGTACGGTGCGACGAGCGGGTAGCCGACGAACGCGATGACGTCGATGAGCGCGTGCGCGATGACGAGGGGCATGACCCGCCCCCAGCGGCGGTAGCACCAGATGAACACGACGCCCATCGCGAAGTTCCCGACGATCGCGCCGAACCCCTGGTAGGCGTGGTAAGCAGCGCGCAGGCCGGCCACCGCGAGGATGACCGACCAGGGGCGCCAGCCCAGGCGCGCGAGCCGGTCGACGAGATATCCGTTCAGGATGACCTCCTCGAGGAGCCCCGCGCGCACCGCGGACAGCACGAGGATCGGGACGAGCCATCCCTCGACGCCCGACGACGCCTGCACGTCGACGTTGAGGCCGAGCGCGCGGGCGCCGAGATAGAGCGCGAGGCCCGGCACGCCGATGACCACGAGCAGGATGGCCGCACGGCCGAGATCCCGGGGGATGGCGCGCAGATCGAGCCCGATGCGCCGCAGGGCGCTCCGCCCCGGCTCCCAGAGCAGGTACACCACCAGGGTGACGAGGGCGAGGTCGAAGAAGACGTCGAGGATCCGGTAGACCGCGTCCCACAGCGGCTCCTCCGCGCGAGCGGGATTCAGAGCCGCCGACTGGTCGGCGAGCGCGACCGGCCGCAGGAGAGCGCGCACGAGCGAGAGCACCGAGTAGAGGGCCGACTGCCCGAGGGTCAGGGCGAGGACGATCGCGACCTCCCAGGCGAGGCGACGTCGCGAAGGCCGCGCGGCGGGGAGGGGAGCGCTCATACCACGAGACTCGCACAGCGCGGGGATGCGACCGTGCGAAACGCCGTCGATGCATGTGCATGAAGTCGACGGCGTGTTGGCGCAGATTGCCAAATCGAGAGCCGCTCCAGTAAAGGGTCTGTAACGGTTCCGCTGAAGGTTTGTCACAGACCGCATCGGAGCCTAGATTTCACTCATCGCATTCACGGAGACTCCCGAGGCTTCGTGAAGGCACCTACAACCCCTTCCATCGGAGGAAACACTGTGAAGCGCAACAAGATCGCCCTCGCGGGGCTCGCGCTGCTCTCGGTCGGCGGCATCACGCTCGCCGGCTGCAGCTCGAGCGCGCCCACGGGCGAGGAGACGTCGGCGAGCTCGGACCTCGAGTTCGGAATCGCATACAACGCCGACGGCGGCCACCAGGCCTGGGCCGACGCCGTTGCCAACTCCCTGTCGAACACGCTCGGCATCAACGCGGTCGGCGTCCCGTATCCCGACTTCGCCACGCTGCGCGAAGAGGTCACCAACCGCACGATCAAGAGCGCGTTCCGGACGGGCTGGCAGGCCGACTACCCCGGGCTCTACAACTTCCTCGGCCCGCTCTACGCGACGGGCGCCGGCTCCAACGACGGCGACTACTCGAGCGAGGAGTTCGACTCGCTGCTCGCCGAGGGCATCAGCGAGACCGACCCCGAGGCAGCGAACGCCCTCTTCCAGCAGGCGCAGGAGGTTCTCCTCCAGGACCTGCCGGCGATCCCGCTCTGGTACTCGAACGTCGTCGGCGGCTGGAGCGAGAACGTCGAGAACGTCCAGTTCGACTGGCACTCGGTGCCGATCTTCCACGAGATCACGAAGGCCGATGACACGGTCGTCACGGTCAACGGATCCGAGCCTCAGAACCCGCTCATCCCGACGAATACGAACGAGACCGGCGGCGGCAAGATCCTCGACGCGATCTTCGCGGGACTCATCCACTACCAGGCGGATGGCTCGGTCGAGAATGACGTCGCGGAGTCGATCACGGTCGACTCGCCCACGCAGCTGACCGTCAAGATCCGCCCGGGTCTCACGTTCACGAACGGCGAAGAGGTCACCGCCGACAACTTCATCAAGGCGTGGAACTACGGCGCGAAGCTCTCCAACGAGCAGCTCTCCAGCTACTTCTTCGAGGACATCGAGGGCTTCAGCTGGGACGAGGACTCGGAGCTCACCGGCCTCAAGCAGATCGACGACCACACGTTCACGATCACGCTCAACAAGCCGGCCGCCGACTTCGCTCAGCGTCTGGGCTACTCGGCCTACTACCCGCTCCCGGACGTGGCGTTCGAGGACATGGAGGCCTTCGGCGAGAACCCGATCGGCAACGGCCCGTACAAGCTCGCGAGCGAGGGCGCGTGGCAGCACGACGTCCAGATCGACCTCGCGGTGAACGAGGACTACGACGGCCCGCGCACGCCGCAGAACTCCGGACTCTCGATCATCTTCTACGCCACGCAGGACGCGGCGTACTCGGACCTGCTCGCGAACGAGCTCGACGTGCTCGACGCGATCCCGGACTCGGCGTTCGAGACCTACCAGGATGAGCTCGGCGACCGCTGGGTCAACGACCCCGCGGCGATCTTCCAGTCCTTCACGATCGGCCAGTACCAGGAGCACTTCGACGGTGAGGAGGGCGCTCTGCGCCGCGCGGCGATCTCGATGGCGATCAACCGCGAGGAGATCACCGACGTGATCTTCCAGGGGACTCGCACGCCGGCGAGCGACTTCACCTCGCCCGTCATCGACGGCTGGAGTGACTCGCTCGAGGGCGCTGACGTGCTCGAGTACAACCCGGAGCGCGCGGTCGAGCTCTGGGAGCAGGCCAACGAGATCAGCCCCTGGGAGTGATCCTTCACGACTGACCTCTGATCGCGAGGCGGTGGCTCACGTCACCGCCTCGCGACGTGTCCTGCCCCGGGGCTGCTGTCAGCTGCATGCGTGAGAATGCACGGCGGCCCTGTGCGGCGGGCCTCTGCGCGCGTCAACCCGAATCGCGCGCGCTCAGTCTTCGACCTCCTGAAGGGAAGTGAACCGTGGGGAGCTACATCCTCAGACGGATCCTGCAGGTCATCCCGGTGTTCTTCGGCGCCACCCTGCTGATCTACTACATGGTCTTCGCCATGCCCGGCGACCCGATCGCCGCGCTCTTCGGCGATCGACCGCCGAACCCCGCTTTGCTCGAGCAGATCCGGGCGCAGTATCACCTCGACGAGCCGTTCGTCGTGCAGTACTTCCACTACATCGTCGGTGTCCTGCAGTTCGACTTCGGCACGAGCTTCTCCGGGCAGCCGGTCGGCGAGGTGCTCGTCCGCACCTTCCCGGTCACGCTGCGACTGGCGATCCTCGCGATCGCGATGTCCTTCGTCCTCGCGATCGGAATCGGCCTCTTCTCGGCGCTGTTCAAGGGCAAGCTGTTCGACCAGCTGTCCCTCATCGTGTCGCTCATCTTCGTCTCCGTTCCCGTCTTCGTCGTGTGCTTCATCGCGCAGTTCTTCCTGGGCGTGCAGCTCGGATGGTTCAGCCCGACCGTCGGATCCGACAACGACTGGGGTGGGCTCCTCCTGCCAGCGATGACGCTGGCTGTGAGCATCTACGCGACGAGCATGCGTCTCACCCGCTCGTCGACCATCGAGACGCTGGGCCAGGACTGGGTCCGCACGGCGTACGGGAAGGGCCTCTCGCGAGGCCGAGTGATCCCGGTACACGTCCTGCGCAACTCGCTCATCCCGATGGTCACCGACTCGGCGACGAACTTCGGCATCCTCATGGTCGGCGCGACCGTGACGGAGGGCATCTTCAACGTGCCCGGCGTCGGGAACACGCTGTACCAGGCGATCATCCGGCACGAGGCCCCCACCGTGGTCTCGTTCGTGACCGTCTTCGTCGTGGTGTACGTGTTCGTGAACCTGTTCATCGACCTGCTCTACGGTCTGCTCGACCCGAGGATCCGCTATGTCAAGTAATGTCCCGTCGCGCAAGCACTACGTCGCGCCCGTCACGAGCGCCCAGGTCACGGTCGACGCCATCCGGATCGACGAGAAGCCGAGCAACCTGTGGCTGGACGCATGGCGCGATCTCCGTCGTCGTCCGATGTTCTGGATCTCGTCGGCATTCGTCGTGCTGCTGGTCGTCGTAGCGGTGGCGCCGACCCTGTTCTCGTCCTTCCCTCCGGCCGGACCGCAGGCCTGCAACCTGTCGCTCAGCAACGCGGGCCCCCAGCCCGGACACCCGCTCGGCTTCACGCGTCAGGGCTGCGACGTCTGGTCGCGCATCGTGTGGGGAACCCGCACGTCGCTCACCGTCGGCCTGCTCGCGACGGCGATCGGAACCGTGATCGGTGTGATCATGGGCGCTCTCGCCGCCTTCTACGGCGGCTGGCTCGACTCGCTGCTGTCGCGGATCGGCGACATCTTCTTCACGATCCCGTACATCATCGCGGCGGTCGTGGTCATGACGGTGCTCAGCGACTTCCGAAACGAGCTGACACTCGCTTTCGCGATCGGCGGGTTCTCGTGGGCGTCGACCGCGCGCATCATGCGCGCGGAGGTGCTCCGCGTGAAGCAGGCGGACTACGTGATGGGCTCCATCGCGCTCGGCCTGTCGCGGTTCAAGACGCTCGTCGTGCACGTCCTGCCGAACGCGATGGCCCCGGTGATCGTCGTCTCGACCATCGCTCTCGGCCTCGCGATCGTCGCGGAGGCGACGCTGTCGTTCCTGGGCGTCGGGCTCGGCTCGAGCGTCATGTCCTGGGGCAATGACATCAGCCAGGCGCAGACGACGATCCGCACAGCACCGCTCACCCTCATCTATCCGTCGATCGCGCTCACCGTCACGGTGCTCGCGTTCATCACGCTCGGCGAGCTGCTGCGCGACGCGCTCGACCCGAAGGCGAGGGCGCAGCGATGACCGATCTCACGAAGGGCACACCCATGACCGAGCCTCTCCTGCGCGTGCGCGGGCTGAAGGTCGCGTTCGGCACCGGAAAGAAGCAGCGCGAGGTCGTCCACGGCGTGGATCTCGACATCCACCGCGGCGAGACCGTCGCGATCGTGGGCGAGTCGGGGTCGGGCAAGTCGACGACCGCGACGGCGATCATCGACCTCCTCCCCGGCACCGGGAAGGTCACCGCCGGCTCGATCGAGCTGGAGGGCGTCGACCTCGCCAAGATCGGGCGCCGCGAGATGGAGGACATCCGCGGACGCCGCATCGGCTACGTCCCGCAGGACCCGATGTCGAACCTCAACCCGGTCTGGTCGATCGGCTTCCAGGTGAAGGAGGCGATCCGCGCGAACGGCATCGCCACCGGCCGCAAGGAGGTCGAGCAGCGCGCGATCGAGGTGCTGAAGCAGGCGGGACTCGCGGACGCCGAGCGGCGCCTGCACCAGTTCCCGCATCAGTTCTCGGGCGGCATGCGCCAGCGAGCGCTCATCGGAATCGGCCTCGCGGCCGACCCCGCGCTCCTCATCGCCGATGAGCCAACGAGCGCGCTCGACGTCACGGTGCAGCGGGTCATCCTCGACCACCTCGCCTCGCTCACGCGCGAGAAGGGGACCTCGGTCCTCTTCATCACGCACGACCTCGGCCTCGCCGCCGATCGCGCCGACACCATCGTCGTGATGAACCAGGGCGAGATCGTCGAGTCGGGGCCGAGCCGCGAGATCCTCGAGGACCCGCAGCACCCGTACACGCAGCGTCTCGTCGCCGCGGCTCCGAGCCTCGCGTCGCAGCGCATCCAGGCGAGCGTCGAGGACCGGGGCATCGAGACGACGACCCAGGTGCTGCACGCCGCGGCGCCCGTCGTCGAGGTGCGCGATCTCGTGAAGGACTACCGCATCCGGCGCGGCGGCTTCCGCAGCGAGCCGTTCCGGGCCGTCGACAGCGTCTCGTTCCAGATCCCCAAGGGGAAGACGCTCGCCCTCGTCGGCGAGTCGGGATCGGGCAAGTCGACCGTCGCCAAGATGGTGCTCCAGCTCGAGCAGGCGACGAGCGGGCACATCCTCATCGACGGGGTGGACGCGACGACGCTGTCCTCGCGCGAGATCTTCTCGCTGCGCGGCCGGATGCAGCCGGTGTTCCAGGACCCGTACGGGTCGCTCGACCCCCTGCGCTCGATCGGCGCGCTCATCTCCGAGCCGCTGAGCGTGCACAAGGTGGGCGACGCCGCGTCGCGCAGGGACCGCGTGTTCGAGCTGCTCGAGCAGGTCGCCCTGCCGCGCGAGCTCGCATGGCGGTACCCCAACGAGCTGTCCGGCGGCCAGCGTCAGCGTGTCGCGATCGCGCGCGCCCTCGCGCTCAAGCCCGACATCGTCGTGCTCGACGAGGCGGTCTCGGCGCTCGACGTGCTCGTGCAGGATCAGATCCTGAAGCTGCTCGCCGAGTTGCAGTCGGAGCTGGGGCTCACCTACCTGTTCATCACCCACGACCTCGCCGTCGTGCGCGTGGCGGCCGATCTCGTCTGCGTCATGGAGCACGGGCGGGTCGTCGAACAGGGCGCCGTGGACCAGATCTTCGCCGACCCGCAGCAGGAGTACACGCGTCGCCTCCTCGACGCGATCCCCGGCCAGACCGTCGAGCTCGGCGGCCGATGACGCCTCCCGAGCAGAGGAGCCGGACGATCCGCGGCAGCGCCGGGATCGTCTGGCTCCTCGCCACGTCGGCGGTGGTCGTGTTCCTGCTGGGCGACGTCGTCGTCCGCGGGAGCGCGGTCGACGCCGTGCTCATCGCGCCCTGGCTGCTCCTGCCGGTCTGGTTCGTCTGGACGTTCCTCTTCGCGCCGAGCGTCCACGCCGACGAGGACGGCGTCGTCGTGCGCAACCCGCTGCGCACGACGCGCGCGCCCTGGAGCGCCGTGCGCGACATCGTGCTGCGCTGGCAGATCGCGTTCGTCCTCGCGGATGGCCGCGACCTGCAGGCGTGGGCAGCCGCCGCGAAGCGCCCGAGCGGCAGGGCCCACACCCCGCAGCCCGCCGAGCGCGAGCTCGAGATCCTCCGCGAGCTGCGCGAGGCCGCGGCGGATGGCGCGGCGCCGGCCGATGGGGGAGAGGTGCGCACGTCCTGGAACGCGCGCGAGATCGGCCTGCTCGCGGCCATCCTCATCTGGGCGGCCGTGTCGGTCGCGGTGACCCGATGAGCGGCTCGAGCGACTCGGAGTACCGCGTCTCGTTCCGGCGCCCGTCGGGCTGGGTCGCCTTCGCGTGCGCCGCCCTGCTGACGGTGCTCCTCCTCGGCGACGCGGTCCTGCGGGGGCGGCCCTTCGACGCGCTCCTCGTGGCGCCGTGGCTCCTCGCGCTCTGCTGGGGCGTCTTCGTGCTCCTCGCCGCCCCGAGCGTCACCGCGACCGACGATCTCCTTCGCGTGCGCGGCGGCCTGAGGGTGGTCGAGATCCCGTGGTCGCGCGTGCGGGCCATCCGGATGCGCTGGCAGCTCGAGATCGCGCTCGACGACGGAACGGTCGTCGCGGCGACCGGCGCGGCCAGCCGCCACCTGCACATCAACCGCCGCGAGCAGCCCGGCGACGACCAGGCCGCGACGCTCGAGCTCTTCCGGGAGCGGGCGCGGCCGACCGATCTCCCTGTCCGCCGCGGATGGCACATCCCGACGCTGCTGATCCTCGCCGGGATCGCGGCGTGGGCGGCCTGGTCGCTCAGCGTCACGGGCGGGATCGTCACCGGCTGACCGGCCGCCTCCGAGCAGCCTGAGCGCCCGCTCGCGAGCGCGCTATAGGATGGAACGCCCCGCTTTCGGGGCGGAACCCCCACATCAGAAGGATCCCTTCATGGCGCTCGCCCACCGTTCCGATCTCCGCAACGTCGCGATCGTCGCGCACGTCGACCACGGCAAGACGACCCTCGTGGACGCCATGCTGCGCCAGACCGGCTCGTTCGGCGAGCACGCGCACGTGGAAGAGCGCGCGATGGACTCGAACGACCTCGAGCGCGAGAAGGGCATCACGATCCTCGCCAAGAACACGGCGATCACCTACAACGGGGCGCACACCGACGTGCCCGTGACGATCAACGTCATCGACACCCCGGGCCACGCCGACTTCGGCGGCGAGGTCGAGCGCGGCCTGTCGATGGTCGACGGCGTCGTCCTCCTCGTCGACGCGTCGGAGGGTCCCCTTCCGCAGACCCGCTTCGTGCTGCGGAAGGCGCTCGAGGCGAAGCTCCCCGTCATCCTCCTCGTGAACAAGACCGACCGCCCCGACGCGCGCATCGCGGCGGTCGAGGAGGAGGCGCACGACCTCCTGCTCGGGCTCGCGAGCGACCTCCAGGACGACGTCCCCGACCTCGACGTCGACGCGCTCCTCGATGTCCCGGTCGTCTACGCCTCGGGCCGTGCCGGCGCCGCGTCGCGCAACCGCCCGGCCGACGGATCGCTGCCCGACAACGCCGACCTCGAGCCGCTGTTCGAGGCGATCCTCGAGCACGTGCCGGCTCCGTCGTACGACGACGAGGCGCCCCTGCAGGCGTGGGTCACGAACCTCGACTCGTCGGCGTTCCTCGGCCGACTCGCGCTGCTGCGCGTGTTCAACGGCACCCTCAAGAAGGGCCAGACCGTCGCCTGGGTGCGTCAGGACGGCACGACGCAGAACGCGCGCATCACCGAGCTGCTCATGACGAAGGCCCTCGACCGGTACCCAGCCGAGGAGGCCGGCCCCGGCGACATCGCGGTCATCGCGGGCTTCCCCGACATCATGATCGGCGAGACGATCGCCGACCCGGAGGACGTGCGCCCGCTGCCGCAGATCACGGTCGACGAGCCCTCGATCTCGATGACCATCGGCACGAACACCTCGCCGCTCGTCGGCAAGGTCAAGGGCCACAAGCTCACCGCGCGCATGGTCAAGGACCGCCTGGACCGCGAGCTCATCGGCAACGTGTCGATCCGCGTGCTCGACATCGGCAAGCCCGACGCCTGGGAGGTGCAGGGCCGCGGCGAGCTGCAGCTCGCCATCCTCGTCGAGAACATGCGCCGCGAGGGCTTCGAGCTCACGGTCGGCAAGCCCCAGGTCGTCACGCGCAAGGGCGCGGACGGCAAGGTCGAGGAGCCCTACGAGCACCTCACGATCGACGTCCCCGAAGAGCACCTCGGCGCCGTGACGCAGCTCATGGCGAACCGCAAGGGCCGCATGGACAACATGATCAACCACGGCACCGGCTGGATCCGCATGGAGTTCATCGTGCCGTCGCGCGGTCTCATCGGCTTCCGCACCGAGTTCCTCTCGATCACCCGTGGAACCGGCATCGCCAACGCGATCTCGCACGGCTACGGCGAATGGGCCGGGCAGATCGTCGCGCGTCAGAATGGCTCGATCGTGGCCGACCGCGCGGGTGTCGCGACGCCGTTCGCGATGATCGCGCTGCAGGAGCGCATGACGTTCTTCGTCAAGCCGACCGACGAGGTGTACGAGGGCATGGTCGTGGGCGAGAACTCGCGCGCCGACGACATGGACGTGAACATCACCAAGGAGAAGAAGCTCACCAACATGCGCTCCTCCACGGCCGACTCGTTCGAGTCCATGACGCCCCCGCGTCTGCTCTCGCTCGAGGAGTCGCTCGAGTTCGCACGCGAGGACGAGTGCGTCGAGGTGACGCCCGAGGCCGTCCGCATCCGCAAGGTGATCCTCGACGCCACCGAGCGCGCCCGCGCCGCCTCGCGCCTCAAGCGCCAGGGCTGAGTATGAGGGGCGATCGTCTCGCGCACGTCGTCACGTGGCTCGTTGCCCTCTGCGCGGGCGCGGTGTTCGGCGTCGCGAGCACGATCGCCCATTCCTTCACGTGGGGCGCCGTGCCCGTCGGGATGGTGCTGGCCGCGATCGCGTGCGGCGGGCTGCTCACGTCGCTGCGGCTCCTGACGGATGATCGGTGGTCGGCTCTCGCGGCGGGCATCGGCATGCTCGGAGCGCTCACGATCTACTCGGGGCGAGGCCCCGGCGGCTCCGTCGTCGTCCCGATGCCGGCGGAGGGGGAGTTCCCCTTCGGCTATGTGTGGACCTTCCTCCTCGCCGGGATCGTCCTCGTCGCTGTCGCGTGGCCCGACATGGCGAAGCTGCGCCGGATGGCGTCCGGCTCGGCTTAGGCTCGCCTTCCGGGCGACGGGCCTCGCGCGCGCGTAGGATTGAGGGCGTGACTTACGTGATCGCCCTTCCCTGCGTGGACGTCAAGGACCGCGCCTGCATCGATGAGTGCCCGGTCGACTGCATCTACGAGGGCGAGCGGTCGCTGTACATCCATCCGGACGAGTGCGTCGACTGCGGTGCGTGCGAGCCGGTGTGCCCGGTGGAGGCGATCTACTACGAGGACGACCTGCCCGATGAGTGGCAGGACTACTACAAGGCGAACGTGGAGTTCTTCGACGACATCGGGTCGCCCGGTGGCGCGTCGAAGGTCGGCGTGATCGAGAAGGACCACCCCCTCATCGCCGCCCTCCCGCCCCAGGGCGAGTAAGCGGATGGGCGTCCGCGACCTCGACGACTACCCCTGGGACGCCGTGGTCCCGTATCGTGAGCGCGCTGCCGCTCACCCCGACGGGCTCGTCGACCTCTCCATCGGCTCGCCCGTCGACCCGACCCCCGCGATCGTCCGCGACGCGCTCGCGGAGGCCACCGATGCGCACGCGTACCCGCAGACCGTGGGCACCCCCGCGCTGCGCGAGGCGATCGTCGAGTGGTACGCGCGCCGCCGCGGCGTGCCCGACCTCGCACCCCGCAACGTCCTGCCGACGATCGGGTCGAAGGAGCTCGTGGCGCTCCTGCCGACGCTGCTCGGCCTCGGCGAGGGCGACATCGTCGTGCATCCGCGCGCCGCGTACCCGACGTACGAGGTCGGCGCGCGCGTCGCGAACGCGACGCCGGTCGCCGTCGACGACCCCGCCGAATGGCCGGAGGGCGCGAAGCTCATCTGGATCAACACCCCGGGCAACCCCGACGGGCGCACGTGGACCGTGGACGAGCTCGCGGCCGCCGTGCGCCGCGCCCGCGAGATCGGCGCCGTGCTCACGAGCGACGAGTGCTACGCCGAGCTCGGCTGGGACGGCCCGTGGGCGAGCGAGCCCGTGCCGTCGGTCCTCGACCCCCGGGTCACGGGCGGCAGCCGCGCCGGTCTGCTCAGCGTGTACTCGCTGAGCAAGCAGTCGAACCTCGCCGGCTACCGCGCGGCCTTCATCGCCGGGTGCGGGCGCATCGTGGGCGAGCTCCTCACCGCGCGCAAGCACCTCGGGCTGATGCCGCCCGCGCCCGTGCAGCACGCGATGGCCGTCGCGCTCCGCGACGACGCGCACGTCGAGGAGCAGAAGGCGCGCTACCGCTCCCGTCGCGACATCCTCCGCCCCGCCGTCGAGGCGGCCGGCTTCCGGATCGACCGCAGCGAGGCCGGGCTCTACCTCTGGGCGACCGAGGGGCGCGACGCGTGGGAGTCGATCGGCCGGCTCGCGGATCTCGGCATCCTCGCGGGCCCCGGCGTCTTCTACGGCCCGCACTTCCCGCAGCACGTCCGGTTCTCGCTCACGGCGAGCGACGAGCGCATCGCCGCCGCGGCGCGTCGTCTCACCCGCGCGTCTTCGTAGGAATCCTCCACGCATCGCCCGGCCGTTTGGGAGTTTTCACAGGTAGGCGGGACGACCGATAGGCTGTAGAAGCACAGGGCTCGCGCACTCGACCGAGCATGTGCCGTGCCGCCTGACCGGCGGCCGACCGAGATCCAAGGCGACCGAAGAAGTCGCGAAGACGATCCGCCAGGAGGCGCTGTGAGCGACGCGGGAATCCCGGCCGACAAGGCCACCCTCACGATCGGTGACAAGACGGCGGAGTTCCCGGTCCTGCAGGGCAGGTCCGGACTCCCGAGCATCGACATCTCGACGCTCATGCGTCAGACGGGACACACGACCCTCGACTACGGGTTCGTCAACACCGCCTCGACCGCGTCTGCCATCACGTACATCGACGGAGACCAGGGGATCCTGCGCTACCGGGGCTACCCGATCGAGCAGATCGCGAAGAACTCGAGCTTCCTCGAGGTGACCTGGCTGCTCATCTACGGCGAGCTGCCCTCGGCGTCCGAGCTGGCCGACTTCGACGACCGCATCCGCCGTCACACGCTCCTCCACGAGGACCTCAAGCGCTTCTTCTCGGCGCTGCCCGACGGCGCCCACCCGATGGCCGTCCTCTCGTCGGCGGTCTCGGCCCTCTCGACCTACTACGAGCACCAGTCCGACCCGGCGAACCCCGAGCACGTCGAGCTCAACATCATCCGCCTGCTCGCGAAGCTCCCCGTCATCGCGGCCTACGCGCACAAGAAGTCGATCGGGCAGGCGTTCCTGTACCCGGACAACTCGCTGAGCTTCGTCGACAACTTCCTCCGTCTGAACTTCGGCGTCATGAGCGAGCCGTACGAGGTGAACCCGGTCATGTCGCGGGCTCTCGAGCGCCTCCTCATCCTGCACGAGGACCACGAGCAGAACGCGTCGACGTCGACCGTGCGCCTGGTCGGCTCGACGGGCGCCGACCAGTTCGCGTCGGTGTCGGCCGGCATCCACGCCCTCTCGGGGCCGCTCCACGGCGGCGCGAACGAGGCCGTGCTCAAGATGCTCGCGCAGATCCGCGACTCCGGTCAGAGCGTGCAGCGCTTCGTCGAGCGCGTCAAGAACAAGGAAGACGGCGTGAAGCTCATGGGCTTCGGTCACCGCGTCTACAAGAACTACGACCCGCGCGCGAAGCTCGTCAAGGAGTCGGCGGACGAGGTCCTCACGGCGCTGGGCGTGACGGACCCGCTCCTCGACCTCGCGAAGGAGCTCGAGGAGATCGCCCTCAACGACGACTACTTCAAGGAGCGCCGCCTCTACCCGAACGTCGACTTCTACACCGGCGTCATCTACAAGGCGATGGGCTTCCCGACGCGGATGTTCACGGTGCTGTTCGCGATCGGGCGCCTGCCGGGCTGGCTCGCCCACTGGCGCGAGCTCACGCTCGACCCGAAGACGAAGATCGGCCGCCCCCAGCAGCTCTTCACGGGCTCGCCCGAGCGGCAGTACCCGACCGCGTAGCGGAACGCGAAGAGGGCCGGACGTCGTGCGACGTCCGGCCCTCTTCGCGTTCCGGCGAGGCCCCGCTCAGGCGTGCAGGGCCTCGTTGAGCGTCACGCCGACGCCCTTGCGACGTCGGGCCTCGATCGCCCCGGTCGTCGAGTTCCGGAGGAAGAGGATGCCGTCGGCTCCGTGCAGCGTCGCGGCCTTCACGACACGGGGCGTGCCGTCGGCGGCGGGCGGCTCGTCGACGAGCAGCACCTTCGTGCCCGCCGTGACGTAGAGGCCCGCCTCGACGACGCAGTCGTCGCCGAGCGAGATGCCGATGCCGGCGTTCGCGCCGAGCAGGGTGCGCCGGCCGATCGACACGCGGTGCGTGCCTCCGCCCGACAGCGTCCCCATGATCGAGGAGCCGCCGCCGACGTCGCTGCCGTCGCCGACCACGACACCCTGGGAGATGCGGCCCTCCACCATCGAGGCGCCGAGCGTGCCGGCGTTGAAGTTCACGAATCCCTCGTGCATCACCGTCGTCCCCGGCGACAGGTGGGCCCCGAGGCGCACGCGCGAGGTGTCCGCGATGCGCACGCCGGGCGGGAGGACGTAGTCGGTCAGACGCGGGAACTTGTCGAGGGACTGCACCTGGATGGCCGCGCGCTGGAGCGCGGGACGCAGCCGGGTGAGGTCGTCGGGATGCATGGGGCCCGCGGTCGTCCATGCGACGTTCGGGAGGTGCGCGAAGATCCCGTCGAGGTTCAGCTCGTTGGGCTTCACGAGGCGGTGAGAGAGGGCGTGCAGGCGGAGGTACGCGTCCGATGTGGACGCGGGCGCCTCGTCGAGGTCGATCTCGACGCGCACGGCGTCGACGGTCACGTTGCGGCGCTCGTCGGGGCCCGCCGAGGCGGCCACGCGCTCGAGGGCGGTCGCGACCGCGGCCTCGTCGGCCGCGCCCGTGCCCAGCTCGCCGTACCAGGTGTCCAGAACCGTGCCATCGCCGGCGGTGGTCGCGAGGCCGACGCCCCAGACCTTTCGTTCATCGCTCATGCACACCAGGCTATCGGGCGAGCGGGACCGGCCTCCCCGGACCAAGGGCCGCGCGGACGCGCTCGATAGACTCGACGGCATGCCGACGCTCGACCTGTCCCTGTCCGCCGCCGACATCACCCGCGCGATCTGCGACATCCCGAGCGTCTCCGACGACGAGCGCATGCTCGCCGACGCGATCGAGGCGGCCATCCGCCCGCTCCCGCACCTCGAGGTGCATCGCGACGGCGACACGATCGTCGCGCGCACGGCGCTCGGGCGCGCGCAGCGCGTCGTGATCGCGGGGCACATCGACACCGTCCCGCTCAACGGCAACCTCCCCACGCGCGACATCGAGATCGACGGCGAGCCCTTCATCTGGGGGCGGGGGACGGTGGACATGAAGGCGGGCACGGCGGTGCAGCTGAAGCTCGCCGCCGAGCTGTCGGACCCGGTCGTCGACATCACGTGGATCTGGTACGACCACGAGGAGGTGGAGGCGTCGCGCAGCGGGCTCACTCGCCTCGCCGCGACTCGGCCCGATCTCTTCGAGGGCGACTTCGCGATCCTCGGAGAGCCGTCCAACGGGCAGGTGGAGGGCGGCTGCAACGGGACGCTCCGGGCGGTCGTCCGCACGCACGGCCGGCGCTCGCACTCCGCACGCGCGTGGATGGGCGTCAACGCGATCCACGCCGCGGCGCCCGTGCTCGCCCGCCTCGCGGCGTACGAGCCCCAGGAGATCGTCGTCGACGGCCTCGCCTACCGCGAGGGCCTGAACGCGGTGCGCGTCTCGGGCGGAGTCGCGGGCAACGTCATCCCCGATCTGTGCGAGGTCGAGGTCAACTTCCGGTTCGCGCCGAGCCGATCCGGCGCCGAGGCCGCCGATCACGTGCGCGAGGTCTTCGACGGCTTCGAGGTCGAGGTGACCGACCTCGCGCAGGGCGCGCGCCCCGGGCTCGACTCGCCGATCGCCCAGGACTTCGTGCGGGCGGTGGGCGCGGTCCCGCAGCCGAAGTACGGATGGACCGACGTGGCTCGCTTCTCGGCGCTCGGGGTGCCCGCGGTCAACTACGGGCCGGGCGACCCGAGCCTCGCGCACCACGACGAGGAGCGCGTCGCGGTCGCCCAGATCGAGAGCTGCGAGCGGAGCCTGCGCGCATGGCTCACAGCGGGGTGACCGAGACCGCCCCCGCGGCAGGCTGGCGCGCATGGCCCGCACCCGCGCGGGTGGCCGCGGTCTATCTCGCGGCGCGGCTCGTGACGACGGCGCTCATGCTGCTGACGGCGCAGCAGTCTCCGTCCTCCTCGCGGCACGGGCCCGACCCGACGCTCGTCGACTACATCCTCGGATGGGACGCCCAGTGGTACTGGACGGTCGCCGTGAGCGGCTACCCGGCGGAGCTGCCGCTCACCGAGACCGGCGAGGTCGCGCAGAACGCGTGGGCGTTCATGCCGGTCTACGCCCACCTCGCGCGCCTGGCCGGGAACGTCTTCGGGGCGGGAGCCTGGTGGGTGGGTGCACTCCTCGTCTCGCTCGCCGCGGGATACGGCGCGTGCGTCGCGCTCCACGCGCTCCTCAGGGAGCGCCTCGACGAGGACCAGGCGATGTGGGGCGTCGTCCTGCTCGCCTCCGGCCCGCTCGCCGCGCTGTTCCAGGTCGGCTACGCCGAGTCGCTGTTCCTCCTGCTCCTCATCGCCTCGCTGCTGTGCGTCGTCCGGCGGCAGTGGCGCGGCCTGTACCTGCTCGTGCCGCTGATGGGGTTCACGCGCCCCGGCGTCCTCGCCTTCGCGCTGTTCCTCGGCCTCTACGGCCTCTGGCGACTCGCGCCCGAGCGGCGGCGCACGCTCGGGGGACCGACGCGCTGGGAGGTCGTGCACATCATCGCGCTGGGGGCGATCGCGACCGCGGTCGGCTTCTCCTGGCAGCACATCGCGGGCGTCGTGACGGGCGACCCTGGCGCGTACCTCGCGACCGAGCTCGCGTGGCGACGGTCGTGGACGGGGGACTCCGGCGGGTTCATCCCGTTCGAGGGGTGGCCGCAGGCCGCGGCCGTGTGGGCGCGCATCTGGGGGATCCCGGCCTGGGCCGGCTACGCCCTGCTCGTCGTCCTCGTCGTGGGCGCCGTCGCGGCCATCCTGCTCGCGCCGCAGGCGCGCCGCGCGGGCGGCGAGCTGCAGCTGTGGGCGCTCAGCTACCTCGTCTACCTCCTCGCGGTGTTCTTCCCGCAGTCGAGCGTCTTCCGCCTGCTCCTGCCGCTTGCACCGTTCGCCTGCGCGGCGCTGGCGGTTCCGCGCGGCCGCGGGTACCGGTTCGCCTCCCTCGCGCTCTGCCTCGCGGGGCAGTGGGCCTGGATCCACGGCATGTACGGCCTCGGGAACACCTTCTGGCTCATCCCGTGACGCGATCTGCGCGCGACATCGCGCGTCTCGCGTGTCGGTGGGCGTGCAGTCGACCGATAAACTGGACATCTGACCACAACGGAAAGGATGCCGCGATGGCAGCGATGAAGCCGAGAACCGGAGACGGACCCATGGAGGCCGTGAAGGAGGGGCGCCTCATCATCGTGCGCGTGCCGCTCGAGGGGGGCGGGCGCCTGGTCGTCTCCGTCAATGACGAGGAGGCTCGGGAGCTGTACGGCGTCCTGGGCGACGTCGTGAACGCCTAGCGATCACGACCGTCACAGAGCGGATGGTCGGAGTCGGGAACGACTCCGGCCATCCGCTCTTCTCATGTGCGGACGCGTCAGAGGCGCGGCGAGACGTGCAGCTGCAGGAGGCCCTCGTTCACGGTCGAGAGGGCGGCGATCACGGCGTTCGACGCCTGCGTCTCCTGGAGGAGCGTGCGGTACGTGCGCGTGATCTCGTCGCGCTGCACGGGGTCGGCGACCCTGCCGCCGTGGAGCACGCGCGGCACGAGCACGGTCCCGCCCGGTCGGGCGAGGCGCAGGCCGTGCTCGACGTAGTCGATGACGCCCTTCGCGTCGGCGTCGATGAGGACGATGTCGTATGCCGCATCGTTCATACGGGGCAGGACATCGGCCGCCCGCCCCGTGATGAGGCGCGTGCGGGCGATGGGGAGCCGCGCGCTCTGGAAGGCGGTGCGCGCCGCGGAGAGGTGCTCGGGCTCGCTGTCGATCGTGGTCAGGGTCGCGTGCGGGGCGCCGTGCAGGAGCCACAGGGCGGACACGCCGGCCCCCGTGCCGATCTCGATGATCGACCGGGCGCCCGTGGCGGCCGCGATGACGGCGCACTGCGCTCCGATCGAGGGACTGATCGGAGCGGCGCCGAGCTCGAGGGCGTGCTGACGGGCGCGAGCGATGTGATCGGGTTCGACGACGGTCTCTCGGGCGAAGCGCGCGACGGCGTCCAGTTCGCTCATGGGTTCCTCCTGACGATCTCTCCAGCCTAAGCCGCCGCCCCTGCCGGGACCGCACGACGAGGCCCGGTACCCTGAGATCATGTTCTTCGGCCTGACGATCGAGAAGGTGATGCTGATCGGCGTCATCGCGGCGCTCATCATCGGGCCCGAGCGCCTTCCGCGCTACGCCGAGACCCTCGCGCAGTTCACGCGCCGCACCCGCGAGTGGGTGCAGGGGGCGCGCACACGCATGAAGGAGGAGATGGGCGACGAGCTCGACGACGTCGACTGGCGCAAGCTCGACCCGCGGCAGTACGACCCGCGCCGGATCATCCGCGAGGCCCTCCTGGAGGACGCGCCCGTCGCGCCCGCGTCGCCCGCACCATCCGCGTCGTCGGCTGCGCAGGCGCCCGTCCGGCAGCCGCGGACGACGCCGCTCGCGCGCCGCACCTTCACGGCGGAGACGCCGCCCCCGTTCGACTCCGAGGCGACCTGACCCGCGTCAGGCGAGTGAGACCGGGAGCTTGCGCCCTGCGAGGCGGCGCGGTTCGGCCGCGAGGCGGGCAGCGACCTCTGCGATCGCGTGCGCCGCGGGATCCTCGGGGTGCGACACCACGACCGGGTCGCCCGCGTCGCCGCCCGCGCGCAGGGCGGGGCTGAGCGGCACCGACGCGAGCAGCGGCACCTCGTGCCCGTCCGCCGACAGCGCCGCGGCCACCGCGGCGCCGCCGCCTTCGCCGAAGAGCGCGAGCGACGTTCCGTCGGGCAGGGTCAGGGCGGCCATGTTCTCGATCACGCCGATCACCCGCTGCCCGGTCTGCCGTGCGACGAGGCCGCTGCGCACCGCGACGTCGGAGGCCGCAGCCTGCGGAGTGGTCACGACGAGGACGTCGGCGTGGGGGAGCAGCTGGCCCACTGAGATCGCGATGTCGCCCGTGCCGGGCGGCATGTCGATGAGGAGGACGTCGAGGTCGCCGAAGAACACGTCGGTGAGGAACTGCTGCACCGTGCGGTGGAGCATGGGCCCCCGCCACGCGACGACCTCCTCGCCGCTGCGCAGGAACATCCCGATCGAGATCGCCTTCACGCCGTGCGCGACGGGCGGCAGGATGAGGTCGCCGACCTGCGTGGGGGACGGCGCGACGCCGCCCTCGACGAGCCCCAGGAGCGCGGGGATCGAGAAGCCGTGCACGTCGGCATCGATCAGGCCGACCTTGAGCCCGCGGGCGGCGAGAGCCACCGCGAGGTTGGCCGTGACGGTCGACTTGCCGACGCCGCCCTTGCCGCTCGTCACGGCGATCACGCGCGTGAGCGAGTCGGGGCCGAACGGCATGACGCGGGCCGCTCCGCCGCGCAGGCGCTCCGTGAGGGCCTTGCGCTGGGCGGGCGACATCACGCCGATCTCGAGCACGACGGCGGCGCCCTGCGCTGCGCTCTCGGCCGCCCGCCGCACGTCGCGCTCGATGCGGTCGGCCGCGGGGCATCCGACGATCGTGAGGTCGATCTCGACGCGCACGGCATCGCCGTCGGCACGCACATCGCGCACCATGTCGAGGTCGGCGAGCGGTCGTCGCAGCTCGGGGTCGCTGACGGCGCCGACGGCCGAGCGGACCGCGTCGACGACCTCGGCGGGCAGGCCGGTCATGCGTCGCCCGCCGTCGCTCGCGGCTCGCCGTCGCGCTCGGCGTCGCGCTCGTCGAGCCGCTCGAGCAGGGCCCGCAGCTCCTCGCGCAGGGCGTCGCGGGAGACGATCCGCTCCTCGACCTCGGTCAGCGCCATCCGGAGTGCGACGATCTCGCGCGCGAGGTACTCGGTGTCGGCGAGGTTGCGCTCGGCGCGCTGGCGGTCCTGCTCCATCGCGACGCGGTCGCGGTCGTCCTGGCGGTTCTGCGCGAGGAGGATGAGCGGGGCCGCGTACGAGGCCTGCAGCGACAGCATGAGGGTGAGCGCCGTGAACCCGAGGGCGGCGGAGTCGAAGCGCCACTGCTCGGGCATGAGCGAGTTCCACGCCATCCACGCGACGCAGAACAGCGTGAGCCCGATGAGGAACCACGGCGTCCCCATGGCACGGGCGATCCACTCGGTCGCGCGCCCGAACCGGTCGCGATCGCGCGCCCCGCCGGCGGTGTCCATCCGAGGCCGCCGCCCGCGCAGCTCCGACGCGCGGGCCATCATCCGCGCACCGTCCGGATCGCGCCCGTCGTGGGATCGCGCGGGATCTCCTCATCCGCGTCCTGCGATCGCCAGTCCTCGGGGAGCAGGTAGTCGAGCACGTCGTCGATCGTCACGGCGCCGACGAGACGGTGCGCCGCGTCGGTCACGGGCAGGGCGACGAGGTCGTAGCTCGCGAGCCGGCGCGCCACCTCCGACGCCGAGCCCGTCACGGGGACCGGCTCGATGGTCTCGTCGATGATCGCGCCGATCCGCTCGTGGGGCGGGTAGCGCAGCATGCGCTGGAAGTGCACGGCGCCGAGGAAGCGGCCCGTGGGCGTCTCGTAGGGCGGCAGCGTCACGTACACGCTCGCGGCGAGGGCGGGATGCAGCTCGTGCCGGCGGATGAGCGCGAGCGCCTCGGCGATCGTCGCGTCGGCGGGGAGGATGATCGGCTCGGTCGTCATCAGGCCGCCCGCCGTGTCGGCGCCGTAGCGGAGGAGCATGCGGACGTCCTCGGCCTCCTCGGGCTCCATGAGGTCGAGGAGCTCCTCGCTGCGCTGCGGCGCGAGCTCGGCGAGGAGGTCGGCGGCGTCGTCGGGATCCATCGCGTCGAGGACGTCCGCCGCTCGCTCGTCGCCCAGGCGCTCGAGGATGTGGACCTGGTCCTCTTCGGGCATCTCCTCGAGGGCGTCGGCGAGGCGGTCGTCGGAGAGCTCGCCGGCGACCTGGATCATCCGCTCCTCCGGGAGGTCGAGGAGCGTGTTCGCGAGGTCGGCCGCGCGCAGCTCGGCGTAGCTCGCGGCGAGGTGCTCGGCCGACTGCGCCTCGCCCGGAGCGCGGTGCTCGCGCACCTGGCTCCAGGTCGCGAACGTCGTCGGCCCCTTCGCGAAGGGGGAGGCGCTCGTCTTCGGCTTGCGGAGGAACAGCTGCCCGACGGCCCACTCTCCGATGCGGTTCGGCTCGATCGCGACGTCCTCGATCACGGCCGACCCGGAGCCGTCCTTGAAGTCGACGCGGCGCCCGACGAGCTCGGCCATGACGCGCACCTCGTCGGCGCGGGGCTGGAAGCGGCGCACGTTGATGAGCCCGGTCGTGATGACCTGGCCCTGCGCGATCGAGGTGATGCGTCCGATCGCGACGAACACGTGGCGACGGCCCGGGATCTCGCAGACGAGGCCGATGACGCGCGGGGCCGCGGTACTTCGGTACACGACGACGACGTCGCGGACCCTGCCGAGACGGTCGCCCGTGGGGTCGAACACGGGGCAGCCGGCCAGGCGCGCCACGAAAACCCTCTGCGTACTCACCCACCCAGCGTAATGCGCGCGCTCCTCCCGCGACGCGGGCGTCACGCGATGTTCAGGGGAGCCGCGCCCTCACAGGCGGCGCATCGCCAGGGCACAGGCTGAGGCGCGCGGCCGCATGGGAGAATGCCGACATGAGCATGTGGAGCGGGCGGGGCCGAGCCCCCGAGGTCGGCGAGACGGTCGCGAGCTTCCGCGACTACGACGGCGCGCTGAAGGCGGTGTCGAAGCTGATCGCCGCGGAGGTCCCGGCGCGCGACATCGCGATCGTCGGCACGGCGCTGCGCTCGATCGAGAAGGTCACGGGACGCCTCGGCTGGGCGCAGGCCGCGTGGGCCGGCGCCCTCAACGGCGTGCTCCTCGGCCTGCTCCTCGGGGCGATGGTCGTCATCTGGACCCCGGCCCTCCCGATGGGCGCGTTCGTCGGCATGCTCCTGCTCGGCGTCGCGATGGGCATGGTCTTCGGCCTCGTCAACTACATGATCGTGCGCCGCCGCCGCGACTTCGCGAGCGTCATGCAGGTGACCGCCGACCACTACGAGGTCGCGGTCGAGCGCGCGAGCGTCGCGAAGGCGCGCCAGGTGCTCGGCACCGCGCCGACGCGGACCGAGCGGATCGACCCGGTCTCGCTCACGGAGCCGCCGCGGTTCGGCGTCCGCATCGACCCGCGCACGGGCGCGCCGGTCGCGCCGGCGTCCGCCGACACCGCGCCGTCCGCGGAGCCGGCGCCGCCGGCACAGCCGTCCGCGGAGCCGGCGCCGCCGGCTGATGCGGCGTCCTCCGAGCCGCAGAGCGCGGAGTCGGACCGGCCCGCGCATCCCGACGAGCGCGCGTGACCGAGGAGCGCGCCGCCGCCATCCGCGTCGAGCTGCCCGCGGGGGCCGTCGAGCTGCCCGCCGCCGTCGGCGCCCCCGACGGAGCCTGGGCAACGCTCGCGATCGCGCACGGCGCCGGAGCGGGCAAGGACCATCCGTTCCTCGTCGGATTCGCCGCCGCGGTCCGCGACGCCGGCATCGCCACCGTGCGGTTCGACTTCCCGTACATCGTCGCGGGCCGGCGGATGCCAGGGCCCGCCGCTCACGCGATCGCCGCGTGGCGCGCGGTGGCGGGTTTCGCCGCGGCGAGCCTGCCCGCGCCCCTGTGGGCCTGCGGCAAGTCGTACGGCGGGCGGATGGCGTCGATGGCGGCTGCGGAGGGCGCGTTCGACGTCGCGGGGCTCGTGTACCTCGCCTACCCGCTCCACCCGCCGGGCAGGCCCGAGAAGCCGCGCGCGGAGCATCTGCCCGCTGTCGCACCGCCGCAGCTGTTCGTCGAGGGCGAGAACGACCCGTTCATCCAGCCCCGCGCGCAGTTCGACGACGCCGTCGCCTCCTGTCAGGACGCGACCGTGGAGTGGATCGCGGGCGGCACCCACGCCTTCGAGGTCAAGGGCCGGCGGCGGCCCGCCGACGAGATCGGCGCATCGCTCGCCGACCCCGTCGTGCGGTTCATCCGGCAGCGCTCGGGCGGCTGACCGCTCGGCTCAGCCGCGCAGACGCGCGATCCAGGCCTCGACCTCGTCGGCGGTGCGGGGGATGCCCGCCGAGAGGTTGACCGGGCCGTCCTCGGTCATGAGGATGTCGTCCTCGATCCGCACGCCGATCCCGCGGTACTCCTCCGGCACCGTGAGGTCGTCGATCTGGAAGTAGAGCCCGGGCTCGATCGTGAACACCATGCCCGGTGCGAGCTCTCCGTCGTAATACATCTCGCGGCGCGCCTGCGCGCAGTCGTGCACGTCGATGCCCAGGTGGTGGCTCGTGCCGTGCACCATGTAGCGGCGCTGCTGGCCGCCGCGGTCGGCGTCGAGCGCCTCCTCCGCCGACACCGGCAGCAGCCCCCACTCGGCCGTGCGCGCGGCGATGACCTCCATCGCGGCCTCGTGCACGGCGCGGAAGCGGACGCCGGGGCGCGCGGCCGCGAACGCCGCGTCGGCCGCCTCGCGGACGGCCTCGTAGATCTTCCGCTGGATGTCGGTGAACGTCCCGCTCACGGGCAGCGTGCGCGTGATGTCGGCGGTGTAGAGGCTGTCGACCTCGACCCCCGCGTCGATGAGGATGAGGTCTCCCGGCACGACCGCGCCGTCGTTGCGCGTCCAGTGCAGGTAGCAGGCGTGCGGGCCCGACGCCGCGATGGTGTCGTAGCCCTCCCAGTTGCCGTCGCTGCGGGCGCGCTGGTGGAAGACGCCCTCGACCACGCGCTCCCCGCGCGGGTGCTCGACGATGCGGGGCAGCTCCCGGACGATGTCGTCGAATCCCGCGGCCGTCACCTCGACCGCGAGCCGCATCTGCTCGATCTCGTACGCGTCCTTCACGAGGCGCAGCTCGGAGACGAAGCGCGTGAGCTCCTCGTCCTCCTCGAGCACGAGGTCCTCGTCGGAGCGCGCGAACGCGTCGACGTGGGCGGTGCGGATGCCGAGGTCGGCGGACACCTGCGCGAGCGAGGGGCGCGGACCCACCCAGAACTCGCCGATCGTCGCGTCCCGGTAGAACTCGGGCGTCTCCCTCGTGGCGCGATCGCGCAGGTAGAGCGTGACGTCGTGGCCGTCGCCCGCCGGCTCGAACACGAGCACGGAGTCGGGCACGGCGTCCACCGCCCAGCCCGTGAGGTGCGCGAAGGCCGAGTGCGCACGGAACGGGTAGTCGGTGTCGTTGCTGCGCTGCTTGAACGAGCCGGCGGGGATGACGAGGCGCTTCCCGGGGAACGCGGCCGAGACGGCGTCGCGCCGTCGCGCCGCGAACGACGCCTGGGCGCGCGGCTCCGGCAGGGGCTCGGGGCGCTCGGCCCATCCGCTCGAGATCACGTCGAGGAAGCCCTGGGGGTAGGGCTGGCGACGGTTGGTGTTGGAGTCGGCGGCCTTCTGGGCCTCTGCCTGGGTGTTCGTCTCGCCGGTGGTCATGGCACCAGTCTCTCACCGCGGCTCAGCGGAGGAGGCCCGTAGGGTGGATGACCATGGCCCGCTCGACGTCCTCCTCCGCCCCTGCCGCTCTCGCCGCCGACATCGTGATCGTGATCGTGTTCGCGGCGCTCGGGCTGGCCAGCCACGAGGGCGCCGTGGACGCCGCCGGCCTCGTGCGCGTCGCGTGGCCGTTCGCGGTCGCGCTCCTCGCCGGATGGCTCGCGCTGCGCGTCTGGACGGATCCCTCTGCTCCCGTGCGGAAGGGCCTCCCGCTGTGGGCGATGACGGCGCTCGGCGGCCTCGCGCTGCGCGTGATCACGGGCGGCGGCGCGGCGATCCCGTTCGTCGTCGTGACGGCGATCGTGCTGCTCGTCTTCCTCGTCGGCTGGCGCCTCGCCGTGCACGCCCTGCGCTCGGCGCGCGCCCGGAGGCGCCCGTCAGCGCAGTGAGTCAGCCGGCGGGCTCGAGCTGCACGACGAGCGGCCGGTGATCGCTGCCGGCGTCGTCGAGGTTCGTGAGCACGAGGGAGCCGGTCGCCTTCCAGGACGCCGAGTGCATGACGTGGTCGATCGGCGCGGACAGGAGGGCCGGGATGTCGGTCGGCCACGTGCCCACCGCGCCGTTCCCGGTGGTCGCCGCGGCGTCTGAGCAGTAGCCCAGGTCGGCGCCGTCGACCCCGAGCGAGGCCATGTGGTCGATCGTGGCGTTGAAGTCGCCCGCGAGGATGACGTTGCCGTCGACGCACTGGTCAGAGACCCAGCGCAGGTCGTCGGCCCACTCGTCCATGTACTCCGGCTGCGGAGACACGGCGTGCACGGCGACGACGATCGGGCCCTGGCCGTCGACGGGCATCGCGACGACGCTCGGCACGACCTCGGTGTTGCTCGTGAGGTCGCTCGACGCCTCGATCACGGAGTAGTCGCCGAGCTCGGGCGAGATGAGCAGCGTGGTCTGCCACGCCTGCGGACCGTCCTCGACGTCGGGCCGCAGCGCGACGTGATGCACCCACATGGGGCTGCCGAGGTCGCGCATCGCGACGGCGACCTCCTCGCCGACGAAGTCCGCGGTCTCGGGGAGCGCCACGATGTCGACGCCCATGGCAACGGCGGTCTCCGCGATCTCGTCGGCGCCCATGGCGTTGCCCGCCGTGTTCCAGGTCATCACGCGCACGCTCGTGTCGGTCGCCGCGGGGAGGGCGTCCGTGCCGTAGCCGCGCATGCCGAGGACGACGCCGCCCGAGATCGCGCCGATGGCCGAGACGAGCGCCATCGAGAGCGCGAAACCGCGCATCGGGCGGATGAAGGCGACGAGCAGGAAGAGGATCGTGATGATCGCGAGAGCGACGACGACGAGCCCCCGGAGGGCGGCGAGCTGAGCGATCGGGAAGGTCTGCTCGAGGCGGAAGAACCCGGGCCACGTGAGGACGGCCGTCGCGATCGCGAACAGCACGGTCACGAGGATCCCGAGCAAGCGCAGCACGGATCCGACCCTAGGCGCACCCGCTGGGAAAGCGTCGCGAGCACGCGCCGTGGGGGCCGAGAGCGACCTCCGTGCACGCCGTACGATGAGGTCCATGGATGTCTCGGGTGCGCGCCGCGTGGAGGAGCCGGCCGACCTGCACCTCCACTCGAACCGATCGGATGGGACGGAGCCGCCCGCCGAGGTCGTCCGCTCGGCGCACGCGCACGGCGTGCGCACGCTCGCGCTGACCGACCACGACACGACGGCGGGGTGGGCCGAGGCGGCCGACGCCGCGGTGTCGCTCGGGATGACGTTCCTGCCGGGAGCCGAGCTCTCCACGCGCCTCGACTGGCGCAGCGTGCACCTGCTCGCCTACCTCTTCGATCCCGACGACCCGGCGCTGCGGGCGCAGATGGAGGAGGTGCGCGGCGACCGCATGGGCCGTGCCGAGCGGATCGTCGCGAACATCTCGCGCGACTACGACCTCGTCTGGGACGACGTCGTCGCGCAGACCCAGACGGGCGCGACGGTCGGGCGCCCGCACATCGCCGACGCGCTCGTCGCCCGGGGGATCGTGGCCGACCGAGGGGAGGCCTTCGACGGCATCCTCCACCCGCGCGAGGGCTACTACGTTCCGCACTACGCGCCCGACACGTTCCGCGCGATCGAGATCGTGCGCGCGGCCGGCGGCGTCCCCGTGATCGCGCACCCCGCGACATCCGGGCGGTCGGGGATGATCCCCCTGCGCACGCTGCACGATCTCGTCGACGCCGGGCTCGCCGGCTTCGAGGTGGACCACCGCGAGAACACCGCCGACGGCAGGGAGGTGCTGCAGCGGCTCGTGGCCGAGCGCGACCTCATCGCGACGGGCTCGAGTGACTACCACGGGCTCGGCAAGCCCAACCTCCCTGGCGAGAACACGACGCCGGCCGCGATGGTCGAGCGGATCATCGCGGCCGGCGTCGGCTCCCGTCCTGTGCGGGCCTGAGCGCTCAGGCTCCCTGCTGCGGCTGACCTGACGCGCGGCGCCGGCGACGGCGGCGCGCAGGAGCGGGCTTGCCGTCGTGATGCTCCTTGCCGGCTCCGTCGTGCGTGCCGCGCCCCTCGCCGGCCTCGTGCGCCGCGCCCTCGCGCGGTGCGTCGCCCTCGGCGCGCCGGCGGCGACGCGGGCGCGATGCGCCCTCGCCGTCGGCCTTGGCGGTGCGGACGGCGCCCGTGGCGGGCGCCTTCGTCAGGCGGCCCTTCGTGCCGGCGGGGATGTCGAGGTCCGTGTAGAGGTGCGGGCTCGACGAGTACGTCTCGGTGGGCTCGGGCTGCCCGAAGTCGAGTGCCCGGTTGATGAGCGCCCACTTGTGCAGGTCGTCCCAGTCGACGAACGTCACGGCGATGCCCGTGCGGCCGGCGCGGCCCGTGCGCCCCACGCGGTGGAGGTAGGCCTTCTCGTCCTCGGGGATCGTGTGGTTGATGACGTGCGTGACGTCGTCGACGTCGATGCCGCGCGCGGCGACATCCGTCGCGATGAGCACGTCCTTCTTGCCCGTCTTGAACGAGGCCATCGAGCGCTCGCGCTGCTCCTGGCCCATGTCGCCGTGGACGGCCGCGGCGTTGAAGCCGCGGTCGTTCAGCTCGTCGACGAGCTTCTGCGCGGCGCGCTTCGTGCGGGTGAAGATGACGGTCTTGCCGCGCCCTTCGGCCTGCAGGATGCGCGCGACGATCTCGACCTTGTCCAGCGCGTGCGCGCGGTAGACGATGTGGCGGATGTTGGCCTGCGTGAGGCCCTCGTCGGGATCGGTCGCGCGGATGTGGATGGGGTTCACCATGAAGCGGCGCGCGAGCGCGATGATCGGGCCCGGCATCGTCGCGCTGAAGAGCTGCGTGTGGCGCTTGGCCGGCACGCGCTGGAAGATCTTCTCGATGTCGGGGAGGAAGCCGAGGTCGAGCATCTTGTCGGCCTCGTCGAGCACGACCTCGGTCGCGTGCGAGAGGTCGAGCAGGCGCTGCCCCGCGAGGTCGATGAGGCGGCCCGGCGTGCCGACGACGATCTGCGCGCCCGCCTTGAGCTGCTCGATCTGGCCCTCGTAGGCCTTTCCGCCGTAGATCGCGACGACGTTCGTGGAGCGACCGGACGTGAGCAGGTCCATGTCCTCGTAGACCTGCACGGCGAGCTCGCGCGTCGGCACGACGATGAGGGCCTTGACTCCGGGCTCGGGGTCGAGGCCCAGCCGCTGGACGACGGGGATCCCGAAGCCGAAGGTCTTGCCCGTTCCCGTCTTGGCCTGGCCGATCACGTCCTGACCCGGGAGGGACAGGGGGATCGTCTGCTCCTGGATGGGGAAGGTGTCGACGATGCCCTTGGCGGCCAGCGCGTCGACGATGTCCTGGTCGATGCCGAGTTCGGCGAATGACGTCATGGAGTTGTGTGCCTGTCTCGGCGGGCCGGTCGGCGGATGCCGGACGGGGCCGCGCCGCTGGATGCGTCCACGCCCTTCTCAGCCACAGGCGCGGTGCCCCGAGCCGTCGTCGGGGCCGTCTCCACCTTAGCGCCAGCGGCTCCGCGGCGCGTGGAGGCGAGGATGGCGGCGGGGCAGGGGAGCAGGACGTAGGCTTTCGGCGTGGTGAACTGGCAGTTCTGGAAGCGGCCCACGCCCGCGCGGATCCTCCGCCTGCGACCGCGCGGAGAGCTCTCCGACGCGGTGCGCGTCGACTTCCAGGAGCTGGCGCCCGATGTGCGCACGTTCCTCGGCCAGGCGGCCTACCTCCAGCTCGGCTACTTCGAGACGCTCACGCGGCTCATCCGGGCGACGCCCGATCTGCACGAGAAGGAGGCGCTCTCGCTGGCCGCGGGCGCGGCGCTGCGCAAGCACCTCGGCCTCGTCGACATCATCCGAGAGGGCGGCGACGACCCCACCGCGCTCATGGCGCCGTTCCAGGAGCCTCTCGACGCCTTCCGGCGCGAGACGCTCGGGGCCCGGCCTCGCGAGACCATGCTGACCGTGCACATCACCGCCGGCATGCTCGACGACTTCTACCTCGCGCTCGCCTCGAGCTACGGCGAGCGCGGGCGCAGGGTCGCGAAGGTGCTCCGCGCCGACCACGACCGCCAGCAGATCGCCGAGCTCCTCGTGCGCACGATCGAGAGCGACGACGAGTGGCGGGCTCTGCTGTCGTTGTGGGCGCGCCGCCTCGTCGGCGACACGCTGCTCGTGGCCCGCAGCGCGCTGCGGGGCGGGATGGCCGACGCGCAGGCCCGCGGGGGCGAGGACGTCGAGAAGGTCGTCGAGCCCGTCTTCACCGCGCTCATGGCCGCGCACGCGCGGCGCATGGACGCGCTGGGCCTCGCGGCCTGAGCGGGAGTGCCGCGGCGCGCGGTCAGCGGATCCCGGCTGCCGCGGCAGCCGCCGCGTCGGACCGGGCGCGGATGCGCGTGGATGCGAGCGCCGTCGCGACGGCCGCGACCGCCCCGGCCGCGAGCACGGCGATCCACAGCCAGGGGCTGGCCTCGCCGGGCCCGGCCCAGGTCAGGATCGCGTAGAGAGCGGCGGCGACGGCCGTTCCCACCGCCGGGACCAGCGCGACACCGCGCAGCTCCCGGTGCGGGAGCGCGTAGTGCGCCGCGACGCCGATCGCCGCGGCGGCGATGATCGCGAGCAGGATGTACACGGCCGTCCCGCCCGGGCTCAGCCGACGAAGCCGACGCGGCGCGTCTCGCCGGTGCCGATCTCCACGAACGCGAGGTTCGCCGACGGGACGAAGTACGAGTTGCCCTTGACGTCGGTGAAGGAGAGGTGGCTCGCGCCCTCGTCGAGGGCTGCGGCGACGGCCGACTTCACGGCGTCCGCGCTCTCGGTCGTCTCGAAGGTCAGCTCGCGGCCGGAATTCGTGATGCCGATTCGGATCTCCACGGTGACTGCCTTTCGTCTGCGGTTCGTTGCATCGAAAGCCTACGGCACGGCGGGATGCGCCCGGCCGCGCGAACGCTCAGGGCGAACGCCCGCGCCTCCGACCGGGGATGTCGGCGGCGCTGGGTACCGTGGAGTCCATGCCGAGCACGGGATGGGATGACGCGCAGCGCGCTGTCGTGGAGCTGCCCCACGGCGCATCCGGCACGGTCGTCGGGGCGCCCGGGACCGGCAAGACGGCGGTGCTCGTCGGCAGGGTCGCCGCCCTCGTCGCGGCCGGCGTCGCGCCGGACGAGCTCGTCGTCCTGACGCCCACGCGCGCGTCGGCGACGCGTCTGCGGGACGAGCTCGGGCTCCGCGTCGACGTCGCGAGCCCCGGGCCGCTCGCGCGCTCCGTGGGATCGTTCGCGTACCAGGTCGTCAGAGCCGACGCCGTGCGGCGGGGCGGGGAGCCGCCCAAGCTCCTCACCGGCGCCGACCAGGACCGCATCATCGCCGACATCCTGCTCGGCGACGAGGAGGACGAGCGCGACGGAGCATCGCGGTGGCCCGCGCATCTCGGCGCGCCCGTGCGCGCGACGAAGGGGTTCCGCTCGGAGCTGCGCGCGTTCATCGCCGAGATGACCGAACTCGGGACGACGCCCGCCGAGCTGGCGCGGCTCGGCGTCGATGCGTGGACGGCGGTGGCCGGGTTCCTCCGCGACTACCGGGCTGTCCTCGATCGCATGCGCTCTCCGCATCGCGACGTCTCGGAGCTGTACGCGGAGGCCGCGGCCGCCGTGCGCGACGGTGCGCGCGTGCCCGGGCTCGAGCGCCTGCGGGTCGTCCTGGTCGACGACGCGCAGGAGCTCACGCGCGGCGGCGTCGCCCTCGTCGAGGCCCTGCACGCGCAGGGCGCAGCGGTGCTCGCGTTCGGCGATCCCGATATCGGCTCCGGGGCGTTCCGCGGCGCGACGCCCGAGCTGTTCGCGCGCCTCGCGGCGTCGCTGGGCCCGCGTCACGTCCTCGACGAGGCGCATCGGGGCACGACGGCGCTGACGCGGCTCGCGCGCAGCGTGACCCAGGCGATCGGGGCGGCCGGCGTGATCGACCACCGCAGGCCGCCCGGCCCCGAGGAGCCGTCCGACGGGACGGTGGAGACCTGCCATGCGGCGTCGCCGTACGAGGAGGCCGACCGCATCGCGCGTGCGCTGCGGGAGTGGCACCTCGTCGAGGGGATGCCGTGGGAGCGGATGGCCGTCATCGCGCATGACACGCGGCAGATCACGTCGCTCGAGGCCGAGCTCGCGGCGCGCGAGGTGCCCACGCGCGCGGCCGGGGTGCAGCGCCCGCTCGGCGCCGAGGCGGTCGTCCGCGACATCGTCGAGATCGTCCGCCTCGGCCTGCAGGAGGCGCAGGACCGCGACGATGACAAGCTGCTCGAGGCGCTGCGCTCGCCGTTCGGCGGTCTCGACGGCGTGGGGCTGCGTCGGCTGCGCGCGCGTCTGCGTCACGCCGAGCTCTCGGAGGGGGGCAGTCGGCCGGCGCGCGTTCTCCTGCGGGAGGCGCTCGCGCAGCCCGTGCTGCTCGACCTCCTCGACACCCCGGAGGGGCGCACCGCCGCCCGCTTCGCGCGCACGCTCTCGATCGTGCACGACGAGGGCGCGCGCGGCGCGACCGTGCACGAGCTCCTGTGGACCGTGTGGGACCGCGCGCGCACAGGCGACGGACGCCGGCTCGACCGCGCGTGGCGCGACCTCGCGCTCGGACAGGGCCCTCTCGCGGCGGAGGCGGGGCGCGCGCTCGACGGCCTCGTCGCGCTGTTCGACGCGGCCAAGCGGGCGATCGAGCGCAACCCGCAGGAGGGGCCGCTGCCCTTCATCCGCGAGATCCTCGACAGCGACGTCCCGGAGGACACGCTCTCGGCCCCCGAGCGCGACGACGCCGTCACTCTGCTCACGCCCGCGAACGCGCTCGGCGCCGAGTTCGACGCGGTCGTGGTGGCGGGCGTCCAGGACGGGGTGTGGCCGAACGTGCGGCTGCGCGGCGGGCTCCTCGACACGTGGCGGCTGGCGGAGGCGGTCGAGGCGCACCGAGCCGGGCGCGCCCGCGCCGATGCGCTCGGGGTGCTCGACCGGCGGCGCGCGGCGCTGCACGACGAGCTGCGCCTGTTCGTCCGCGCGATCTCGCGCGCTCGGCGTCGTCTGCTCGTGACCGCCGTCGACGACGACGACACGGGGCCGAGCGCCCTGTTCTCGTTCCTCCCTCCGCCGCGCGACGACGACGGTGAGCGTGCGGAGCACCCGCTCACGCTGAGGGGCCTCGTCGCCCGGCATCGGCGGACGCTCACCGACGATGCCGACGAGGCCGCCCGCGCGGCGGCGGCCGGGCAGCTCAGGGTGCTCGCGGAAGCCGGCGTCCCGGGCGCCGACCCGCACGAGTGGTACGGCATGCTCGCCCCCTCGACGGATGCGCCGCTGCGCGATCTCGCGGCCGGCCCCGCGCGGGTCTCGCCCTCGCGCGTCGAGGCGTTCGAGGAGTGCGGTCTCGGCTGGGTGATCTCGGCCCTCGGCGGCGACACCGTCGCGCCCCCGTCGGCGGGCATCGGGACGATCCTGCACGAGGCGATGGAGCGCGCGCCCGACGGCGACCTCGCCGTGCTGCGCGCCGTCGTCGAGGAGCACTGGCCGGAGCTCGACTTCGAGACCCCCTGGATCGCCGCGAAGGAGCGGCGCCGTGCCGACCTCTACGTGGACCGCCTCCACGCCTACCTGCGCGGGGTGCGCGCGGACGGGGGAGACGTCATCGCGTCCGAGGCCCCGTTCCGCTTCGCGGTCGAGACGTCGCCGCGCGCGGCGGACGACGCGCCCGCCGTGCACGTGGGCGAGGACATCGCGGCGCCGCATCGCGCGGTCGTGAGCGGCGTCATCGACCGTGTGGAGTCCTACCCGCCCGGAGCGGGCGAGCATGCCCCGGCGCGCGCCCGGGGCTGGGAGCCCATGCGCGAGGCCGCGTCCGAGCGCCGCGTCGTCGTGGTCGATCTCAAGACCGGCAAGAGCGAGAAGCCGTCGGACTCGGCCGTCGTGGAGCACGCGCAGCTCGCGGCCTACCAGATCGCGGTGCAGGAGGGGCTCGTCGACGGCGCGCCTGCGGACGCCCTCGGCGGAGCACGGCTCGTGATCGTGTCCCAGACGCTCGCGAAGAGCGACTACCGGGTCGCGCATCAGCACGCACTGGGACCCGAGACGCGCGCGGCGTTCCTCCGCCGGGTCGCCGAGGCGGCGCGCGGCATGTCGGCCGCGAGCTTCACCGCCCAGGTCGAGGCGCACTGCGCCGATACCCAGCAGCGCGTGCATCCGTGCCGCATCCACACGATCGAGGCGGTGAGCTCATGACGATGGGCGTCGAGACCCTGCACGCCGACGACACCCGCCGGGCCGGCGGATGGCCGGGCGGGCACGGCATCAGCGCGACCGACATCGCGGCGGCGCTCGGACAGCCCACGCCGACGCCTGCCCAGCAGCGGGTCATCGAGGCGCCGCACACGCCGGCGCTCGTCGTCGCGGGCGCGGGCAGCGGCAAGACCGAGACGATGGCCGCGCGCGTGGTCTGGCTCGTCGCGAACGGCCACGTGCGCCGCGACGAGATCCTCGGGCTCACCTTCACGCGGAAGGCGGCCGGCGAGCTGGCGGAGCGGATCGCGGCGCGCCTGGCCGTGATCGACGAGTTCGGCCGCAGGGGGCTGCTGCCGCACCTGCCGCGCATCGTCGCCGAGGGAGCGCTCGCGCGCGTCGAGACGGCCGTCGCGCCGCGCCAGCGCGAGACCATCCGGCGCCAGGTGCTCGACGAGCTCGCGGCGCGCTTCGCCACCGGCTGGGATCCGTCGGCGCCCCGCACCGCGGACGACCTCATGATCCGGCCCCGGGTCGCGACGTACAACGCGTTCGCCGACTCCATCGTCCGCGAGCACGCCGCGCGCATCGGCCGCGATCCCGACGCCGCGATGCTCAGCCAGTCGGCGTCGTGGCTCATCGCGCGGGCGGTCGTGCTGCGTGCCGACATCGGCGGCCTCGAGGACATCGACAAGGCGCTCTCGACGCTCATCGACGCCGTGCAGCGCCTTGCCGCCGACGTGCTCGACCACCGGGTCGATCTCGACGAGCTCGAGCGCGTGTGCGCGGCGGAGGAGGCGGCGATCGCGCCGTACGTCGACGACGCGAAGGACCGCGACATCGAGAAGGCGTGGCGGCATCTGCACGCCATGCCCGTGCTCGTGCAGCTCGTCAGGGCGTACATGGCCGAGAAGACGCGCCGAGGCGTGCTGGACTTCGCCGACCAGGTGGGCGGTGCGTACGACATCGTCGAGGGAGCGCCCGACGTGCGCGCGCAGCTGCGCGAGCAGTACCGCGTCGTCCTCCTCGACGAGTACCAGGACACCTCGGTCATCCAGACCCGGTTCCTCGCCGAGCTCTTCCGCGACAGCGCGGTGATGGCGGTCGGCGACCCGCACCAGTCGATCTACGGATGGCGCGGCGCGAGCGCCGACAACCTGTACGCGTTCGCGCGCGCGTTCGCGCGCGACAGCGCGGCCACGTCCTACAGCCTCATGACGAGCTGGCGCAACGACCGTCGCATCCTCGACGCGGCGAACCGCGTGCTCCGCCCGCTGCAGGGCGCAGGGGCGTTCGCGGTGCCGGCGCTCGAGGCGCGGCCCGGCGCCGGCGAGGGCCGCGTCGGCGTGCGGTTCGCCCAGACCGTCGACGACGAGGCCGACGAGGTGGCCGCCTGGTTCGACGCGGTGCGCGCCGAGCACGCCGCGTCGGGAGCAGATCGCCCGCACACGGGGGCCATCCTCTTCCGGTCGAAGCGGCACATGCAGACGTTCGCGTCCGCGCTGGGCCGCCGCGGCATCCCGCACCGCATCCTCGGGCTCGGCGGACTGCTGTCCACACCGGAGGTCACCGACGTCGTCTCGGTGCTGCGGGTCATCCACGACCCGACATCGGGCTCCCCGCTCATCCGGCTGCTCGTCGGCCCGCGCTTCGCGGTCGGCGTCGCCGACATGGCGGCGCTCCACGACCTCGCGACCGCGCTCGCGCAGCGGGACGGCTCGCTGAATCCGCTGCCGGACGACGTCCGCGATCGGCTTCGGGCGTCGCGCGGGGCCGACGAGGCGGTGTCGATCGTCGATGCGGTCGAGTTCATCCGCACGGCCCGCGACGACTACCGCCTGCTCGAGGGCATCAGCCCCGAAGGGCGCGCGCGGCTCCGCGCGGCCGGGGAGATGCTCGAGCGACTCCGTCGCGCCGCGGGCCAGCCGATCCCGGAGCTCATCCGCCTCATCGAGCTCGAGCTGCGTCTCGACATCGAGCTCGCCGCGAACGAGTCGCGCGGACCGGCGCGCGTCGCGGCCACCCAGCTGCGCGCCTTCGGCGACGAGGTGCGCGCGTTCCTCTCCGCCGACGAGCGGGGGACGATCGGGAGCCTTCTCGCCTGGCTCGACAAGGCCGAGCGCACGGACGAGCTCGTGCCGCGGCCGGAGCCGCCAGAACCCGGGGTCGTGCAGCTGCTGACGATCCACGGCTCGAAGGGTCTCGAGTGGGACGCGGTGGCCGTCGTGCGCCTCGTGAAGGACGAGCTGCCCAGCCGCGTGACCGACGCCTCCGGATGGCTCGGCTTCGGCGTGCTGCCGTTCGCCCTGCGCGGCGACCGGACGGCGCTTCCGCAGCTCGCCTGGGATCCTCAGGCCGCGATGGAGTCAGCGGGCGACGACCCCGCCAAGCGGTTCAGGGCCGCCGAGAAGGCGCTCGCGACGGCGATCACCGCGTTCAAGGGAGCCAACGGCGACTATCAGCGCGAGGAGGAGCGGCGCCTGGCGTACGTGGCGATCACGCGCGCACGCGGCGACCTGCTGCTGACCGGCTCGCACTGGGCGGGTCAGAAGACGCCGCGGACGCCGAGTGACTACCTGCTCGAGATCATCGACGAGCAGGGCCTCGACCCGATCGGCGACGTCGATCCGGACGACAACCCGTACGAGGGCGCGTCGATGACCAGGACCTGGCCCATGGATCCGCTCGGCTCGCGGAGGGGACGGGTCGCGGCGGCCGCGGCGGCCGTGGCCGCGGCGACGAGCGCCGAGCCCTCGGACGACCTCGCCCTGCTGCTGGCCGAGCGCGCCGAGCGGGAGCGCGGGCGCCGGTTCGGCGTGCCCACGCGCGTGCCGGCGTCGCGGTTCAAGGACTACGTGTCCGATTTCTCGGGGACGGTGTCGCAGATCGCGCGGCCCATGCCCGAGCGGCCGTACCAGCAGACCCGTATCGGGACGCTGTTCCATCAGTGGGTCGAGGCGCGCTCCGGTGCGGCCGGCGCCGGATCGTCCGTCGACGACGCCCTCTGGGAGAGCGACGAGGAGATGTGGAGCGATCACGACGCGGCGGGCACCGAGGTGTCAGCCGAGGACGAGGCGGCGCTCGAGCGACTCCGGGAGACGTTCCTGCGCAGCGAGTGGGCGTCGCTGCGCCCCCTCGAGGTCGAGACGGAGATCGACTTCCCCCTTCCCGCCCTCGGCGGCGCGCCGCAGCACATCGTGATCTGCAAGCTCGACGCGGTCTACCGCCGGGAGGATCGCGGGGGGCGGATCGAGATCGTCGACTGGAAGACCGGACGAGCCCCGCAGACGGCGGCCGAGCGCGACGAGCGGATGCTGCAGCTCGCGCTCTACCGGCTCGCCTACCACCGGCGGCACGGGGTGCCCCTGGAGGAGATCGACGTGGCCCTGTACTACGTCGCCGACGACCTCGTCCTGCGGGGCGACCGCGTGTACACCGCCGAGGAGCTCGCCGCCCGCTGGCAGGAGACCCAGGGGCGCACGGCGGCGCGCGTCGGCTAGCGCTGGTCAGTCGCCGCGCTGCTCGCGCTCCTGGGCGATATACGCCTCCATGTCGAGCGGCACCGTCGCGCCCGACGGATCGTCCGCCGGCTGCGCCGTCGGAAGGCGCACCTCGGGGACGGTGTCGGTCGTGATCCGGGCGTCGGCGGCGTCCGCGTCGTCCCACCGCTCGCCCCAGTGGCCGTCTCCGTCGAGGGAGAGCTGAGCGGGGTCGTACGCGTCGGTCTGCATCGAGGTGTCGACCGCCGCCGGCGTCGTCTCGGGCACTCGGCCGATCGCCGCGAGGGCGTCGTCGACGTCCGACGAGGCGGCGCCGAGGCCCGCGAGCAGGCGGTCGTCGCGCACGCCGTCCGACAGCGACTCGAGCAGGGCCGCCGCGTCGTCGACGACGTCCGGACGGTGCGCCTCGAGGCCGTGCACGAGCCATCGGGCGAACTCGAGCTCGGCGTGCAGTCGGGCGCGCACCCGCAGCGCGGCGTCGGGCGCGCGGTGCGCGGCCGCCGCGTACGCCTCGTGGATGTCCTCGGAGGCGTCGGGCGCGGACGCCACCCAGCGCAGGTCGACGGCGGGGTCGTCGATCGACAGGCCGTGCCAGTCGAGCACGCCTGCGACGCGCGGGACGCCCGCGACGTCATCGGTCAGCACGAACGAGGTGGACTGCGTTCCGCCGAGGCACACGGACGACTCGAACGCCCAGAGCCGGTCGTCCTCGAATGCCTCGCGCCAGCGCACCATGAGCCGGACGGGGACGCGCCCGCTCGCGCCGGCGGCGTCGAGCACCCGCTCGATGTCGGCGCGCGACTGGTCCGGCGTGCGCACCGGCAGCCCGGCCGACCGGACGACCGAGCCGGGCAGCGCGTGCAGCACGGCCATCGCGCGGCCGAGCGACTCCGCGACTCCGCGCCCGGGCGGGATCTCGCTCGCCTCGACCTGGTAGCCGCGCACGTAGCCCGTGACCACCGCGCTCGTCCCGTCGAACGGCACGGCGCCGTGGAACTCGGGGGCGTCGAAGCCGAGGAGCTCGCGCACGCCCGACGTGAGCGCGCGCAGCGCCACGATCTCGGCCGAGATCTCGCGCTCGGCCGCCTCGTCGACGGGCACGCGGACGACGAGCTCGCGCCCGTCGGCGAGCGTCGCGACCGCCGCGTCGAAGCGGCCGGCGCCACCGGCCGTGAGGGACCTGACGCCCGTGACCTCCGCACCGGGCACGGCGGCCGTCGCGGCCGCGGCTAGAGTGAGGAGTGAGCGTGGCATGGGTACCAGGTTAGGTCGCCGCCGTGCTCGTCCCACCGCGCCACGCCCGCGAGAGAGGTACCGGATGCCCGTCCATTCCGCCCCTGCGAGGATCGACAGGAGCGCGGAGGAGCGCGACGCGCCCGGCCTGCTCGAGACGGCGATCGCCGATCCCGCGACGCGCGTCCTCGCCGTCCGCGGCGACGCGGCCCCGGTCGCCGCGGATCCCGCGCCTGCGCTCGCGCTCGTCGAGCCGGGCGACGTCCGCGACGGCGCGACCTGGGCCTTCCTCGGGCGCGATGCGTCGGGCGCGGCGGTGCTCCTGGCCGCGTTCCCGCAGGATGCCGACGCCCTGCTCGTGGACGCGGAGTGGAGCACCATCCGGACGTCCGGCGCGCTCCTTCCCGCCGGGCAGCTCGACGTCCTCGTCGTCGCGGTCGCCCTCGGCCGCTGGCTCGTGGACGCGCCGTTCTGCCCGGCCTGCGGCTCGCGCACGGAGGTGCGTCAGGCCGGATGGTCGCGGCTGTGCCCCGGCTGCGGCCGCGAGCACTTTCCACGCACCGACCCCGCGGTGATCGTCGCGATCACGAGCGCCGACGGAGAGCGCCTCCTGCTCGGCGCGAACGCCTCCTGGCAGGGGCGGATGTACTCCTGCTTCGCGGGATTCGTCGAGGCGGGGGAGTCGCTCGAGACGACGATCCACCGCGAGATCCGCGAGGAGGCCGGCGTCCGCGTCGACGGCATCCGCTACCTCGGCTCGCAGCCGTGGCCGTATCCGCGCTCCCTCATGCTCGGGTTCCACGCGGCCGCCGTCGACGACGCCGAGGCGCGCGCCGACGGCACCGAGATCCTCGATGTCCGCTGGTTCACCCGCGAGGAGATCGGCGAGGGCCTCGCCGGGCGCGGCCCCGTCGCCCTGCCCGGCGCGGTCTCGATCGCGCACCGCCTCATCCGGGCCTGGTACGAGGCCGCGTGAGCGCACTCGACGCCCTCGACGAGCAGCAGCGCAGGGCAGCGTCGATCCTGCGCGGCCCCGTCGCCGTGCTCGCAGGAGCCGGCGCCGGGAAGACGCGCGTCATCACGCACCGGATCGCGCACGGAGTCGACACGGGCGCGTACACGCCGCAGCGCGTCATGGCGCTCACCTTCACGGCCAAGGCTGCCGGCGAGCTGCGCGGGCGGCTGCGGGCGCTCGGCGTCGAGGGCGTGCAGGCCAAGACCTTCCACGCGGCGGCGCTCGCGCAGCTGAACTTCTTCTGGCCGACCGTGACGGGCGACGTCGCCCCGACCATCGTGGACAACAAGGTGCGCCTGCTCGCGCACGCCGCCGACGAGCTGCGCCTGCGTCCGGACAAGGCGACGCTGCGCGACATCGCGGCGCAGATCGAGTGGCGCAAGGTCACGATGCGCTCGATCGAGCAGTACGCGACCCTGCAGCGCTCGGTCGGCAGCATCCGCCCGTCGGCGCTCGTCGACCTCATGCGCGCGTATGAGAAGCTCAAGGACTCGCGGCGGCAGCTCGACTTCGAGGACGTCCTGCTCGCGTGCGCGGGCATGCTCGAGGCGGAGCCGCAGGTGACGCGGGCCGTGCGGGAGCAGTACCGCCACTTCACGGTCGACGAGTACCAGGACGTCTCGCCGCTGCAGAACCGGCTCCTCGAGCTGTGGCTCGGCGATCGCCGCGACATCTGCGTCGTGGGCGACGCGAGCCAGACGATCTACTCGTTCACGGGCGCCGAGGCGCGCTTCCTGCTCGACTTCGAGCGCCGGTACCCGGATGCGACGGTCGTGCGTCTCGAGCGCAACTACCGCTCGACGCCGGCGATCGTCGATGTCGCGAACGCGCTCATGCGCGGTCGTCCCGGTGCGCTCCGGCTCGAGGCGTCCGCCGCGGCGACATCCGGTGAGACGCCGGTCGTCACGGGCTACCACGACGAGCACTTCGAGGCCGAGGGCGTGGCCGACGCCATCGCCCGTCAGCTCGAGTCGGTGCCGCCGTCCGACATCGCCGTGCTCTACCGCTCGCACGCCCAGTCCGCCGAGATCCAGGACGCGCTCGCGCGGCGGGGGATCCCGACGACCGTCCTCGGCGGGCGGCGCTTCTTCGACATGCCCGAGGTGCGCCAGGCGCTGCTCGCCCTCCGCGGGGCGTCGGTCGCGCCGACCGACCAGGGCTTCGCCGACCTCGTGCGCGACGTGCTGCGCAGCCTCGGTCACGCCGAGGAGCCGCCCGCCGCGGGCGGCGCCCTGCGCGACGCGTGGGAGGCGCGCGCCGCCATCCTGCGCCTCGCCGAGGAGGCCCCGCCGGGCACGACCCTCCGCGCGTTCACGGAGGGGCTTCTCGCCCGCGCGAAGGACCAGCACGAGCCCACGCTGCAGACGGTGACCCTCTCGACCCTGCACGCCGCCAAGGGCCTCGAGTGGCCGCACGTGCATCTCCTCGGGCTCGCCGAGGGGCTCCTGCCGATCTCGTACGCGACGTCGCTCGACGGGGTCGACGAGGAGAGGCGCCTCGCGTACGTAGGCATCACGCGCGCAGGGCGATCGCTGTCGCTGTCGTGGCCTCGCGCGTCGGCGTCGGGCCGGCTGCAGCGAGAGCCGTCGCGCTTCCTCGCGGAGATCGGCACAGGCACTCTGCGTGGTGCCGGTGGCTCCGCCACTGCCGGCGCCCGTCGCCGCTGACGCGCGCGGACCGCGCGGCGTCGTCGCCCGCCGGGGCGCGCAGGAGCTCGGTCAGGAGCGTCGCCGTCGCCGCGACGAGGGGCGACGGCGTCTCGGGCGGGCGGCGCGCGAGCAGCTGCAGCGCGAGCACGGGCCAGGCCGGGTCGCGCTCGCGCTCATGCGCTGCGAGGCAGCCGAGGCAGGGCGTCGCGCCGGGGCGGACGAGCGGCCCCACCTCGGCGCTCTCGCGGGCGAAGACGATCGGCGCATGGACGACGTCGTCGCGCACGAGCGGCACCCACGCACTTGGCGCGACGGCGTGATGGGCGACGAGCGCGACGGGGACGTGCGCGCTCACGGCCGCGAGCGTGACCCACTCCGGCGCCCATCCGCACGCGGCGAGGGCGTCGCACAGCGCCGTGACCGTCGCCGCGGAGACGCCGTCGGCGGTGAGGATGTGCAGGAGCCCGGGGTCCTCCTCGCGCCGCAGCGCGGGGGCGATGTGCGCGAGGAACGTCCGCAGGCGCACCTCGTCGACGCCGACCGCACCCGCGAGGTCGTCGTGCTCGTCGACGCCGTCCGCGAGCCGGACGAGGAGGCGCTCCTGCCAGGGCGCCGGCTCGCGGATCCGGACGCCGCCGTCGAGTCCGAGCTGGATCGTCGCGGCGTCGCGCCAGAGCGGGAGCCGCGCGGGGTCGAGGCTGAGGTGCGCCATAGCGCGATTCTGCTCCGCGCGACGCCGGCGCGAGCGGATTGTCCACAGGCCGCCCGACCTGCGCGCGCAGGTCGGGCCGCCTGTGGAGGAGACGTCACACGGGCTGGTCGCCCTCGGGCCGCGGATGGCCCTCGTCGTCGTCGGACGGCGACGCCGGCGCATCGCGGTCGGCCTCGCCCTCGGTGCGCTCGGCCTCCTCGGCGAGCAGACGCGCGAGCGCGTCGTCCATGTCGTCGGCCTCCGGCTGCTCGCCGCGGGCCTGCGCCTCGAGCCGCGCGATGAGACCGGCCGGATCGTCGATGTCCTCCGAGGTGGGCATGAGGTCGGGGTAGTCCCACAGGCTGTCGCGCGCGGCGATGCCCACGGCGTCCCCGACGGCGCGCCACATGGCGGCCGCCTCGCGCAGTCGCCGGGGACGCAGGCGCAGCCCGACGAGCGCGCCGAGCGCGTCCTCGGCCGGCCCGCCCTCGGCGCGGCGGCGGCGGATGGCCTCGGCGATGCGCTCGAGATGCGGCACGCGCGCGGTCGCGTCGGCGGTCACGACGTCGATCCAGCCCTCGACGAGCGCGAGGAGGTTCTCGAGGCGGGCGAGGGCGAGCTTCTGCGCCTCGGACTGCTGGGGGAGCAGAGCGCCGCTCTCGAGCGCCTGGCGGAGCTCCTCCGGGTTCGAGGGATCCAGGCGAGACGCCATCTCCTCGAGCGCGTCCGTGTCGACGCTGATGCCGCGCGCGTAGTCGTCGATCTGGGAGAGGATGTGCAGGCGCAGCCACTTCGCGTGCCGGAACAGGCGCGCCGAGGCGAGCTCTCGGGCCGCGATGTAGAGCGCGAGCTGATCCTCCGGGATCTCGAGGCCGGCCCCCAGCTCCGCGAAGTTCTGCGGAAGGAGCACGGCGCTGCCGGCCGGGATCACCGGGATCCCCACATCCGCGCCGCTGACGACCTCGAGGGAGAGCTTGCCGACGACCTGGCCGAGCTGCGTCGCGAACAGCGTGCCGCCGACCCCGCGCATGAGGCGCCCCGCGCTCTGCACGATGTCCTGCATCTCCTCGGGCACCTGCGAGCGCAGGGCCTCCGTGAGCGCGTCGGCGATGCTCGTCGCGACCGGCTCCGCCACCTCCTGCCACACGGGCAGCGTCTGCTCGACCCACTGGCCGCGCGTGATCGCGCGCGGCAGCTCGGCGGTCGGCGAGAGGGTCGTCACCTCGCCGAGCCACAGCCCGGCGAGAGCGAAGGCCTGGTCGAGGTCGGTGCGCTGCCCGTCCGTCACGCCGAGACCGTCCTGGTTGGCGATGTGGAGCGCCTGGCGCTTCGTCGCGTCCCACGAGATCGAGCCGTCCTGCGCGCCGGCGAACATGCCCTGGAACTGCTGCATCATCTGCGACAGCGTCGCCGGGTCGACGGGCATGCCCGCCATGCGCGACAGCTGCTCGGGGTCGATCGCGCCGCCGTTCATGAGGCGGCGCAGGAGCTCCTGCAGGTCGTCGTCGGGAGTCCTGTCGTCGTCAGCCACGTCAGCCGCCTTTCAGCCGGTCTCGGTCCGTGCGATCTAGGCTAATCGCGCCGGTCCGTGCTCCTCCCGCAGTGAGGCGGATGCGCTTACGCCACCCGCGAACGACGGCGGAAGGATCCCCGTGACACTCATCGACGCCCCGCACTCCCGGTCTGCCCGCACGCCGTCCTCGCCCGCGTCGCGGCGCACCGTCGCGGGCATCTGGGCGCTCGTGGTCGCCCTCGTCGCCCTCGTCGCGATCACCTTCCTGCCGACGTCGTACGTCATCCAGCAGCCGGGGCCCGTGTACGACACGATCGGGACGGCGCCTGACCACGACGGCGAGGAGAAGCCGCTCATCTCGGTCGAGGGGGCGCAGACGTACGAGACGTCGGGATCGCTCGACCTCACGACCGTGCAGGTCGTCGGCAACCGCGAGCGCACGCCGTCGTGGTTCGAGCTCGCACTCGCGTGGCTCGACGGCTCGCGCGCGGTGGTGCCGATCGACGCGGTGTTCCCCGAGGGGCAGACGAGCGAGCAGCGCGAGGAGCAGAACGCCGCGCTCATGGTCGACTCGCAGGCCGAGGCGACGGCCGCCGCGCTCTCGCAGCTGGGCTACGACGTCGGCGCCCGCCTCGAGGTCGTGCGGCCCACGAGCGACGACTCGCCCGCGAGCGGCGTCGTCGAGGAGGGCGACGTGATCGTCGCCGCGAACGGCGAGGACGTGGCCGACATCGATCGGCTCAAGGAGATCGTCGCGGAGGGCGAGGGCGCTCCCGTGACGCTCACCGTCCAGCGCGACGGCGCGGAGGAGGACCTCGAGATCACGCCGGAGGAGGGCGAGGTCGACGGCCGGACGACGTGGCTGATCGGCGTCTACCTCACGACGACGTTCGACTTCCCGATCGACGTCACGATCCAGCTCGACGACGTCGGCGGCCCGAGCGCCGGCACGATGTTCGCGCTGGGCATCATCGACACCCTCACGCCCGGCTCGCTCACCGGCGGCGAGGAGATCGCCGGCACCGGCACGATCGACGCGGCGGGGACGGTCGGCCCGATCGGCGGGATCCGGCAGAAGCTCTACGGGGCGCGCGGCGCGGGCGCCGACTTCTTCCTCGCGCCGGCGTCGAACTGCGACGAGGTCGTGGGACATGTCCCGGCGGGTCTCGAGGTCTTCTCGATCGAGACGCTCGACGACGCCATGACGGCCGTCGAGGCGATCGCGCAGGGGGAGACGGGCGACCTGCCCACGTGCACGGCCGGCTGAGCATTCCCCATGACCGGGCGATGCGCGTGATGCGCATGCCTAGGATGGAATGGTGACCTCGACCTCAGCGCCGACTCCGGCCACGACCCCGTCTCCGTTCCGAAGAATCGTCACGATCTCGCTCGCGGTCATCGCTGCGCTCGTCGTCGCCTTCTTCGTGTTCGCATCGCTCTACACCGACTTCCTCTGGTTCGATCAGCTCGGCTTCGAGTCGGTGCTGCTGACGCAGTGGACGGCTCGGGTCGTGATGTTCGTCGTGGGCTTCGCGGGGATGGCGGTGCCGGTCTGGCTCGCGATCTTCCTCGCCTACCGCCTGCGCCCGGTCTATGCGCGCCTGAGCTCGCAGCTCGACCGGTACCAGGAGGTCGTCGAGCCGCTCCGCCGCCTCGCGATGTGGGGCATCCCGGTGTTCTTCGGCTTCTTCGCGGGCTTCGCGGCCTCGTCGCAGTGGGAGACCGCCTGGCTGTGGGCCAACGGCACGCCGACGAGCGACGCCGACCCGCTGTTCGGGCTCGACACGGGCTTCTACATGTTCGCGATGCCGTTCTACGCCGGCGTCGTCGGGTTCGCATCGGCGACCGTCCTCATCAGCCTCCTCGTCACCGCGCTCGTGGCCTACCTCTACGGGTCGGTCCGGATCGGGCAGGGCGAGCTGCGCATCTCGAAGCCCGCGCGGATCCAGCTCGCGATCACGGCCGGCGTCTACCTCCTCGTGCAGGCGGCCAGCCTCTGGCTCGACCGCTACTTCACGATGGTCGAGCAGGGCAGCCGCATCACGGGCCCGGGCTACGCGGGCGTCAACGCCGTGATCCCCGCGCAGACGATCCTCTCGATCGTCGCGGCGCTCGTGGCCATCCTCTTCTTCGTGACCGCGGTCATCGGGCGCTGGCGCTACCCGCTCATCGCGACCGCCCTGCTCATCGTGACCTCGCTCGTGATCGGCGTCGGCTACCCGTGGGCCGTGACGACCTTCCAGGTCCGCCCCAACGAGCAGGCGCTCGAGATGGACTACTACCAGCGCAACGTCGACGCCACCCGCGCCGCGTACGGCCTCGACGGCATCGAGAAGGTGCCGTTCGCGGCCGAGACCGACGCGGCCGCCGGTCAGCTGCGCGACGACGCGGACACGACGGCGTCCATCCGCCTCATGGACCCGGGCATCATCGGCCCGACCGTCCAGCAGCTGCAGCAGTACCGCGCGTACTACGGCTTCGAGGACACGCTCGATGTCGACCGCTACGAGGTCGACGGCGAGACGCAGGACACCGTGGTCGCGGTGCGCGAGCTCGACATGGACGAGCTCGACGCCGACGCGCGCACCTGGAACAACACGACCCTCGTCTACACGCACGGCTACGGCATGGTCGCCGCCAAGGGCAACGAGCGCACGAACGAGGGCGAGCCGGTCTTCATCGAGGGGGGCATCCCGTCCAGCGGTGCGCTGAGCGACCTCGAGTACGAGCCGCGCGTGTACTTCGGCGAGAACAACCCCGAGTACTCGATCGTCGGAGCGCCCGAGGGCGCCGACCCCGTCGAGCTCGACTACCCCGCCGGCGAGGAGGGCGCGTCGCAGACGAACACGACGTTCTCCGGCGACGGCGGCCCGAGCGTCGGCAGCTTCTTCAACCGCGTGCTGTACGCGCTCAAGTTCCAGTCCGAGCAGATCCTCTTCTCGGACTACGTGAACGAGGAGTCGCAGATCCTCTACGACCGCGATCCGCTCACGCGCGTGCAGAAGGCCGCGCCGTACCTCACCCTCGACAACGACCCGTACCCGAGCGTCGTCGACGGCCGGATCGTGTGGATCGTGGACGGCTACACGACGAGCGCGACCTACCCCTACTCGTCGCAGGTCAGCCTCTCGCAGGCGATCAGCGACTCGACCAACCCGACGCCGAACCTGCTGATCGACGAGATCAACTACATCCGCAACTCGGTCAAGGCCACGGTCGACGCCTACGACGGCAGCGTCACGCTGTACGCGTGGGACGAGGAGGACCCGGTCCTCGAGACCTGGCAGAAGATCTACCCGAACACGATCAAGCCGATCGACGAGATGTCGGGCGAGCTCATGAGCCACGTGCGCTACCCGACGGACCTCTTCAAGGTCCAGCGCGCGATGCTCGGCACGTACCACGTCGACAACGCCCGGGCGTTCTACCAGCGCGACAACGCCTGGACGACGCCGAACGACCCGACCAGCGACCAGCAGCTGCAGCCGCCGTACTACCTGTCGATGCGGATGCCGGGGCAGGACGAGGCCACGTTCTCGATGTTCACGACGTTCATCCCCGACGGCGGCACGCGCAACGTGCTCATGGGCTACCTTGCGGTCGACTCCGACGCGGGCGCCGACGCCGGCAGCGTGCGCGAGGACTACGGCAAGCTGACGATGCTCGAGATCTCGGCCGACACGACCGTGCCGGGGCCGGGTCAGGTGCAGAACTCGTTCAACTCGGACTCGCAGATCGCGAACGAGATGAACATCCTCACCATCGGCGCGTCGGATGTGAGCCTCGGCAACCTGCTGACACTGCCCGTCGGCGGCGGCCTGCTCTACGTGCAGCCCGTCTACGTGCAGTCGACCGGCGGCACGTCGTACCCGCTCCTGCGCAAGGTGCTCGTCGCGTTCGGCGACCAGCTCGCCTTCGAGGACACCCTCGCCGAGGCGCTCGACGAGCTGTTCGGCGGCGACTCGGGTGCCGATACGGGCGATGAGGATGTCACGCCCGTCGACCCGGAGACCGAGCAGCCGACCGAGCCCGAGCCCGAGCAGCCGGAGGAGCCGACGCAGCCGACGCCGCCGTCGAGCGACACCTACGAGCAGGCTCTCGCCGATGCGCAGACGGCGATCGAGGCCAAGAAGGCCGCGCTCGAGGAGGGCGACATGGTCGCGTATGCGGAGGCCGACGCCGACCTCACCGAGGCCGTCGAGCGCCTGCTCGCGTTCCTCGATGACACGGGTGCGGCCGAGGAGGCCCCGGCCGAGTAAGCCGGCGCAGCGCGCACGCACGCGGCCCCGCAGGAGCGATCCTGCGGGGCCGCTCCGCGTCTCCGGTCGTGTGTGTGCCGTCCGCAGCAGGAGAATCGGATGGCTGCAGGACGGCGGCGGGGATCGGCGTCCTGCGGCGGGCGGATCCTCCTGCGCTCGCGCGCGGAGGGGATGGGCAGCGCCCGGGAGGCACCGCATGCGGAAAAGGCAGAAGGCCCGGATCCTCTCGGATCCGGGCCTTCACTTGGTTGCGGGGGCAGGATTTGAACCTACGACCTCTGGGTTATGAGCCCAGCGAGCTACCGAACTGCTCCACCCCGCGGCACATGAATAGCCTAACACGGCGTCGCGGAGAGGGCGAATCGAGCGGCCCCCTTTGCGCGGCCCGGGCATGGCGCGAATGATGGAGGGCATGACGGCTGACACGGCACGGGCGGCGGGACTGCGTCCGGGGGAGAGCGCGGCGGAGCGCTTCGACCGCAACTGGAACGAGGTGCTGCAGGAGCTGCGCGTCCTGCAGACCGGCACCCAGATCATCACGGGCTTCCTCCTCGCCCTCGCGTTCCAGCCGGCCTTCGCCGACCTCACTGCCGACCAGCGGGTGTTCTACCTCGTGCTCGTCGTGCTCTCCGCCGTGAGCGCCGTGATCGCGCTGGCGCCCGTCGCGCTGCACCGCGTGCTCTTCCGCGAGGGGAGGAAGGGGCTCACCGTGCGCTTCGGGCACATCGCGCTCCTGTCGGCGCTCGTCGTCGTCTCCGTCCTCCTCGTCGGCGTGGTCGGCTTCATCTTCGACGTCGTCGTGAGCGATCAGGCCGCCTGGCTCGCGGGAGGGATCCTCGGCGGCGTGATGCTGGTCCTCTGGGTCGCGCTGCCGCTCCTCCTGCGCACGCGCCCTCCGCGGCCGGGGGAGAGCGGCGCACCCGCCGACGCCGCCCCGCGACCGGCGCAATAGGCTGGCGGCATGTCGGAGCACGCCGTCGGAGTCGCCGTCGCCCAGTTCTCGCCGGGCGCCGAGCCCCACGCCAACCGCGAGGACATCGCGGCGCTCGCCGAGCGCGCCGCCGAGCGAGGGGCGAGAGTGGTGCTCTTCCCCGAGTATGCGAGCAGCTTCATCCACCCCTTCGACGAGACGCTCGTCGAGCGCGCGGAGACGCTCGACGGCCCGTTCGCGCAGCACCTCGCCCGCGTCGCCGCCGACCACGGCCTCGTGATCGTGGCGGGGCTCCTCGAGCGCGCCGACGACCCGCGTCGCGTGCGCAACACGGTCGTCGCGGTCGACGCGGATGGCGTGCGCGCGACGTACCGCAAGGCCCACCTCTACGACGCGTTCGGTCAGCGCGAGTCCGACTGGGTGGAGCCGGGGGCGCTGACGGAGCCCGAGACGTTCGAGGTCGACGGCCTCGTGTGCGGCCTCATGACCTGCTACGACCTGCGCTTCCCCGAGTCGGCGCGCGTCCTCGCGGATGCGGGTGTCGACGTCGCGCTCGTTCCCGCGCAGTGGGTGCGCGGTCCGCTCAAGGAGCATCACTGGCGGACGCTCGTCACCGCGCGGGCGATCGAGAACACGATGTACGTCGCCGCGGCCGACCACACGCCCCCGCTCGCGGTCGGCAGCTCGCTCATCGTCGACCCGCAGGGGACGGCGGTCGCGAGCGTGGGCACGACGACCGACGTCGCCGTGGCGTTCGCCGAGCGGTCGGCGATCGACAACGTGCGGCGGGTCAACCCGGCACTCGCGCTGCGGCGCTACCGCGTGGCCCCGCGCTGACCCTCAGCCCCGGAGCGTGCTCAGGCGGATCACCGCGTCCTGGAGGACCTCGTCCCGCTTGCAGGCGGCGAAGCGCACGAGCGTGCGGTACTCGTCGCGCCGCTCCCGCGTCGCGAATGCGGTGAGGGGGATCGCGACGACGCCCGCGCGCTCGGGGAGCGCGCGGCAGAACTCCGCCGCGTCGCTCGCGCCCAGAGCCGCGGCATCCGCGACGGTGAAGTACGAGCCGGCCGGGGTCGAGACGTCGAAGCCCGCCGCGCGCAGCCCTTCGCCGAGGATCTCGCTCTTGCGTCGCATGTCGGACGAGGTCGTGCGGAAGAACGCATCGGGAAGGCGGAGCCCGACCGCGATGGCCGGCTGGAACGGCGAGCCGTTGACGTACGTGAGGAACTGCTTGACGGCGAGAACCGCGTCCACGAGCTCGGCCGGTCCCGAGACCCAGCCGATCTTCCACCCGGTCGTGCGGAAGGTCTTTCCCGCCGACGAGATGGTGAGCGTGCGCGCTGCGGCGCCGGGCAGCGTCGCGATGGGCACATGCGGACCGCGGTGCACGAGGTGCTCGTACACCTCGTCGGTGACGATGACGGCGTCATGGCGGTCGGCCAGCGCCACGATCCGCTCGAGTGCCTCCCTCGAGAACACCGCCCCCGTGGGGTTGTGCGGATCGTTCACGAGGATGATCCGGGTGCGGTCGGTGACGGCCGCCTCGAGCTCGTCGAGGTCCGGCTGGAAGTCGGGCCAGCGCAGCGGCACGGTGCGCAGGCGGGCCCCGGACAGCGCGACGCACGCGGCGTAGGAGTCGTAGTGCGGCTCGAAGACGACGACCTCGTCGTCGGGCCCGTCCACGAGCGCCAGCAGCGTCGCGGCGAGCGCCTCGGTCGCGCCGGCCGTCACGAGCACCTCCCGCGCGGGATCGAGCTCCAGCCCGTAGAAGCGGCGCTGGTGCTCGGCGATCGCCTCGAGCAGCTCGGGCACGCCGCGCCCCGGTGGGTACTGGTTGCGGCCTCCGGCGATGGCCGCCCGCGCCGCGTCGAGCACCTCGGCGGGGCCATCCTCGTCGGGGAAGCCCTGCCCGAGGTTGAGGGCGCCCGTGGCGGTCGCGAGCGCCGACATCTCGGCGAAGATCGTGGGGGCGGGCGAGCCGTCGGCTCCGAGCAGCCCGGCTCCTGCGGCGGTGCGCCTCCAGGCGCCGCTGACGTGTCGCATCCGCTCAGGCTACCCGCGCGCGAAGTCACGCCCGCGGCATACGCGCATCATAGGAAGCACACAGACTGCGGGATCACCCTGAAGAGGACGTGGAAGAAGGAGCACCCATGGACGAGCAGCGTTCCGAAGACACCCCTCTGAACATCCCGCCGCGGCCGGCGCCGCCGACGGGCTACGGGCGGCCGCAGGAGGCTCCCGCGCAGTCGACGCCGCCGCACGCCGCCCCGCCGCACGCCGCTCCCGGCCACCCGGGGGCTCCCTACCGCGCGCACAGCGCGTACGAGGCGCATGGCGAGGGGCAGGGCGCGGCGTTCGGCGCGACGCAGCCCACACAGCCGCTTCCGCACGACGGCGCGCCGCAGGCCGTGTGGGCGCCGCAGCCGCGCCCGGATGAGCGGAAGTCGAAGGGCGGCGGCCGCGTGGCCGCGGCCATCCTCGTGGCCGCTCTCGTCGGCGGCGGCGCGGGCTTCGGCGGCGGCTGGGTCTCGAACTCCCTGACGGCCGGCGGCGGATCGGTCGCGGAGTCGGGCAGCGCGCCGTCGAACATCACGGTGAACAACCCCGGGTCGGTCAACGAGGCCACGGCGGTCGCGACCGAGGTGCTGCCGAGCGTCGTCACGATCGAGGTGGCCGGCGGGCAGTCGTCGGGCAGCGGATCGGGCGTCGTCATCAGCGAGGACGGCTACGTCGTCACGAACACGCACGTCGTGACCCTCGGCGGCACGGCGGCCGACGCGACCGTGCGGGTCACGGCGAGCGACGGCCGCATCTACGACGCCACGATCGTCGGCACCGACCCCACCTACGACCTCGCGGTGATCAAGCTCGAGGGCGCGTCCGGTCTCACGCCGATCGAGTTCGCCGACTCGTCGAAGCTCAACGTGGGCGCCACGACGGTCGCCGTCGGCGCGCCCCTCGGACTCGCCAACACGGTCACCACCGGCATCGTGAGCGCGCTCAACCGCAGCATCGAGATCGCATCGGCCGCGGCCCCCGAGGGCGACAGCGTCGAGGGCGAGGACGAGGGGCAGGGAGAGGGATCGAGCCCCTGGTTCTTCGACATCCCCGGCCAGGAGGACCAGCAGGCGCAGGCGAGCGAGTCCATCGCGATCTCGGTCATCCAGACCGACGCCGCGATCAACCCGGGCAACTCCGGCGGCGCGCTCGTCGACAGCGAGGGCAAGCTCATCGGCGTGAACGTCGCGATCGCGACGGCCGATCAGAGCTCGTCGGAGTCCGGATCGATCGGCGTCGGCTTCGCGATCCCGTCGAACGTCGTCGAGCGGGTGGCGAACGAGATCATCGACAACGGCACCGCGACGCACGGCCTCCTCGGCGCGAGCGTGCAGCCCTCGAGCCAGGTCGAGGGCGCGACCATCACGGGCGCGTACATCGCCGAGGTCGTCGAGGGCGGTGCCGCCGAGGCCGCCGGACTGCAGGAGGGCGACATCGTCACGCGGTTCAACGGCGCCAAGATCAACGACGCCGTCGACCTCACTGCCCAGGTCCGCGCGGCCGCCGGCGGCAGCGAGGCAGAGGTGGTCTACGTCCGCGACGGCGAGGAGCACACCGCGACGGTCGAGCTCGGCACCCTCGAGTGACCATCCCGCGCCCGTGAGAGCGGGCTGACCGGAAGGACGCCGCCCCACCAGTACGCTCGTGGGGTGGCGTCCTTCTCGTTCGGTGCGGGCAACGCGGCGAAGCTCCTGCGCCTGCCCCTGTATGCGCTGGGGAGGATCGCGACGCTCGCGATCCCACGCGGCGACCGCTGGGTCTTCGGATGCGGCGCGGGCGTCGGCGACGGTCCGCTCGCGCTGTGGGAGGTGGCGGCCGCCGAGGGTCACCGCGCCGTGTGGCTGACGTCGGACTCGCGCGAGGCGGAGGAGGCGGCCGCGCGGGGCATCCCGACCCTCCCGAAGCTCTCCTGGCGCGGGTTCTGGGCGACCGCGCGCGGCGGCGTCCTCGTCGTGTCCTACGGAACGGGCGATGTCAACCCGTATGCCGTGTCGGGCGGATTCCTCGTGCAGCTCTGGCACGGCATCCCGCTCAAGCGCATCGGCCTCGACTCGCCCGAGACGGTCCGCTCGGCGCTGCTGCCCGACTCGATGCTCGTCCGCGGGCTGCTGGCCCGGCTGTATCGGGGAGCGCAGCGCCGGATCCGGCTGCTCCCTGCCGCGTCGCACCTCGTGCGGGGGCGCCTCGAGTCGGCATTCGCGCTGCCGGATGACCGGGTGGTGGTGACGGGGGAGCCCCGGGTCGACGTGCTGAGCGCGGGCACCGCGGACGAGCGCAGGGCTCGCGCGCGGCAGCTCCTGCGTGCGGCGGTCGGCGATCTTCCCGACGGCGCGCGTCTCGTGCTCTACGCCCCGACCTGGCGCGACGGCGAGCCCGACCCGGCCGTGCCCACGGCCGAGGAGTGGCGCGAGATCGTGGACGCGCTCGCCGCGGCCGACCTCGTGCTGCTCGTCCGCTCGCACCGCCTGGGGGCGGGCGCGTACGTGCCGCCTTTCCCGACGGATCGGGTGCGCGACCTCGGCTCCGATCGGCTGCGCGACGTCACCGCGGCGCTCCCCGGACTGGATGTCCTCGTGACGGACTACTCGTCGCTCGCGTACGACGCGGGCCTCGTGCCGCTGCCCGTGCTGTACCTGGCCCCTGATCTCGAGGCGTACCGCGCGCGACGGGGCTTCTACGGCCGATACGAGGACGTCGCCGGCGAGGACTACGCGACCGACTGGCACGGCCTCGTCGCGCAGCTGACGGAGGTCGCCTCCGACCCCGCGGCGCTCGCAGATCGCACCGCGCGGTCTGCGAGACTGAGCGAGCGCGTGCACGCGTTCCGCGACGGCGGCAGCGCTCGCCGTGTGCACGACGCGATCGTCGCTCGACGCGCGCGGGCCAGGGGCCCGAGGAGAGGACACCGATGACGACCGCCCGGTTCGAGCAGGACGGCCCCGCCCTCGTCGTGGAGGGAGAAGGGGACGCGCCCGCCTCGGCGCGCCTCGAGGGCTCGCGCGCGGCGGTCGAGGGGGCGGTCTCCGCGAGCGGGGACGGATGGTCGGTGCGCTTCGCGCTCGTCGCGGCACGCTGGGGCGGGCCCGAGCGACCGCTCCCGTCCGGACGCTATCGCGTGGCCGTCGCCGGCGCCGAGCTCGATGCGACGCTGCCGGTCGAGATGCTGGGCACGCTGCGCGCGCAGCTCGACGGCGACACGGTGCTCATCGGCCCGCCCGTCGACCCCGTGTACGACGGCGGAGAGGCGCAGGGCTCGCTCGAGCGCCGCTACCTCTCGCACACCGCGCCGCTCGAGGACGCGGTCTTCTTCGAGAGCTTCTACGGGCGCAGCGCGAGCTGCAACCCGCTCGCGCTCGACCGGGAGATCGCGCTCCGCGCCCCGGGGGTCACCCGCTACTGGAGCGTGGTCGACCTCTCCGTGGCCGTCCCGGATGGCGCGGTCGCGGTCGTCGAGGGGAGCCCCGAGTGGTGGCGCGCCCGGAGCGTCGCGAAGCTCGTGATCGTCAACGACTGGCTCCGCCGCGCGTTCGCCCGCCGTGATGGCCAGCGCGTGCTGCAGACCTGGCACGGCACGCCGCTCAAGCGCCTCGCCCTCCACCGCAAGGGGTTCGCGCCGCGCCGATGGGGAGCGGTGATCAAGGAGTCGCGCCGGTGGGACGTGCTCCTCGCGCAGAATCCGTACGCCGCGAGGATCCTCGCGCGCGCCTACGCCTTCTTCCGCAAGCCCGTCTGGGTCGAGGGCTACCCGCGCAACGACGCGCTCGTCACGGGCGACCCGCTCGCCGTGCGCGAGCGCCTCGGCATCGAGCCGGGGGAGCGCGTGCTGCTGTACGCGCCGACCTGGCGCGACGACCGCGACGAGATCGTGGCGTTCATCGACCCGGCGCGACTCGCGGTCGAGGCGGACGCCGTCGTGCTCGTCCGCGGGCACTCGCGCACCCTCATCCCCGGGCGCGACGTCGCGGGTCCGCGGGTCGTCGACGTCACGGCGTACCCCGACACGTCAGAGCTCCTCCTCGCCGCCGATGCGCTCATCACCGACTACTCGTCGGTGATGTTCGACTTCAGCGTCACGGGGAAGCCCATGTACTTCCTCGTGCCCGATCTCGCCCACTACCGGGGCGCTCTGCGCGGGTTCTACTTCGACCTCGCCGCGCGCGCCCCCGGCCCGCTCGTGCAGGACATGGACGGCCTCCTCGCCGCGCTCGCGGCGGATCCCGCGGAGTACGCCGAGCGCTACGCGGCGTGGCGACGCGCCTTCAATGCGCGCGAGGACGGCCGTGCCGCCGAGCGCGTGGTCGCGCGCCTCATCGACCAGGGGCTCCTGCCGGTCGGCTGACCGCTACGGCAGCGGCGTGTTGCGTCCGGAGAGGCGCGAGGTGTCGACGGTGTCGTGCGCGCCGCGCACGGCGCCCGTGAGGAACCCCGTTCCCCACGACAGGTGCATGGTCGGCAGCACCGCGAGCAGCCATGCCCGCTCCCGCCATCCGAACGGCCCGGGCGCCCGCGCGCCGATCGCGACTGCCGCGACGAGCGCGGCGTAGGCGACGAGCGGTGCGCACAGGGCCCACGTCGCGACGGCGAGACCGGGAGCGGGCACGCCGGCGAGCTGCAGTGCCCCGCTGATCGCGGCGAGCGCCACGAGGATCACGAGCGCGGGCGGCGCGAAGTACTTGAGCGAGTTGCGGCGTCCGTAGCGGCGGAAGAGCTCACCGCGCCAGCGGCCGGTGGCGAGGAACTGCTGCGCGAGGCGCGTCCACCGCTCGCGCGGCCAGTACGTCACCGACAGCGCGGGATCGAACCAGACGCGGTAGCCCGCCGTGCGGATGCGCAGATTGAGCTCCCAGTCCTCGCCGCGGCGGATGGTCTCGTCGAAGAGCCCGACCTCCTCGAGAACGGCGCGTCGCATGACGCCGAGGTACGCCGACTCGGCCTCGCCCTCGCGCGACCCTCCGTGGTACGCGCCGCCGCCCAGCCCCACGGGGGAGTTGTACGCCCAGGCGGCTGCGCGCTGGAACGGCGTCCGTCCGTCTGCCCGCATGACGCCGCCGACGTTGCCCGCGCGGGTGCGAGCGAGCGTCTCCAGAGCGCGGGCCGCGTAGCCCGGCGTGAGCTCCGAGTGGGCGTCGACGCGGATGATCGTGGGGTGCGTGCTCGCGCGGATGGCCGCGTTGAGCCCGACCGGGATGTCGGCGGCGGGGTTGTCGACGAGGACGATGCGCTCATCCTCCTCCGCGAGAGCGCGCGCGAGCTCGGTCGTGCCGTCGGACGAGGGTCCGAGCGCGAGGACGAGCTCGACGGGCCCGGGGATCTCCTGCGCGAGGGTCGACTCGACCGCGCGGCGCAGGTACGGGGCCTCGTTGAGAACCGGCATCACGAACGACACACCCGCGTCGAGCGGGACCGACGGCGCGTCCCTCCGAGGCGCGCGGGGGCCCGGCAGGGGATCGTTACGCATTCGACGATCATCCCATGACGGCCGCCGGGAAAGCCCCCGGTAGCCTGGTCGGGTGGGTGTGACGCGCGATGTGAAGAAGGCGATCAAGCTCCTCCGGAAGGCCGTCGCGACGCGGAACGCACACAGGACGGTGCGCCGCACGCTCGCCACGCGGCCCCCGCTCACCCCGCGGAGGTTCCGGATCGCCGTGTACTTCGCCGACGGCGCGGTCAACATGTACCAGATGCGCCAGTGGTACCGACCGCTGCAGGAGCTCGCCGAGCGCTGGCCGGTCGTCGTCATGGCGCGCAACTCGCTCGGGGCGCAGGCGCTTCTCGACGACGGCGCGCTGCCGGTGGCGTTCACCCCGAGCGTGACGAGCATCGAGCGGTTCCTCGAGGCGCAGGACATCCGCATCGTGCTCTACGTGAACCAGAACACGCGCAACTTCCAGATGTTCCGGTACGGCGAGCGCTGGCACGTGTTCATCAACCACGGCGAGTCCGACAAGATGTACATGACGACCAATCAGTACAAGGCCTACGACCGCGCTCTCGTCGCGGGCCAGGCCGCGCGCGACCGCCTCTCCCGCGTGCTGTGGGACTACGACGTCGATGCGCGCACGATCGAGATCGGCCGCCCGCAGGCCGATCACTACTCGGGCGAGCTGCCCTACACGCCCGACGAGCGCACGGTCGTGCTGTACGCGCCGACCTGGGAGGGCGACCGCCCCGCCGCGCGCTACGGCTCGGTGGCCTCGCACGGGGAGGCGCTCGTCGCGGCGCTGCTCGCGACCGGCCGCCACCGCGTCATCTACCGTCCGCATCCGCGCAGCGGTGTCGTCAGCGCGGCGTTCGGCGAGGCGAACGAGCGGATCATCCAGGCCATCCGCGCGGCCAACCAGAAGGACCCGTCCGCGCAGCACGTCTGCGACGATCGGCCGGAGCTCGGATGGCAGCTCGCGGCGGCCGATGTCGCGATCGTCGACATCTCGGCGATGGTCTACGACCGGCTCGCGGTCGGCAAGCCCCTGCTCATCACGAGGCCCGCCGATCCCGCTGCGGAGATCGACGAGGGCGGCTACCTGTCGGCGTGCGAATGGCTCGAGCCGGCGGACGCCCCCGACATCGTCGCGCACGTCGAGCGCGTGCGCGAGGACCCTGAGGCAGCGCAGCGCCTCGCGCACTGGGTCGCGCACTACTTCGGCGACACGACGCCGGGGGTCGCCACGGCGAAGTTCCACGCCGCCATCGAGCAGCTCATGGCAAGCTGGGAGGAGTGGCGCGCGCGCTCGTCGTCCTGATCGTCAGCGGATCGGCCAGCTGCCGTCGAGCGCGTCGGCGGGGTCGAGCCGGCCGATCTTCACGAAGTACTCGGTGAGGCTCTCCGCCTGCTCGCGCGCCCAGCCGATCTGCCGGTCGTGCAGCTCCGCGACATCCTCGGGGAGCATCCCCGCGTAGCGCTCGACGAGCGCGAAGGCGAGCCGCCCCGCGGCCACGGCGTCGGCCGAAGCGTCGTGCGCGGCCTCGAGGACCACGTCGTAGTGCGCCGCGACGGTCGCGAGCGTGCGCTTGCCGCGGCGATACCGGTCGCACGTCTTGTCGACGACGAGCGGATCGAGCACGGGGGTGGGCGACGCGATCGGCTCGACCCCGTGGCGCAGGGCCTCGTGCTTGAGCATCGAGAAGTCGAAGGGCGCGTTGTACGCGACGATCGGCACGCCCTCGGCGAAGATCTCGCGGAGGGCCGACACGACCTCGGCGACGACCTCGGCTGCCGGGCGACCCTCAGCACGCGCCCGCTCGGTCGTGATGCCGTGGACCGCGGTCGCTCCCTCGGGGATGTCGATGCCCGGGTCGGCCATCCAGTGGCGCGACCGCAGGACCGTGCCGTCGGCCGAGAGGAGTCCGACGTAGGCCGTGACGATGCGGTCGGACTCGACGTCGACGCCCGTCGTCTCGAGGTCGAACACCCCGAGGCGATCCAGGCGCGCGCCGGGCGCGGCGAACCAGGTGGGGCGCTCGCCCGCGTCGTCGAGCTCGAACAGGGGCGGCGGATCCGGCCATGATGTCGCCATAGGGAGAATGTAGGGCGCAGCGGGGACAAACCCGCGTATGCCACCCCGGCGAACGTAGACTCGTGCGGTGCCCGTCGCCTCCCCGTACGCGTCCCGCCTCGCCCGCATCCCCGTCCGCCGCGCGGAGGTCGAGGTCCTGGGCACGCGGACGGCCTACTGGGTGTACGGGCCCGACGACGCCGAGACGAGCATCCTGGCGGTGCACGGGTTCCGCGGGGACCACCACGGGCTCGAGCCGGTCGTCGCGCATCTGCCCGGCGTGCGCGTCGTCATGCCCGACCTGCCGGGCTTCGGCGAGACGCCGCCCGTGCCGGGCCGGCCCCTCGAGCTGGATGCGTTCGTCGCGTGGCTCACCGCCTTCGCCGCCGAGGTCGCGCCGGGCGCCGTCGTGCTCGGGCACTCGTTCGGATCGATCGTCGCGTCCGCGGCCGTCGCCCGCGGACTGCCGACACCGCGGCTCATCCTCGTGAACCCGATCGGCGCGCCCGCGCTCGAGGGGCCCCGGGGCGTGCTGACGCGCCTGGCGGTGCTCTACTACGCGGCGGGCGCTCGGCTGCCCGATCCCGTCGGCACGTGGCTCCTGCGCTGGCCGGTGATCGTGCGGATCATGAGCATCGCGATGGCGAAGACGCGCGACAGGGCCCTGCGCCGCTGGATCCACGACCAGCATGATCGCTTCTTCTCGGGGTTCTCCGACCGGCAGGCGCTGCGCGAGGCGTTCGTCACGAGCGTGTCGCACGATGTGCGCGCGTTCGCCCCGCGCATCGCCCAGCCCACGCTGCTCATCGCCGCCGACCGCGACGACATCACGCCGATCGAGGCCGAGCGCGCGCTGCGCGGGCTGTTCCCCGATGCGCGGCTCGTCGAGCTGGCCGACGTCGGCCACCTCATCCACTACGAGAGGCCCGCGGAAGCGGCCGAGGCCATCCGCTCGTTCGTGTGAGGCGCGCTCAGCGCTCGCGGCGCGCGAGCTCCATGAGGCCGCTCACGCGGTAGGGGATGGCCTCGCTCATCACGAGAGACGTCTCGGTGCGCTCGACACCCGAGACGGACAGGATGCGGGCGTCGACGTCGAAGAGGTGGCGCGCGTCGCGGCACGCGACGAGCGCGAGCAGGTCGACCTGCCCGCTCACGCCGTAGACCTGGATGACCTCGGGGATGCGCCGCAGCTCGTCCGTGATCGCAGGGAGCTCGGGCTGGCGCACGCCGATCGACAGGAACGCCTGGAGCGGGAAGCCCAGACCCTCGGTCGAGATCGCGCGCTCGAACGAGTGGAACACGCCCGCGCGCTCAAGGCGCGCCATGCGGGCCTGGACGGTGTTGCGGGAGAGGCGAAGGCGCTCCGCGAGCGCGACGACCGTCGCCCGCGGGTCCTCGGAGAGCGCGGCGAGGAGCTCGAGATCGACGTGATCGAGGGAGGCCATAGAGAGAGACGGTAGCACCCGGGCCGTCGCGCGATTGCGCATCCTGCTCAGTCGTTATCGGATCGATTGCGCGTGCTGGTCCGGAACCCCGGCCGACACGGCCGTGACTGCGCGAGCGGCTATCCTGACCGGGATATGAGAGCCTCCCGCCGCCGCCTCCTCGCGCTTCCCGTCGTCGCCGCGGCAGCGGTCCTCGTGCTCTCGTGCGCGCCATCCGCGCCGTCCTCGTCCTCGTCATCCGCGCCCGGTGCATCCGCCCCCGGTGCATCGGCACCGTCGAGCCCGACCGCAGCGCCCGATGCGGCCGCCGCGCTGCTCGAGGAGGCCGGCGACCCTGCCGCGTGCGCTGTCACCTTCGGCGGGGAGGGGATCGCGCTCGATCCCGTTCTCGCCACCGAGGGTGCGCACGTCGCCGAGCTGCCGCTGCCGGAGCGCGAGGGCGCGGTGTTCGCCGGCTGGTACCTCGACGCCGAGGCGGCGGCGGCCCTCGACGTCGCGCAGCGCGTGAACATCGCCGACGTCGTCTCATGCGACGAGGACCGGAGGCTCCCGCTGCACGCCGCGTGGACGACCCCCGAGGAGACGGCAGCCGCCGACGTCGGGGTGCCGATCCTCATGTACCACCAGTTCACCGCCGACCCCGCCGGCGTGGACGACCCCCTCCGGCTCAACTGGGCGTATGCGGGCGACTTCGAGCAGCACATGGCCTATCTCGCTGACGAGGGCTACTACCTGCCGAGCTGGCGCGAGCTGTCGGCGTTCATCGACGGGCGGCTGCGGCTGCCCGAGCGCTCGGTCATCGTCACGGACGACGACGCGCACGCGTCCTGGTTCGACCTCGCGGTGCCCGTGCTCGACGAGCACGGCGTGCTCGCGACGTCGTTCGTCATCACGAAGTGGCGTTCGGAGCCGACGCCGTCGCCGTACGTGCTGCAGCGCTCGCACACGCACGACATGCACGATCCGGGTGCGGACGGGCGCGGACGGATGGTCAACTGGACCCCCGAGGAGATCGCCGCGGATCTGCGCACGTCGGCGGACATCCTCGGGGCGGCGGAGGTGGTCGCCTACCCGTTCGGCCATTACGACGAGCGGAGCAAGCAGGGCGTCGCCGACGCGGGCTTCGAGATGGCGGTGACGATCGAGCCGGGGTTCGTCCGTCCCGGCGCCGACAAGCTCGCCCTCCCGCGCGTGCGGATCGACTACGGGATGGGCCTCGAGGCCTTCATCGACGCCGTGAGCTGAGACGCCGGGGCGGCGTGTCTCGGTTGGCGCGGGAGAGACGCGTGGGTCAGTCGGCGGGGACAGCGGAGTACGACAGGAGCGAGAGGCCGTCGTCGTCCAGGCGGAACGCGTGCTGCGACCCGTTCTCGACGCGCTCGCCGGGGCGGGGGAACTCGCCGTCCGAAGCGAGGGCGATGAGCACCCGGATGAGCGACCCGTGCGCGACCGCGATGAGCGGTCCGTCGACGTGCGCGTGCGCCGCAGCGGCGTCGCGCAGCGCGGCCACGGCCCTGGTCGCGACCGCCTCGTCGCTCTCGGCGTCAGGACCCATGGCGCGGCGCTGGAGCTTCCAGAGGTCCTCCGAGGTCATGCCCTCGGCCGAGGCGTAGTCGCGCTCGACGAGCCCGTCGTACAGGGCGGGCCCCGGCACCCCCAGGACGCCGGCGATGATCTCGGCGGTCTCTCGTGCGCGGCTCAGCGGGCTCGACACGACTGCCGCGTATCCGCCGTGGCGCAGCGCCTCAGCGGCCTCGCGCGCCTGAGCGCGTCCGGTGTCGTTGAGCGGGATGTCGGTGCGGCCCTGCACGCGGCCGAGCATGTTCCAGTCGGTCTGCCCATGGCGGACGAGGGTGATGACGGTCACCCCTCGAGCCTAGGGGCACGCGCCTCAGAGAGCGCCGGATCCTCGAAGGGCTGGCAGCTCGTCGGCCAGCGCGGCGAGCACCTCGCTCGTGCCCGCGTCGACCTTCACCGTCGCGCGCCGGTCGGCGCGGGTCTCCCCGCGGTTGACGATCACGACGGGGATCCGACGACGCCGTGCGCGCTCGACGAGCCGGATGCCCGAGTTCACGACGAGCGAGGAGCCCGCCACGAGCAGGGCCCCGCTCGTGGCCACGAGCTGCTCGGCCTCCCGGAACTTCTCCGCGGGGATGAACTCGCCGAAGAACACGACCTCGGGCTTCAGGACGCCTCCGCACACCGTGCAGTCCGGGACGACGAAGCCCTCCGACGACGCGGGGAGGACATCGCCGTCCGGCCCGAGCTGCACGCGGTCCGGCACCGTGATCCACGGGTTCTCCCGCTCGAGGCGCTCGCCGACGTCGCGGCGGTCGAACACCTGCCCGCAGTGCGTGCAGAGAACCCGGCGCATCGTGCCGTGCAGCTCGACGACCCTGCGCGATCCCGCGCGCAGGTGGAGCCCGTCGACGTTCTGGGTGACGACGCCCGTGGCGACGCCCGTGCGCTCGAGAGCGGCGATCGCGGCGTGCCCCGCGTTGGGCTCGGCGGCCGCGAACGCCTTCCAGCCGAGGTGCGATCCGACCCAGTAGCGCCGCCGCGCCGCCTCGTCGGAGAGGAACGTCTGCGCCGTCATCGGCGTGCGGCGGGGCGCACCCTCGCCGCGGTAGTCGGGGATGCCGGAGTCCGTCGACACGCCGGCACCGGTCAGCACGGCGATGCGGCGCCCGGCGAGCACCTCGATCGCCTGTCGGACGCCGGCGGCCGCGCCCGCGTCGATCCGCTCGGTGAGAACCATGGAGCCTCCTCGTGGCCGAGTCTAGGCGCGCTGTCTTTCGCGGAGGTTACGGACGGCTCATCCCGCGCCCGGATGGAACGATGGACGGATGATCCTGCACCCGATCGACGACCCCGCCGACGAGCGCCTCGCCGACTACCGCGACCTCACCGACGTGGCGCTGCGCCGCGTCAGCGAGCCCGAGCGCGGCCTCTACATGGCCGAGTCCGCGAAGGTGCTCGGCCGTGCGCTCGCCGCGGGCCACGCGCCGCGGTCGGTGCTCACGGCTCGCAAGTGGCTTCCGGACGTCGAGCGGCTCGTGGGCGATCGGGATGTCCCGGTGTACGTCGTCCCCGACGAGGTCGCCGAGCAGGTGACGGGGTTCGCGGTGCACCGGGGCATGCTCGCGGCCATGCAGCGTCCTGAGCCGCCCGCGGTCGCGGAGGTGCTCGCTCACGCGAGGACAGTGCTCGTGCTCGAGGACATCGTCGACCACACGAACGTCGGCGCCGCCTTCCGCGCGGCCGCAGGTCTCGGTGCGGACGCCGTGCTCGTGACGCCGCGGTGCGCGGACCCCCTCTACCGTCGCAGCGTGCGGGTGAGCATGGGAACCGTGTTCCAGGTGCCCTGGACGCGGCTGCCGGAGTGGGCGCCTCGGGAGGGCGCGGGCGCGCGCGAGCTGCTCACCGCGTCGGGCTTCCACCTGGCCGCCATGGCGCTCGCCGACGACGCGGTGCCGCTCGATGCCTTCGCCGCCCGCCGCCCGGAGCGGGTCGCGTTCGCGATGGGCTCCGAGGGCGACGGGCTCAGCCGCCGCGCGCTCGCCGCGGCCGACACCGTCGTGACGATCCCCATGGCGGGCGGCGTCGACTCGCTCAACGTCGCGTCGGCGGCCGCGGTCGCGCTGTGGGCGCTGCAGCACCCGCCCGCGGGCTGACGGTCAGTCCTCCGCGATCGAGACCGGGCCGGGCTGCGGGCGCTTCGCCGAGACGAAGTCTCCCGAGGACTGATGACGGAGCCGCCGCAGCACCCACGGGACGAGGTGGCTGCGGGCCCACACGAGATCGTTCTGCCGCGCCGCGCGCCAGGAGGTCGCGGGCCGCGGGTCGGGCTGGAGCGGCTGCAGGTCGTTCGGGACGTTGAGCGCGCGCAGCACCATGCGGGCGACCTCGTGGTGCCCGAGCGGGTTCATGTGCAGCCGGTCGGCCGCGAAGAAGCGCGGATCCTGGATCTCCTTGAGCGCCCACTGGTCGGCGACGACGCAGTCGTGGCGGTCGGCGATCGCCCGGATGTTCTCGTTGTAGATCGCGATCTTGCCGCGGAACGGGCGGAAGACCGGCGTCCAGGCGACGTCGATCCCGGTGAAGACGACGATCGTCGCGCCCTGTGAGCCCAGGCGCTCGACGGCTGCCTCGAACTGGGCGGCGATCGCGTCGGGATCGGTGCCGGGGCGGATGACGTCGTTGCCGCCCGCGCAGAACGTCACGAGGTCGGGGCGCAGCGCGATCGCCGGCTCGACCTGCTCGTCGACGATCTGGCCGATGAGGCGCCCGCGCACGGCGAGGTTGGCGTAGGCGAAGTCGTCGACCTGCGTCGCGAGCACCTCGGCCACGCGATCCGCCCATCCGCGATGGCCGCCCGGAGCCGCCGGATCCGGGTCGCCGATCCCCTCGGTGAACGAGTCGCCGAGCGCGACATAGCGCCGCCAGGGGTGGACTCCCTCGTTGTCGGCCGCCGCCATCCGCGTCTCGTCGCCCGTCGCCATGGTCCCTCGCCTCCGTGCCTCGCCCGCGCCTATCGAGACTAGTCCCGGTCGTCGAGACCAGCGCACCCCGCACCGGTTTCGGCGCCCGGGGCTAGTCTCGACGAACGCTGGAGATCGTGTCCGCGGCACCGTCTAGGGTTGATCCCCGTGCTGAGTCCGTCCTATCCGCAGAGAGCTCCCTGGGGGACGGCGGGCAAGCTGCGCGCGTGGCAGCAGGAGGCGCTCGACATCTACTTCGCGCAGCCCGACCGCCGTGACTTCCTCGTCGCCGCCACCCCGGGCGCCGGCAAGACGACCTTCGCGCTGACCCTCGCGAACGAGCTGCGCCATCGCGGCGAGGTCGATCGGATCATCGTCGTGTGCCCGACCGAGCACCTCAAGACGCAGTGGGCCGACGCCGCGGCGCGCGTGAGCATCCGCCTCGATCCCGAGTTCAAGAACAGCCACTGGCAGCCGGCGCGCCACTATCACGGGGTCGTCGTGACCTATGCGCAGGTCGCGATGAAGCCCGAGGTGCATCGCGAGCTCACGAAGAGCGCGCGCACGCTCGTCATCCTCGACGAGGTGCATCACGGCGGTGACGCCCTCAGCTGGGGCGACGGCATCCGCGAGGCGTACACGCCCGCGGTCCGGCGCCTCTCCCTCAGCGGAACGCCGTTCCGCAGCGATGAGGCGCCCATCCCGTTCGTCGAGTACGCGCCCGACGCGCAGGGCCTGCGCACCTCGATCACCGACTACAGCTACGGATACGGCCGCGCGCTCGCCGACGGCGTCGTGCGCCCCGTGCTCTTCCACGTCTACTCGGGCCACATGACCTGGCGCACGAAGGCCGGAGACGAGCTCGAGGCGCACCTGGGCCAGGACAACACGAAGGACATCACGTCGCAGGCGTGGCGGACGGCGCTCGATCCGAACGGCGACTGGATGCCCGCTGTCCTGCGCTCCGCGGACAAGCGGCTCACCGAGATCCGGCACCACGTGCCCGATGCCGGCGGCCTCGTCATCGCCACCGACCAGACGAACGCCCGCGCGTACGCGAAGATCCTGCATGAGATCACGGGCCAGCGCCCGACGGTCGTGCTCTCCGACGAGGCCGAGGCATCGAGCCGCATCGAGCAGTTCTCCGCGAACACCACGCGCTGGATGGTCGCGGTCCGGATGGTGTCGGAGGGCGTCGACGTGCCGCGGCTCGCGGTCGGGGTCTACGCGACGTCGTCGTCGACCCCGCTGTTCTTCGCGCAGGCGATCGGGCGCTTCGTGCGCGCTCGCCGCAGGGGAGAGGCGGCGAGCGTCTTCCTGCCGAACATCCCCGTGCTCATGGCCCTCGCGACCGAGATGGAGCGGCAGCGCGACCACGTCCTCGATCGCGGCGAGAAGGACGAGGACGGGCTCGACGACGCGCTGCTCGAGGCGGCGGAGCGCGGCGACAAGGCGTCCGACGCGCTCACGCAGGAGTTCGAGTTCCAGTCGCTCGGCTCCGTCGCGCACTTCGACAGCGTCGTGTTCGAGGGGCAGCAGTTCGGGCAGCTCGCGGAACCGGGAACCGACGAGGAGCTCGAGTTCATCGGGCTGCCCGGCCTGCTCGAGCCCGAGCACGTGCACGAGCTGCTCATGCAGCGGCAGAGCCGCCAGTCGAAGCACCGGGAGGCGCGCGAGGCGCGCACGCAGTCGACGGGGGAGGAGACGACCCTCCCCGCTCCGCTGCACCGCACCCTCAAGGAGCAGCGCCAGCTGCTGAACAGCCTCGTGGGCGTCTACGCGCGCCAGTCGGGCGAGCCGCATGGCGCGATCCACGCCTGGCTCCGGAAGACGTGCGGGGGTCCGGCCGTCGCGCAGGCGACCGTCGCGCAGCTGCAGAAGCGCATCGACACGCTCCGCCGGCGCGTGCACAGCTGAGGCTCGTTCGGCGCTCCGAAATGCTGTCAATCCGCGTCCTGACGCGGTGACGCGGCGAGCCGCGAACTAGCGTGGAGACATCCCCCCTCACCTCTCCACGAAGGAGCCCGACGTTGGCCGCGCCCTCCGACCATCCGCTCGCCCCGACCCCCGCAGACCGCCGCAGGTGGGCGCAGTACCTCGTCGACGAGCGCGCGGAGGCCGCCGTCTACGAGCAGCTCGCGCGGCGGCGCTCGGGCGAGGAGAGGGAGATCCTCCTCGCCCTCGCGGAGGCCGAGGGGCGCCATGAGGCGCACTGGGTCGAGCTGCTGGGCGGCGAGCCGGCGAAGCTGCCGTCCGCGAGCGTGCGCACGCGCCTGCTCGGGTGGATGGCCGGGCGCTTCGGCTCGGTGTTCGTCCTCGCTCTCGCGCAGAACGCCGAGGCGCGCTCGCCCTACGACAGCGAGCCGTCGGCGACCGCGGCGATGCGCGCCGACGAGAAGATCCACCACGAGGTCGTGCGCGGCCTCGCCGCGAAGGGGCGCCGTCGGCTGTCCGGCACGTTCCGCGCGGCCGTCTTCGGCGCCAACGACGGGCTCGTCAGCAACTTCGCCCTGGTCCTCGGGATCGGGGCGGCAGGGGTCGCCCCCGAGTTCGTGCTGCTGAGCGGCATCGCGGGCCTCCTCGCGGGGGCGCTCTCGATGGGCGCCGGCGAGTTCGTGTCGGTCCGCTCGCAGCGCGAGCTGCTCGAGTCGACGGAGCCGAGCGGCTACGCCGACGGAGGGCTGCCCGATCTCGACCTCGAGGCGAACGAGCTCGCGCTCGTCTACCGGGCGCGCGGCCTCGGCGAGCAGGAGGCGCTCGAGCGCGCGCGCACCGTCATCGAGGATGCGAAGCGCGGCAGCATGCCCGCTCGCGCGCGGCACGGCGACGCCCACGAGGTCGTCGGCGGCGCGTGGCGCGCCGCGCTCTCGAGCTTCCTCTTCTTCGCGTCGGGCGCGATCGTCCCGGTCCTGCCGTGGCTGCTCGGGCTCGGCGGACTGCCCGCGGTGCTGCTCGCCCTCGTGCTCGTCGGGATCGCGCTCATGCTGACCGGTGCGACGGTCGGCCTGCTGTCCGGGGGATCGCCGCTGCGGCGCGGCCTGCGGCAGCTCGGCATCGGCTTCGGGGCGGCCGCCGTGACGTATCTGCTCGGTCTCCTGTTCGGCGTGTCGCTCGGGTGACGCGCCCGGGGTGCGCCCCGGTTCGTCGGGGTCCCGGAGGGGTGGTAATGTTGTCTCTCGGTTCGGGAAACGGAGTGAGAAGCTCCGGAGAACGGATCACACCCAATGCGCGGGTGGCGGAATAGGTAGACGCGCTAGCTTGAGGTGCTAGTGCCCGTATTAGGGCGTGGGGGTTCAAGTCCCCCCTCGCGCACAGCGGAAGGCCCCGGTCGAGCGACCGGGGCCTTCGCCGTTTCCGGGTAGCGTGGAGCGCATGCCCGAAGCCGAGATCCCCGAAGTCGCCCGCATCGCCGCCGATCTCATCCGGATCGACACGACGAACTTCGGCGGCGGCGACGCGAGGGGCGAGCGCGAGGCGGCCGAGTACGTGGGCAGCTACCTCGAAGGCCTCGGCCTCGAGACCGCGTACCACGAGCCGATCCCGCGCCGCACGAACGTCTGCGCGCGCGTGCGGGGGCGCAATCCCGACAAGCCGGCGCTCGTGCTGCACGGGCACCTCGACGTCGTGCCGGCGATGGCCGACGACTGGTCGGTCGATCCGTTCGCGGGCGAGATCCGCGACGGCATGCTCTGGGGTCGCGGCGCGGTCGACATGAAGAACATGGACGCGATGATCCTCACGTCGGTCGCCGAGCTGCTGCGCGCGGGGGAGCAGCCCGAGCGCGACCTCGTGCTCGCGTTCTTCGCCGACGAGGAGAACGGCGGCGTCGAGGGGTCCCAGCTCGTCGTGCGCGACCGCCCCGAGTGGTTCGACGGCGCCACGGAGGCGATCAGCGAGGTCGGCGGGTACTCGATCCCCGTGGGCGACCGCAGCGCCTATCTCCTGCAGGTCGGCGAGAAGGCCCTCATGTGGGTCACGCTGGTCGCCCGCGGACGCGCGGGGCACGGCAGCAGGTTCCACCCCGAGAACGCCGTCACGCGGCTCGCCGAGGCCGTCGCGGCCCTCGGTGCGCGCACCTGGCCGGTCGAGCTCACCGAGACGACCCGCCGCCTGCTCGAGGGGATCGGGGAGATCACGGGCGACCCCACGCGCGACCCCGACGCGCTCGCTGCGCACACGGGCCCGGCCGAGGCCTTCGTGAAGTCGACGTTCCGCACGGTCGCCAACCCCACGGGGCTCACCGCCGGGTACAAGCACAACGTGATCCCCGACGCGGCCTCCGCGACCGTGGACATCCGCGTCCTCCCCGGATCGGAGGACGCCGTCCTCGCGGAGGTCCAGCGCATCGTCGGCCCCGACATCGAGATCCGGATGTTCCTGCGCGACATCGGCATGGAGATCCCGTTCGAGGGCCCGCTCGTCGAGGCCATGGTCGGCGCCCTCGGGCGGCACGATCCCGGCGTCCCCGTGCTGCCGTACCTGCTCGGCGCGGGCACGGACAACAAGGCGCTCTCGACGATCGGCATCGCCGGCTACGGCTTCGCCCCGCTGCGGCTGCCGCGCGACCTCGACTTCACGGGGATGTTCCACGGGGTCGACGAGCGCGTCCCGGTCGACGCCCTGGAGTTCGGCCAGCGGGTGCTGACCGACCTCATCCGTACGTACTAGCCGCGCTCCCCGGTCATCCGGGAGTCTGACGCGATCATCAGCAGCCGTCGCCTAAAGTCGTGACGTCGCGCGCTCCGCCGCGGCATCGCGAGAGAAAGACCCCATGTCGTTCATCGAAGCCATCATCCTCGGGCTCGTGCAGGGCCTGACCGAGTTCCTCCCGATCTCCTCGAGCGCGCACATCCGCGTCGTCGGCGAGTTCCTGCCGTCTGCATCGGACCCGGGAGCGACCTTCACCGCGATCACCCAGATCGGCACCGAGCTCGCGGTGCTCGTGTACTTCTGGAAGAAGATCGTCCACATCGTGAAGCAGTGGGCTCTGTCCCTGTCCGGACGCGTGCCGCGCAACGACCCGGACGCGCGGATGGGATGGCTCGTCATCATCGGCACGCTCCCGATCGGCGTGCTCGGCTTCCTCTTCCAGGACGTCATCCGCGATGTCTTCCGCAACCTCTGGCTCGTCGCGACCGTCCTCATCGTCTTCGGCATCATCCTCGGTCTCGCCGACCGCTACGGGCGTCGCGAGCGCGACATGGCGCACATCACCTATCCGCACGGGCTCACGCTCGGCGTCGCGCAGGCGCTCGCGCTCATCCCCGGCGTGTCGCGTTCGGGGGCCACGACGACCGCCGCTCGCGCGCTCGGCTACAACCGCACGGCGGCCGCCGAGTTCTCCTTCCTGCTCGCCGTCCCCGCGGTCTTCGGCAGCGGCCTCTACGAGCTCATGCACGCGCTCACCGAGCCCGGCGAGCAGGGCTACGGGATGGCCGAGACGCTCGTCGCGACAGTGATCGCGTTCGTCGTGGGCTGGATCGTCATCGCGTACCTCATGCGGTACCTCAAGCGCGGCAGCTTCCTGCCGTTCGTGCTGTACCGCGTGGGCCTCGGCCTCGTGCTGTTCGCCCTGCTCGCGACCGGCGTCCTCACCGCGTACTGATCGGGAAGGGGCGCCCAGGTGCGGCGCCCCTTCCGCTCAGCGGCGGCCGTCGCGTCCGTCGCGCGGGTCGTCGCGGTGGAGGTACCGCTCGAACGCCTTCGCGATCGCGTCGCCCGATGCGTCGGGCGAGTCCACGGTGTCGCGCGTCTGCTCGAGCTGGCGGATGTACTCGCTCATCTCCTCGTCGTCCGCGGCCGCCGCGTCGATCGTGGCCTCCCACGCGGCGGCGTCGGTCGCGAGGGTCCCCTTGGGGACGATCGCGCCCGTGAGCTCCTCGAGTCGCGTGAGCAGTGCGAGCGTCGCCTTGGGCGACGGCGTCGCGCCCGCGACGTAGTGCGGCACGCTCGCCCACAGCGACAGCGTCGGGATGCCCGCGCGCTCGGCGGCGTCGCCGAGCACGGTCAGGATGCCGACCGGCCCCTCGTACGTCGAGCGCTCGAGGCCCAGCTGCGCCCGGACCTCGGCGTTCTCGCTGCTTGCGAACACCGAGATCGGCCGCGTGTGCGGCACATCCGACATCATCGATCCGAGCGTCACGAGGCCCGTGATGCCCTCCGTGAGCGCGCGGTCGACGAACTCGCTCGCGAACGAGCGCCACGCGCGGGCCGGCTCGCTTCCCGTGATCGTCCAGAACCACACGTCGCCGGTGCCCTGCTCGGGGCGGTGCAGCGTCGCCTCGGGCCAGCGGAGGCTGCGGCCGCCCTCCCCGTCGGACTCGATCTGCGGCCGCGTGTACTGGTAGTCGAAGTAGAGCTCGGGGTCGACCGAGAACGCGGGTCTGAGGTCGGCCTCCTCGCGCAGCTGCCGCACGGCTCCCGTGGCGGCTTCTCCGGCGTCGTTCCAGCCGTCGAAGGCGGCGACGATGATCCTGCGTCCGAGTGTCTGCACCGGGTTCCCTCCTCCCGCAGCGCGGGTGTCCGTCCAGGTTAGTCCCGGATGCCGCCCCAGTAGGCTGAACCGGTGACAGTGAAGCAGCCCCACGCCGTGCTCTGGGACATGGATGGCACCCTCATCGACTCCGAGCCGTACTGGATGGCCGCGGAGACGCCGCTCGTGGAGAGCTTCGGCGGCACCTGGGACCACGAGCAGGCTCTGCAGCTCGTGGGCCTCGGCCTGCACGACGCCGCGCGCGTCCTGCAGGGAGCGGGCGTGCGGATGGAGGTCGACGCGATCGTCGAGCACCTCACCGACGACGTGCTGCGCCAGATGGGCGAGCTCGGCGTCCCGTTCCGCCCTGGCGCGCAGGAGCTCCTGCGCGAGCTGCGCGCGGCCGGCGTGAAGACCGCGCTCGTCACGATGTCGATGCACCGCATGGCGGCCGCGATCGTCGAGCTGCTCGAGTTCGACGCCTTCGACCTCGTGCTCGGCGGAGACGACGTGCCGATGCCGAAGCCGCACCCCGACCCGTACCTGCGCGCCGCCGAGCTGCTCGACGTCGACATCGCGCACACGGTCGCGATCGAGGACTCGCCCAACGGCCTGCGCGCCGCCGTCTCGTCGGGCGCCGTGTCGCTCGGCGTGCCGCACTTCGTCGGTCTCGACGGCGTCGGCGCGCACGAGCTGTGGCCGACCCTCGAGGGCCGCGGCATCGCCGACATCACCGCGCTGTACAGCGCCCACCGCTCCTGACCCCCATCTCCCGGAGGACACCCATGACCGCGCCTCGCGGCCCCTTCCGCTTCGGCGACCGTGTGCAGCTCACCGGCCCGAAGGGCAAGATGCACACCATCACGCTCCGCGAACGCGGCGAGCTCCACACCCATCACGGCGTGCTCCGGCACGAGCAGCTCGTCGGCCAGCCCGACGGCTCGGTCGTGGAGAACTCGAGCGGACACGAGTACCTCGCGCTGCGGCCCCTGCTCCGCGACTTCGTGATGTCGATGCCGCGCGGCGCCGCGATCGTCTACCCCAAGGACGCGGCGGCGATCGTCGCGCAGGCCGACATCTTCCCCGGCGCGGTCGTCGTCGAGGCCGGCGTCGGCTCGGGAGCGCTGTCGCTGTCGCTGCTGCGGGCCGTGGGAGCGTCCGGGCGGCTCATCTCGTTCGAGCGGCGCATGGAGTTCGCCGAGGTCGCGATGGCGAACGTCGAGACCTTCTTCGGCGAGCGCCCTGCGCACTGGTCGGTCGTCGAGGGCGATCTCGCCGAGGCGCTCCCCGGCGCGGTCGAGCCGGGCGGCGTCGACCGCGTCGTGCTCGACATGCTCGCACCGTGGGAGGTGCTCGAGCCGGTCGCCGACGCGCTCGCTCCCGGTGGCGTCGTCATCTGCTACGTCGCGACCGCGACGCAGCTGTCGCGCGTGGCCGAGTTCCTGCGCGGGCTGGGCTGCTTCACGGAGCCGGAGGCGAGCGAGACGATGGTGCGCGGATGGCACGTCGACGGGCTCGCGGTGCGACCGGATCACCGCATGGTCGCGCACACGGGCTTCCTCATCACGGCGCGCCGCCTCGCCCCGGGCGTCGTGCCCCCCGAGGTGAAGCGCAGGGCGTCGAAGAAGAGCTACACCGACGAGGACCTCGAGATCTGGACCCCCGGCGCCGTCGGGGACCGCGACATCACCGACAAGAACCTCCGCAAGCGCGTGCGCGAGGCGCAGCGCGCGGCGGAGGGCGCTCGCCTCGCGGCCGGTGCGGTGTCGGGGGAGGGCGAGCAGGGTGCTTAGACTGATGCCCGTGCGCAAGACCCCCGCTCTCCTCTCCGTCGCCGCCCTGACCACGCTCGCCCTGGCCGGCTGCAGCCCCGTCGGAGGATCCGGCGCATCGTCGTGCGACCGTGCAGAGGGCGCCGACCCGACGCTTCCCGACCTCGTCCAGGTCGACGGAGCACTCGACGAGGCGCCGCAGGTCGACATGCGGTCGCCGTTCCACGTCGACGAGACGGCGTATGCCGACGTCGAGGTGGGCGACGGCCCCGCCATCGCGACGATGGACCAGGCCGGTGTGCTCGACATGACCCTCTACGACGGCACGACCGGCGAGATGATCATCGGCACGTCGTACTCGGGCGACCTCTCGAGCGTCGGCGCCCTGTCGCAGTGGACCACGCAGTTCCCGGGCCTCGAGGACGCGCTCGAATGCGCGACCGAGGGCTCGCGCGTGATCGCCGCGCTCGCCGAGGACGACGTGGCCCCCGAGGCGCGGCAGACGTACGCCCAGGCGGGCTTCCCGCAGGAGGGATCGATCGTCGCGGTGGTCGACGTGCGCAAGGTCTACCCGGCAGCCGCCTCGGGGACGCTCCAGTACAACGACGGGTTCGGCCTGCCGAGCGTCGTGCGCGATCCCGACGGACGCCCGGGCATCGTCGTCCCCGACGCGCCCGCGCCCGAGGACCTCGTCGTCCAGACGCTCATCAAGGGCGACGGCGAGAAGCTGACCGCCGACGACACGCCGCTCGTGCACTACACGGGCGTCCTGTGGGACGAGAAGACGGTCTTCGACTCGTCGTGGGAGAACGGATCGCCCGTCCCCTTCCCGCTCGACGGCGTCATCGAGGGCTTCACGAAGGGCCTCGTGGGCCAGACGATCGGCTCGCAGGTCATGATCGTCGTGCCCCCGGAGCTCGGATACGGCGACGAGGGCCAGGGCACGATCCCCGGCGGCGCGACGCTCGTGTTCGTCGTGGACATCCTCGGCGTGCAGGACGCGCCCACCCCGTAGCGGGTGCGCCCCTCGCCCCGCGGGGATCCCTAGGATGGCTCTCGTGGCCGAGCGGATCCCAGCGGAAGAGCGACTGATGAATCTCGTGGTCGCCCTCGTGGCGACCGAGATCGGCCTCACGAAGCAGCAGATCCTCGACAGCGTGTCGGGGTACCGGCAGCGCGCTGGCGCGCGGTCCGACGCGCTCGACAAGATGTTCGAGCGCGACAAGGACGACCTCCGCGCGCTCGGGGTGCCCCTCGAGACCATCCCCTCGAGCACCGACCCGAACGACCTCCGCGACGCCCGGTACCGCATCCCGAAGTCGGAGTACCACCTCCCCGAGGACATCTCGTTCTCGCCGTCGGAGCTCGCCGTGCTGAGCCTCGCCGGCGAGGTGTGGAGCTCGGGATCGCTGTCGGCGGAGGCGCGCTCCGGGCTGCGGAAGATCCGCGCGCTCGGCATCGACGTGGATGAGCCGATCCTCGGCTTCGCGCCACGGCTCACGGCGCGCGAGCCGGCGTTCGCGCCGCTCCAGTCGGCCATCGAGGCATCGCGCGTCGTGACGTTCGCGTACCTGAAGCCGGGGGAGGAGCGCGCACGCCGTCGGCGGCTGGCACCCCTCGCGCTCGTCGAGTACGAGGGGCGCTGGCACGTCTACGGCCGCGACCTCGACGCGGACGCGGACCGGACGTTCCTCCTCAGCCGCATCACGGGCGACGTCGAGACGACGGCGGAGACCTTCGACCGATCCGCACGCGAGGGAGCGGGGGAGCGCGCCCTGTCCGGGCTCGAGGAGGTCGCGGCGAGGCAGCGCGCGCTCGTCGAGGTGACGCCGGGCAGCGAGGGCGCCCTCCGCCTGCTGCGCCGCGCGGAGCCCGCCGTGCAGGGCTACCGCGTCCCCTACGTCGACCGTCACATCTTCGCCGACGAGCTCGCCTCGTACGGTCCCGAGGTGCGCGTCGTGGAGCCAGCGGACCTGCGCGAGGCCGTCATCGAGCGCCTGCGCACGGTCGCCGCGCTGCACGAGGGGGAGGCCCGATGACCGTCCAGCGACCGAACCTCCTCGCGAGCGACCAGGTCCGCATCCTCCTGACGCTCGTGCCGTTCCTCTTCGAGCGCGGCGAGGTGTCCGTCGACGACGCGGCGGCCGAGTTCGACGTGACGCCGGCGCAGATGCGCCGGCTCGTGCGGCGCCTGCCGCTGATCGGACTCCCCGGCGAGGACGGCTGGTACCAGATGCCGAACGAGATGTTCGACATCGACTGGGACCTCCTCGAGGAGCACGACGTCATCCTCATCAAGGAGAAGGTCGCGCTCGACCGCGCGCCGCGGCTCACCGCGCGCGAGGCCGCCGCGCTGCTCGCGGGTCTGCAGCTCGCTCGCGGCATCCCCGGCGTCGCCGACACCGAGGTGTACGCCCGCCTCGTCGAGAAGCTCGCGCGCGGTGCGTCGGGAGCACCCGCCGAGCTCGTCGTCGCGCCCGAGCCGGTCGACGAGGTGCGATCGCTCGTCTCGCGTGCGCTCACGGCGCGGGTCGCGCTGTCGTTCACCTACCGCGCACCCGATGCCGGGCCGACGACGCGCACCGTCGACCCCATGAGCGTCCTCATCACGAACGGGCAGTGGTACCTCCAGGGGTGGTGCCACCTGCGGCGCGCGGTGCGGACGTTCCATCTCGACCGGGTGAGCGAGGCGCGCCTGACCGACATCCCGATCGAGCATCGGGACGAGCGCGCGGGGGAGGCGGGCTTCGGGCAGGTCGACGGCGATCAGATCGCGGTCGTGAGGTACCCCGCGGATGCCGCTGCGCTCCTCGGCGACTACCTCAGGCACGCCGAGGTCTCCGAGGAGGGCGGCACGGCGACCGCCCGCATCCGCATCGCCGACGCGCAGACGCTGCGCCGACTCGCCGCCCGGCTCGGCGGGCGGCTCGAGATCGTGTCGCCGCCGCAGGCGCGCCGCGCGGCGGCCGAGTGGGCTCGCGCGGGGCTCGCGCTGTACGGAGTCGGCTGAGCGTCCGCGAGGAAAACAGTTTCCGATCGCCGGGCCGACCTCGGCGCGACGGGTCGACGGGCTAGAATCGCCTCGAACCCAGACTTCCGATCGATGGAGACCCCTCATGCTCGGCAATCTCAACGGCTGGCACCTGCTCATCCTGCTGGCCGTCATCCTCCTCCTCTTCGGCGCGGCACGTCTCCCTGCCCTCGCCAAGAGCGTCGGCCAGTCGGCGCGCGTCTTCAAGGGCGAGATGAAGCAGATGAAGGAGGAGAGCGGGGAGGACGACACGAAGAAGGCGGCCGAGCCGGGGTACACGCTGAACGGCGAGACCGTCGAGCGGCCGAAGGCGGATGGCTCCGCCGGCAGCACGCCGCAGAGCTAGCCGCGCATGGCGACGACCGACACGGAGGTCGCCATGCCGGAGGACGGGCCGTACCGCGACCGCAAGATGACCCTCGCGGCGCATCTGCTCGAGCTGCGCAAGCGGCTCATGATCGCGGCCGCCGCGCTCGTCGTCGGCATGGTGGTGGCCTTCCTCATCACCGATCCCGTCATCCACCTCCTCACGCAGCCGATCGCGCTGGTCGCCGAGAGGCGGGGAGACGACTTCGCGCAGCTGAACTTCGACTCCGTCACGGCGGGGTTCGACATGCGCATGCGCATCGCGTTCGCGCTCGGTCTGCTCATGTCGGCGCCGGTCTGGCTATGGCAGATCTGGGCGTTCATCATGCCGGGCCTCACGCGCAAGGAGGTCCGCTACACGGTCGGCTTCATGGCCACGGCGATCCCGCTCTTCTTCGCGGGCTGCTACGTGGGCCTCGTCATCATGCCCCACATCATCGAGCTGATGGCGTCGTTCGTGCCCGAGGCGGGTGCGCAGTTCTACAAGTACGACTACTACTACGACTTCGTCTTCAAGCTCCTGCTCGTCCTGGGCGTCGCGTTCGTGAGCCCCGTGTTCCTCGTGGCCCTCAACCTCGCGGGCATCATCACGGGCAAGGCCATCCTCAAGGGATGGCGGGTGGCGGTGGTCGTGGCGACCGCGTTCGCCGCGATCTCGACGCCCGCGGCCGACATCACGTCCATGCTCCTGCTCGCGGGCATCCTCATCGTCCTGTACGTGCTCGCGGGGCTCCTGTCGATGCTGTTCGACCGGCGCAAGCGCAAGCGCCATCCGGAGATGTTCGTCGACCCCGAGGTGTGAACGGCGCCGGCCGCATGCGCGCGCGATAGTCTTCGAGCATGAGCGGCCTGAGCCCATCCGAAAGCTACGCCGCAGCCCGCGAGAGCCGCCGGCACCCGATCACGACGGCCTTCGCCGAGGCGCAGCGCTTCGAGCTCGACCCGTTCCAGGTGGCGGGCTGCCAGGCGCTCGAAGACGGGCGCAGCGTGCTGGTCGCCGCGCCCACGGGCGCGGGCAAGACCATCGTCGGCGAGTTCGCCGTGCACCTCGCGATGCGGACGCCGGGAGAGAAGGCCTTCTACACGACGCCCATGAAGGCGCTGTCGAACCAGAAGTTCCGCGAGCTGCAGCAGGTCTACGGCGAGGACGAGGTCGGCCTGCTCACGGGCGACACGAACATCAACGCGCACGCGCGCGTGGTCGTGATGACGACCGAGGTGCTCCGCAACATGATCTACGCCGGCTCCTCGGCGCTGCGCGGGCTCCGCTACGTCGTGATGGACGAGGTGCACTACCTCGCCGACCGGTTCCGCGGCGCGGTGTGGGAGGAGGTCATCATCCACCTCCCGCAGGGCGTGCGGCTCGTCTCCCTCAGCGCGACCGTGTCGAACGCGGAGGAGTTCGGCGACTGGCTCGACACCGTGCGCGGCGACACCGAGGTCATCGTGTCCGAGACGCGGCCCGTTCCGCTCGAGCAGCACGTCCTCGTGCGCGGCGACCTCCTGCCGCTGTTCGACGAGAGGGCGGGTGCCGCGGCCGCGCAGGTCAACCAGGAGCTCATGCGGGTGCGCTCGTCGTTCGCGCAGCGCCATCGGGCCAACGAGGACTTCTTCGACAAGCGGCGCCGCGGTCGGCGGCCGTCGTACCGGCGGCCGGGGCCTGCCGGGCGCATGGAGCGGATCGACCGGCCGCAGGTGATCGAGCTGCTCGGGCGCCAGAACCTGCTCCCGGCGATCTTCTTCATCTTCAGCCGGATGGGCTGCGACCAGGCGGTGCAGCAGGTGCGCCGATCGGGTGTGCGGCTCACGACGCAGGACGAGCGCGCCGAGATCCGGCGCATCGTGGACAAGCGGATGGCCAGCCTGCCCGACGAGGACCTCGGTGTCCTCGGGTTCTGGGAGTGGCGCGAGGATCTCGAGCGCGGGGTCGCGGCGCACCACGCGGGACTCCTGCCGGCTTTCAAGGAGGTCGTCGAGGAGCTCTTCCAGCGCAAGCTCGTGAAGGCCGTCTTCGCGACGGAGACGCTCGCGCTCGGCATCAACATGCCCGCGCGCACGGTCGTGCTCGAGAAGCTCGAGAAGTTCAACGGCGAGGCCCGCGTGCCGATCACATCGGGGGAGTACACCCAGCTGACGGGCAGGGCGGGCCGCCGCGGGATCGATGTGGAGGGCCACGCGGTCGTGCAGTGGACCGACGGACTCGACCCGCAGGCGGTGGCGTCGCTCGCATCGCGCCGCACGTATCCGCTCAACTCGAGCTTCCGCCCCACGTACAACATGGCGGTCAACCTCATCGACCAGTTCGGCAAGGAGCGCGCACGGGAGATCCTGGAGTCGTCCTTCGCCCAGTTCCAGGCCGACCGCGCCGTGGTGGGCCTCGCACGGCAGGTCAAGGAGGCCGAGGAGTCCCTCGCCGGATACGAGAAGGCCATGGCGTGCGATCGCGGCGACTTCGCCGAGTACGCGGGGATCCGGCGCGAGCTCAGCGACCTCGAGAAGGCCGACCGCAAGGACGTGAGCGCGTCGCGCGCTCGGCGTCAGCAGCGCCTGGACCGCATCCAGAGTCTGCGCAAGCGCATGCAGCGGCACCCCTGCCACCAGTGCCCCGACCGGGAGAAGCACGCGCGCTGGGGCGAGCGGTTCTGGCGACTGCGCCGTGACGTCACGAAGCTGCGTCGTCAGATCGAGGGGCGCACGGGGAGCGTCGCGCGCCAGTTCGACCGCATCCTCGACGTGCTCGCGGAGCTCGAGTACGTCGAGCCGGGAGAGGCCGGCCTCGCGCTGACCGCCGCCGGCCGGAGGATGCGGCGGATCTACGGCGAGCGCGACCTGCTCGTGGCGGAGTCGCTCCGGCAGGGGCTCTGGAGCCGGCTCGACGCCGCGGGTCTCGCGTCCCTCGCCTGTGCGCTCGTCTACGAGCCGCGGCGCGACGAGGCGCCCGAGGCGCACGGCCTGCCACGGGGAGCCTTCCGGGAGGCGCTCGCCGCGACCGAGGAGCTCTGGAGCCGACTCGACGACCTCGAGCGCGATCACGGGCTGCCGGGATCGAACCCGCCCGCGACCGCGCTCGCTACCGCCATGCACATGTGGGCGCGCGGCCAGGCCCTCGATCGGGTGCTGACGGCCGCCGACATGGCGGCAGGCGACTTCGTGCGCTGGGCCAAGCAGACGATCGACCTGCTCGACCAGCTGTCGATCGTGGCGGAGGGCGATCTCGCGCGCACTGCGCGGACCGCGCTCGACGCCGTGCGACGGGGCATCGTGGCCTACAGCTCCGTGTGAGCGCGGCCCGCGCCTCGTCCAGGCAGTCGCCGAGGCGCGGGCAATAGGCTGTCGCCTATGCCCGAACGCCCCCTGCTGCCGCTGTGGGCGGCGGCCGTCGCGGCGGCCGCGGGCGGGCTCGCCCTCGACGCCGCCTTCCCCGCGGTCGGGATCTGGCCGCTCGCGTTCCCCGCCGTCGCCCTGTCGCTCGCGTCCCTCGTCGGACGCCGCATCGCCTCGGCGCTGCTCGTGGGCTTCGTCTTCGCGCTCGCGTTCTACCTGCCGCACGTCTCGTGGGCCGCGGGGTTCCTCGGCGACAACCCGTTCGCCTGGGTGCCGTGGGTCGCGCTCGCCGTCGTGGAGGCCGCGCTCATGGCGATCGGCGCCATCCCGCTCGCCCTCGCCTACCGGTGGCTCCCGCGCGCGTCGCGCGCCGGGGCCGTCCGCCTCGTCGTGCTGCCCGTCGCCGTCGCCATGCTGTGGACGTGGCGCGAGGCGACCCTCGGCTCGTGGCCGTACGGAGGATTCGCGTGGGGGCGCGTCGGCATGAGCCAGTCCGAGAGCCCGCTCGCGCCGCTGTCGTCGTGGATCGGCGTGAGCGGGATCACCTTCGTCATCGTCCTCGTGTGCGCCCTCGCGATCGAGGCCGTGCGGATGGCGCGCTCGGCTGATCGCACGGGCCGGCGCGTGCTGGCCCTCGTCGCGCCCGCTGCGCTGCTCGCCGTGCTCATGCTCGTCCCGCCGTTCCCGACCGCGCCCGCGGGGGAGATCTCGGTCGGGGCCGTGCAGGGGAACGGCCCGGCCGCCTATCTCGACGCACGCGAGCCGTATGACGTGCTGAACGCGCAGATCACGGCGTCGGAGCCGCTGCGGGACGCCGATGTCGACGTCGTGCTGTGGCCCGAGGGCGGCGTCGACAGCGACCCCCTCTACAACGAGACCACCGCGCTCTATCTCGACACCGTCGTGGGCGCGCTCGACGCGCCGCTGCTCATGAACGCCGCGTCCGCCCGCGGGGGAGATCCCACCTCGGGCGACGACCCGATCTACAACACCTCGATGCTGTGGACCGAGGATGGCGCGACGCAGCTGCACTCCAAGCGCCATCCGGTGCCGTTCGGGGAGTACGTGCCCGACCGACCGCTCTTCGAGGCCCTCGCCCCCGACCTCATCGGGCTCATCCAGCGGGAGTACACCCCCGGTGACGACTCGCCGGTGTTCGACGTCGACGGCGTGGGCATCGGCCTCGCGATCTGCTTCGACGTGATCTCGGACTCCCTCATCGCGGAGGGCATCGCCGACGGCGCCGAGGTGTTCATGTTCCAGACGAACAACGCCGACTTCCGGGGGACCGACGAGAATCTGCAGCAGCTCGCGTTCGCGCGCATGCGCGCGATCGAGACGGGCCGGAGCGTCGTGAACCTGTCGACGACCGGCACGAGCCAGATCATCGCGGCCGACGGCTCGGTGGTCGACGCGCTGCCGATCGACGAGGCGGGGGCGATGATCGCCGATGTCGAGCTGCGCGAGGGCACGACGGCCGGCGTCGTCGTGGGGCCGTGGGTGCAGGGCGCCATGGCGTTCGGGCTCGTCCTCGTCGCCGCGGCCGGGCTCCTGGCCCGCCGTCGCCGACGTGCCTAGGATCGGGACATGAGCTTCGACGACGACCCCGAGAAGAAGTACTGGTACAACCTGCGCACGGGCGAGGTGGAGTTCGGCCTCGTCTCGCCGGCCGTCGACCGGGCAGGCCCGTTCGACACCGCCGAGGAGGCAGCGAAGGCTCCCGAGGTGCTCGAAGCGCGCTCGCGCGCATGGGCCGAGGAGGACGCGCGCGAGGACGACTGGTCGGCGCGTCGAGACGGCTCGGCGGACCAGTAGTCTGAGAACGCGCCGCGCGAGCGGACGTCAGGTCGCAGAGAGGATCCGATGGACAAGCAGAGGGACTTCGTGCTCCGCACGATCGAGGAGCGCGGCGTCAAGTTCGTGCGCCTGTGGTTCACCGATGTGCTCGGCACCCTGAAGTCGGTGGCGATCGCGCCGGCCGAGGTGGAGGGCGCCTTCCGGGAGGGCATCGGCTTCGACGGCTCCGCGATCGAGGGCCTGACCCGCTCGTACGAGTCGGATCTCCTCGCGTTCCCGGATCCGTCGACGTTCCAGATCCTGCCGTGGCGCGGCGAGGTCGACCCGACGGCGCGCATGTTCTGCGACATCACGACGCCCGACGGCCAGCCCGCTCCCGCTGAGCCGCGCAACGTCCTGAAGCGCACGCTCGCGAAGGCGGCCGATGCGGGCTTCACGTTCTACACGCACCCGGAGATCGAGTTCTACCTCCTCAAGTCGAGCAGCTTCGGCGCCGAGGGCCCCGAGCCCGTCGACCGGGCCGGCTACTTCGACAACGTGCCCGGCGGCACGGCGCACGACTTCCGCCGCCGTGCGGTGCGCATGCTCGAGGACCTCGGGATCTCGGTCGAGTACAGCCACCACGAGGTCGGCCCCGGGCAGAACGAGATCGACCTGCGCTACGCCGACGCGCTGACGATGGCGGACAACATCATGACCTTCCGCACGGTCGTCAAGGAGGTCGCGATCGAGGAGGGCGTGCACGCGACCTTCATGCCCAAGCCGCTCGCGGGCGAGCCGGGCAGCGGCATGCACACCCACATGTCGCTCTTCGAGGGCGACGTGAACGCGTTCTTCGAGGAGGGCGCGCAGTACCAGCTCTCCCGGGTCGGGCGACAGTTCATCGCGGGTCTCATGCGCCACGCGAACGAGATCGCTCTCGTCACGAACCAGTTCGTCAACTCGTACAAGCGCCTGTGGGGCGGGGACGAGGCGCCGAGCTACGTCACGTGGGGGCACAACAACCGGTCGGCGCTCATCCGCGTGCCGCTCTACAAGCCCGGCAAGGGCGGCTCGGCGCGCGTCGAGTACCGCGCGATCGACTCCGCGGCGAACCCGTACCTCGCGTACTCGCTCATGCTCGCCGCGGGCCTCAAGGGCATCCAGGAGGAGTACGAGCTCGCTCCCGAGGCCGAGGACAACGTGGGCGCGCTCTCGAGTGCCGAGCGCCGAGCCCTCGGGTACCAGTCGCTCCCGACGAGCATGTACGACGCGATCAAGCTCATGGAGGACAGCGAGCTCGTCGCGGAGACGCTCGGCGAGCAGGTGTTCCGCTACGTGCTCGCGAACAAGCGCCGCGAGTACGACGCGTACCGCGCGCAGGTGACGCAGTACGAGCTGAAGTCGACGCTCGACGTCATCTGACGCCGGGCGCATCGCGATGACGACGGGCAGCCGCGCCACCGGTCTGACCGGGCTCGCGCGGATGGGGTTCAGCCGTCTCGAGCGCGCCGACGCGGAGATCTCGGAGCTGTCGCAGCTCGCGGGTCTGCCGCGTGAGGCGCTGCTCGAGCACGCGGGCGGCGCAGCCGATCCGGACGAGGCACTGGACGGCCTCCTCCGGATCGCCCGTCGAGCACCCGAGGAGGTCGCCGCCACTCTCGCGGATCCGCACGGCAGGGCCGTCGCGTGGCGTCTGCTCGGGGCGTCCCGCGGCTTCGCCGACTTCTACCTGCGACGGCCCGGGTCGTTCCCGGCGCTCGTCGACGCGGGCGACGTGCTCCCGGACGATGCCGCGCTGCGCGGCGCCCTGCTCGGCGCGGTCGGCGCGGAGGACGGCTTCGCCGCGACCGCCGACGAGTCGGCGTGGGTGGCGCTGCGCGTCGCCTACCGCGAGCAGCTCGCGCGCATCGCGGCCTACGACCTGCTCTCCGACGACCCGGTCGACGCCGTGAGGGACGTCTCGGCGGCGCTCGCCGACGCCGCGGGCGCCGCTCTCGAGGCGTCTCTCGCGGTCGCACGTGCGCGCGCGGCGACGGGCGCGGCCGGGGCAGGCCTCTTCCCGCGCGGCGAGGTCGCGCAGACGCGCCTGGCCGTGATCGGGATGGGGAAGGCGGGGGCGCGCGAGCTCAACTACGTCTCCGACGTCGACGTCATCTTCGTCGGGGGAGTCGCCGACGACGCCGAGATCACGGAGGCGCGGGCCCTCGACATCGCGCACCGCCTCGCGGTCCAGACGATGCGCGGGATCTCGGAGATGGAGGTCGAGCCCCCGCTGTGGGAGGTCGACGCGAATCTCCGCCCCGAGGGCAAGCAGGGCGCGCTCGTGCGCAGCCTCGCCTCGCACCTCGCCTACTACGACCGATGGGCGCACTCGTGGGAGTTCCAGGCCCTCCTCAAGGCGCGGCCGCTCGCGGGAGACCGCGACCTGGGCGCCGCGTACGTCGCGGGGACGCAGCCCAAGGTCTGGGCGAGCGCGGGGCGGGAGAACTTCGTCGACAGCGTGCAGGGGATGCGCGAACGCGTCATGGAGCACATCCCGCCCGCTGACGTCCCCTACCAGCTGAAGCTCGGCCCCGGCGGCATCCGGGACGTCGAGTTCACGGTCCAGCTCATCCAGCTCGTCCACGGAGTCGCCGACACGACGATCCGCATCGCGGGAACGCTCGACGCGCTCGACGCGCTGGTCGCCGAGGGGTACATCGGGCGACAGGACGCCGCGACGTTCGCGCGCGACTACCGCATGCTCCGGCTGCTCGAGCACCGCCTCCAGCTGATCGGCCTCACGCGCACGCACCTCATGCCGCGCACGGACGAGGGCCTGCGCGTGCTCGCGCGCGCGAGCGGACTCGCCGACACGGGGGAGGGGGTCCAGCGCCTCTGGGAGCGCATCAAGCGCGAGGTGCGCGACGTGCACGTGCGCCTGTTCTACCGCCCGTTGCTGTCCGCGGTCGCGGCGCTCCCCGAGGATCAGCGCAGCCTCACGGCCGACGAGGCGCACGCCCGCCTCGCCGCGATCGGCCTCCGCGACCCGGGCGGCGCGCTGCGGCACATCCGCGCGCTCACCTCGGGTCTCAGCCGGAAGGCGACCATCCAGCGCCACCTCATGCCGGTCATGCTCCGCTGGTTCGCGGACGGCGTCGACCCCGACCACGGCCTCGTCTCGTACCGGCGCATCAGCGAGCGCCTCGGTGACACCCCGTGGTTCCTGCGCATGCTCCGCGACTCGACGGGCGCCGCCGAGGGGCTCACGAAGATGCTGTCGGGGTCGCGGTACATCGGCGATCTCATGGAGTGGATCCCCGAGTCGGTCGCGTGGCTCGACGATCAGGAGCGGCTGCGCCCGCGAGCCGGCGACGTCCTGCGGGCGGAGGCGCGCGCCATCCAGGACCGTCATGCGGGGCTCGAGGAGGCGATGGCCGCCGTGCGCGCCCTCCGCCGCCGCGAGATGCTGCGAACCGCCATGGGCGCGGTGCTCGGCGCGATCACGATCGAGGAGCTGGGCGACGCGCTGACCACCATCACGGAGGTCACGATCCAGGCGACGCTGCGCGCCGTGCGGCGGGACGTCGTGCCGCCGGAGGACGACTCGCTCGACTTCGCGATCATCGGGATGGGCCGCTTCGGCGGAGCCGAGCTCGGGTTCGGGTCGGACGCCGACGTGCTCTACGTGTACCGGCCCGAGCAGGTCGATCCCACGCGCGCACACGACCTCGCCGCGCGGATCGTGTCGGAGCTGCGTCGCGTGTCGGAGGACTTCCGGCTGCCGCTCGATCTCGACGCGGAGCTGCGCCCCGAGGGCAGAAGCGGCCCCATCGTGCGCTCGCTCGACGCGTACGCCGAGTACTACCGGCGGTGGTCGCTCTCGTGGGAGGCGCAGGCGCTGCTCCGGGCGCGCGGCGTGGCCGGCTCGGCGAAGCTCATCGGCGACTTCATGGCGATGGCCGACGAGATCCGCTACCCCGAGCGCATCGACCTCGCCTCGACGCGGGAGATCAAGCGGATCAAGGCTCGCGTCGAGAACGAGCGCATGCCGCAGCGGATCGACCGCACCCGGCACCTCAAGCTCGGTCCGGGCGGTCTGAGCGACGTCGAGTGGCTCGTCCAGCTGCTGCAGCTCGAGCACGGCCACGCGCGCCCCGAGCTGCGGACGACGTCCACGATCGCGGGGCTCACGGCGGCCAGGGAGGCAGGCCTCGTGTCGGAGGCCGACGCCGAGCAGCTGGCGGCAGCGTGGCGGCTCGCCGCCCGCCTGCGCTCCGCGAACACGCTGTACTCCGGCAACACGAGCGACGTGCTGCCGACGGACCGTCGCGCGCTCGACGGCATCGGGCGCATCCTCGAGTACCCGCCGTACTCGGCGAACGACGTCGAGGAGGACTGGCTGCGCGCGTCGCGACGGTCGCGGAAGGTGTTCGAGCGCCTCTTCTACGGCGATCCCGCCTAGCGGCCGAGGGGCGGATGGCCCCTCAGGCGCGCGCGACCCGGTGCCACAGCGCCGCGTAGGCCTTCGCGGCCTCTGAGCGCGGAGCGAAGGCGCCGATCGCCGCGTGCTTCTCGCCCATCCGCTCCGCGACGACCGTGAACGGCACGACGATGTCGGTGATCTCGGCGACGCGCGACGGCAGCTCGTCAGCGGCGTCGCGGTGGCTGCGCTTGCGCCGGTCGACCATCGTGAGGAACGCCACGAGCGCGGCGTCGCGCCCGTCCTCCGCGAGCAGGTCGCGCACCTGGTCGAAGGACCGCAGCGAGAGCAGCGACGGCGCGAGCGGCGCGAGCACGACGTCGGCCGCACGCAGGGCGTTCTCGGCGACGAGCGATGCGCCCGGCGGGCAGTCGAGGATCACGACGTCGTAGTCGTCGCGCAGCGGCTTCAGGACGCGCGCGAGGCGCGACCCCGACTTCTTCGTCGCGTCCAGGGCGATGTCGAGGTCGCGATAGGAGGCGTCCGCGGGCAGGACGTCCACCCCGTCGACCGACGTCTCCCGGATGGCCTTGGCGGCCGATCGCTCGCCTGAGAGGACCGCCTCCGCACCGCCGCGCAGCTTCTGGCGCACACCGAGCAGCCACGTCGCGGCCGCCTGCGGATCGAGGTCCCACAGCAGGACGCGATGCCCGTCCGCTGCGGCCTGCCAGGCGAGGTTCACGGCGGTCGTCGTCTTCCCGACGCCGCCCTTCGTGCTGAAGACGGCGATCACGCGCGAGTCGCTCATGGCGCCATCCTTCCACGGACGCGGGAGCGCCCCGGGGAACAGGTCCCCGGGGCGCTCCTCAGCATCGCTGTGCGCGGCTCAGACGCCGAAGTACAGCTCGTACTCGAAGGGGTGAGGACGCTGCGCGAGCGGCTTGATCTCGTTCTCCTCCTTGTACTCGATCCAGGTGTCGATGAGCTCCTGCGTGAACACGCCGCCCTCGAGGAGGAACGCGTGGTCCTCGCGGAGCGCGTCGAGCGAGTCCTGCAGCGAGTTCGGGACCTGGGGGATGCCCTTGGCCTCCTCGGCGGGGAGCTCGTACAGGTCCTTGTCGACCGGCTCGTGCGGCTCGATGCGGTTCTTGATGCCGTCGAGGCCGGCCATGAGCTGCGCGGCGAACGCGAGGTACGGGTTGCCCGACGCGTCGGGGGCGCGGAACTCGATGCGCTTGGCCTTCGGGTTCGAGCCGGTGATCGGGATGCGGATGGCCGCGGAGCGGTTGCCGGCGGAGTAGACGAGGTTCACGGGAGCCTCGAAGCCCTTGACGAGACGGTGGTAGCTGTTCAGCGTCGGGTTCGTGAACGCGAGGACCGCGGGAGCGTGCGCGAGGATGCCGCCGATGTACCAGCGGGCGATGTCGCTCAGGCCGCCGTAGCCGGTCTCGTCGTAGAAGAGGGGCTTGCCGTCGGCCCACAGCGACTGGTGCGTGTGCATGCCGGAGCCGTTGTCGCCGAAGAGCGGCTTGGGCATGAAGGTCGCGACCTTGCCCCACTCCTCGGCCGTGTTCTTGACGATGTACTTGAACTTCAGGATGTCGTCGGCCGCGTGCACCATGGTGTCGAAGCGGTAGTTGATCTCCTGCTGGCCGCCCGTGCCCACCTCGTGGTGCGCGCGCTCGAGCTCGAGGCCGGCCTCGATGAGCTTGAGGCTGATGTCGTCGCGGAGGTCAGCCGTCTTGTCGACGGGGGACACCGGGAAGTAGCCGCCCTTGTACGGGGTCTTGTTGGCCAGGTTGCCGCCCTCTTCGGCGCGGCCCGTGTTCCACGCGCCCTCCTCGGAGTCCACCGAGTAGAAGCTCGCGTTCTGCTTCACCTCGTAGCGCACGTCGTCGAAGATGTAGAACTCGGCCTCGGGAGCGAAGTACGCGGTGTCGGCGATGCCGGTGGAGGCGAGGTACTTCTCGGCCTTCTTGGCGACCTGACGCGGGTCCTTCGCGTAGATCTCGCCGTTGCGCGGGTTGTAGATGTCGAAGACCATGATGAGCGTCTTCGCCTCGCGGAACGGGTCGAGGTATGCCGTCGACACGTCGGGGATGAGCTGCATGTCCGACTCGTGGATGTTCGCGAACCCGCGGATCGAGGAGCCGTCGAAGAGCTGGCCGACCGTGAAGAACTCCTCGTCCACGGTGGAAGCCGGGATGTTGAAGTGCTGCTGGACGCCGGGAAGGTCCGTGAAGCGGATGTCGAGGAACTTGACGTCCTCGTCCTTGATGAACTTCAGGACCTCGGAGGAATCTTTGAACATTGAGGCTCCAGTTGTGGGATCTCGGGTGGGGCAATCCGTGGAACGGACGACGCGGCAAACCTACGGCTCCGGCGTTGCCTCGTCATGTCCCTTATGTTTCCGGCATGTTACACAGCCCGGTTCCTCTAGGCTCGTCGGGTGACATCCCCCACCCACGCCGACCACCCGGGGGCCAGCCTGGGCCTGCCGGCATCGGGCGCCGGCTCGATCGCCCGTCCTGGCCGCCGCATCGCCGCGCTCGCGATCGACTACGCGGCGGCGACCCTCATCGCATCCGCCTTCTTCGGGTACGACCAGTTCGCTCTGCCCAGCGAGGCCGGTCTCACGATGTTCACGCCGCTCATGGTGTTCGCGGCGCTGCAGGTGCTCTTCATCCCCATGCTCGGCGGGAGCCCAGGGCACCGGCTCGTCGGGATGCGCCTGGTCCGAGCGGATGGCGCGTGGACGGGCGTCTGGCGGCCGATCGTGCGCACCGCGCTCCTCATGCTGGTGATCCCGGCCGTCGTGTGGGACCAGGACCAGCGGGGCCTGCATGACAAGGCCGCCGGGACGGTTCTCCTGCGCGCGTGACGCCCCTGACATGACGATGCCCTCGCCGCGCGGCGAGGGCATCGTCATGTCAGAGGGTCAGCGCGGCCGCTGCGAGCGGACCTTCGTCGGGTCGATGCCCTTCGGGATGGGCAGCGACGTGATCGACTGCGACACCGACTCGATGCGCTGCAGCACGGCGCCCATCGTCGCGCGGTCGATCGCCTTCGGCAGGGCCTTGATCGTCTTCGCGAGCTGGTCGATCGGCACCTCGCCCTCGCCGTGGCCGACGTAGAACTCGTGGACCGGAACGCCCGACGCCACACGCTGGGCGCGCATCCGCTCGTCGCGCATGAGGCGCGTGAGCCGGCCCTTGGAGCCCTCTCCGACGACGACGATGCCGCCGCGGCCCACGGCGCGGTAGACCGCCTCCTGCGTCTTGGGGTTGATGCCGACCGGCATCTCCTCGCCGCGCCAGTTGCGGCCGAGCATGTTCGAGAGGACGTGGCCGCTCGCGCCGGGCATGCCGTCGAGCTTGCGGTACATCGCGCGCGTCGAGAAGCGCGTCATGGTCATCATGGCAGCGAGCGCGCCGACCATGAGTCCGGTGATGCCCCAGAGGAGGATGCCCCACCACTGCGGCTGCAGCAGGAAGCCGACGACGACGCCGAGGGCGACGCCGAGCACCACGATCCCGGCGAGCAGCCAGCCGAGCCAGGGGAAGGCCTCACGGGTGAACGTGAACAGTGACCTGATCTGCGAGAAGAAGCCGGGTCGCTTCTCGGCGGAAGTGCTGCGTGCCATGGGACAAGCCTACCGGCGCGCGGGTGCGCCCGAGTGCCGCTGAGCGGCCGACGACGCGTGCACAGGCGCCTCCGGACGGCGCGTCGGGCGCGTCGGCGCGATCCGCCGCGCGCCTCGCGGCCCCTGCGGGCGAGAGTGGGCGCATGGGGTGGGACGACGTGATCTCGGGGGAGCCGGGCATCTCCGAGGGGACCGGCGCGTATCGGCTGATCCGACACGTGGCTCCTCCCGGTGCGCCGCTCGCGGGTGAGCTCGCGGCTGCCGGCGACGATGTGGTCCAGCTCGTGCGGACCGAAGCGGCGGAGGGATGGGAAGGATGGCGTGCCGCCGGCGCGCAGCACGTGCTCGCTCCGGTCGACATCGTGCGGCTTCCGGATGGCCACGCGCTCGCGCTGCCGTGGTGCGTCGCGCGCCTGGAGACCTGGCTCGCCGGACGGCTCGCACGCGGGCCGGCGCTCGCGGGCGGGGAGATCGTGACGCTCGCGGTGAGCGTCCTCCGCGGCGTGCAGGAGGCCTGGGCGGGCCGCGCGGGGGACGAGCACGGGCCGAGCGGCGAGTGGTGGCTCACCGACGAGGCGCGCCCGGTGCTCGCTCTCGGTGCCGGGGATGCCGCCGAGGCCTCCGCACGGCGCGTGCTGGCGACCGTGAGCGAGGCATCGGGCGACCGCGTCGTGCGGCGCGCACTCGACGAGTGCGCGACCGCGCTCGAGCGCCCGCGCGGGCTCCACCGCGCGCTCCCCGAGCTCGAGTCGCGGCTGTTCGACGCCTGCGCGCCGCGACCTCTGCTCCGAGCGGACGACGGCGCCGAGAACTCGGACGCGGCAGCGACGCCCGAACGGCGTCAGGGCGCGGACCAGCCGGACCGCGCGGCGATGCCAGCCTGGAGCGACTGGATCGACCGGCACGTCGATGCGGGCGTGGGGATGCTGGCGACGCGCGCGTGGGAGGGGCTGCGCGAGGGGGCGGCGCTCATCCGAGCCCGTCTGCGGCCGCGCGGCGCGCGCACGGGCTCGCGTCGCGCTCCGCTTCTCGTCGGAGGCGCATGCGCGGCCGCGGTCCTCCTCGCCGGAGCCCTGTGGCCGTCGGACGCGTCGCCCGGCGCGGGCGCCGCAGAGGAGCCGGCCGCGGCTGCCGAGCCGGCAGATGCCGCGGGCGCGCCCGAGAGCGAGCACGGCCCCGAGGCGGACGGGGTCGACGACGAGACGCCCGAGCAGGCGACGGCGCGGCTCGTCGAGGGGGCGGATGACGCCACCGTGGCCCTTCTCGACGACTTCGGGGATGTCGCCGTCACCCGCGCCGTGGTGGACGGCGAGACCCGGCACGTCGTGCTCGAGCGGGTCGACGGCGCATGGCGCCTGCGCCAGGTCTACGACACGGCGAAGGGGGCCGGATGAACGCGGTGCGTCCATCCGGCCCCCTTCGCGCGGGGCGCATCGACCTCAGATGCCGAGGTCGCCCGCGAAGTCCGCCGCCTCGAGGCGCGCCTTGACCGCCGACAGGAAGCGGGCGGCGTCCGCGCCGTCGATCGTGCGGTGGTCGTACGAGAGCGCGAGGTACACGTACGAGCGGATGCCGATGGCCTCGACCCCGTCGACCTTCACGACGCCGGGGCGCTTGAAGACGACGCCCGTGCCGAGGATCGCCGACTGCGGCAGGAACACGACCGGCGTGTCGAACAGCGCGCCGCGCGATCCGGTGTTCGTCAGGGTGAAGGTGCCGCCCGAGAGCTCGTCCGGCTTCAGCTTGTTGTCGCGCGTGCGCGCGGCGAGGTCGGCGATCTCGTGGGCGATCTGCGCGAGGTTCTTCGACCCGGCGTCGCGGACGACCGGGGTGAGGAGACCGCGCTCGGTGTCGACCGCGATGGAGAGGTTCTCCGTCGGCGGGTAGACGATGTTGTTCTCGCCGTCGACCGTCGCGTTGACGATCGGGTACGCCTGCAGCGCCTCGGCGGCGGCGAGGGCGAAGAACGGCAGGAACGACAGCTTGTCGCCGGTCTTCTCGAGGAACGTGCCCTTGACCTCGTCGCGGAAGGCGGCGAGCTTCGTGACGTCGACCTCGACGACCGTGGTCAGCTGAGCGGTCTTCTGCATCGACTCGACGGCGCGCGACGCCAGCACCTTGCGCAGGCGCGACATCGGGGCGGTCGTGCCGCGCAGCGGCGACGGCTCGGGCTTGACCGCCGCAGCGGCAGCCGGCGCGGCAGCCGGAGCGGCGGCAGCGCCCTCCGCGGCCTTGAGGACGTCCTCCTTGCGGATGCGGCCGCCGACGCCCGTGCCCTTGACCGTGGACAGGTCGACATTGTTCTGCGCCGCGAGACGGCGCACGAGCGGCGTCACGTAGAGCTTCTCGTCCTCGCCGGCGGGCGCGGCCGGCGCCGCAGGCGCGGCCGGAGCAGCAGCCGGAGCGGGAGCAGCCGGGGCGGCGGGAGCAGCAGCCGGAGCGGGAGCAGCCGGGGCGGCGGGAGCAGCAGCCGGAGCGGGAGCAGCCGGGGCGGCGGGAGCAGCAGCCGGAGCGGGAGC